>JBAXCK010000084.1:0-13930 GCA_037141465.1 Mycobacteriaceae bacterium | reverse complement strand
CCTTCGTCGAGGAGGACGCCCCAGAGGGCACCCGGCCGGGGCGGCTGTCCGCCGAGGCCGCACTGGCCGCGGCGCAGACCACCGGTTCACCGGCCACGGCGGTCTTCTACCTGTCCGGCCCCCCGGAGATGATCAGCGCCCTCAAGACCGGGCTGGCTGCCGCCGGCGTTGGCCCCGATCGCATTAGGGTGGATGCCTGGGAGTGAGCCCGACCGAAGTAGCTGTACCGCGAAATTCTGCTTTGGTACGCTGCATGAAAGGGGCGTTCAGGCCGATTTCGAAGTTAGCCGAGATAGCGCGCTCTTCCGCGCGGACGGAGAGGTTTCTAGCATGGCGGACAACACCAACATCCCCGAGTGGCTCTTCATCTTCGAGATGGCCAACAACCACATGGGCGAGGTCGACCACGGCATCCGCCTGATCGAAGAGTTCGCGTCTGTCGCGCGGGACTTCGACTTCACCTTCGCGTTCAAGATGCAGTACCGCGCCCTGGACACCTTCATCCACCCGGACTATCAGGGCCGCGACGATATCAAGTACATCAAGCGGTTCGAGGAGACCCGCCTGACCCGCGAGGACTCACGCAAGCTGGTCGACGCCATCCGCGGCAACGGTTTCGTCCCGATCTGTACACCCTTCGACGAGGAATCCGTCGACCGCGTCGTCGAGGACGGTTTCGACATCCTCAAGATCGCCAGCTGCTCGCTGACGGACTGGCCGCTGCTGGAGAAGGCGGTCGCAAGCCCCTTGCCGATGATCGTCTCGACCGCGGGATCCACCGTAGAGGAGATCGACAGTGTGGTGGCGTTCCTCAAGCACCGCAACAAGGAGTTCATACTCATGCACTGCGTGGCGGAATATCCGACCACCAATGACAAGCTGCAGCTGAATCAGATCGACTTCCTCCGCGAGCGCTACGAGGGCATCCGCGTCGGCTACTCGACGCATGAGTTCCCCATCGAGACCCTGCCGGTTGCCGTTGCGGTCGGTAAAGGCTGCACGGTCTTCGAGAAGCATGTAGGCCTGCCCACCGACAAGTACGACATCAACGGCTACTCAGCCGACCCGCAGCAGGCCCGTGCCTGGCTGGAGGTTGCCAAGACCGCACGCGCCGTCAACGGCGTCTCAGGCCGGCGGGCCGACGCCACCGCCGATGAGCGGGCAAGTCTTCTCTCGCTGCGGCGCGGCGTGTTCGTCAAGCGCGACATCAAGGCCGGCGAGAAGATCGGAAACGACGACATCTTCCTGGCGATCCCGACCCAGGACGGCCACATCACCGCCAACGACTGGTCCAAGTACACGGTCTACAGCGCGACCAGTGACATCAAGAAGAACGAGCCGGTCCTCACATCCAACACCAAGCGCGAAGAAGTGCGGGAGAAGATCTGGGCGATCGTGCAGGACGTGAAATCACTGCTGGACCGCAGCAATGTGGTGATCCCCGGTGAGGCACAGCTCGAGATCTCCCACCACTACGGCATCGACAAATTCGATGAATTCGGCATCACGATGATCACTGTGGTGAACCGCGAATACTGCAAGAAGCTGATTGCGGTCCTGCCTGGACAGAAGCACCCGGAACAGTTCCACAATCAGAAGGAAGAGACTTTCCACGTCCTCTACGGCGATCTGGACCTCAGCCTGGACGGAGAGCGTCACACCTACGGACCCGGTGATGTGATCACCGTCGAACGGACGGTGCGCCACGCCTTCACCACCCAGACGGGCACGATCCTGGAGGAGATCTCTTCGACGCACTACGTCGATGACTCCTTCTACACCGATCCCAAGATCGCAGAGAACAAGGATCGCAAGACGTTCATCACCCATTGGATGGGCTGAACCCATCCCGACGACACGAGTTGCCGATTACCTGTTCGCCCGGGTAGCCGCAGAGGGCGTCGATTCGGTCTTTCTTGTCCCCGGCGGCGGGGCGATGTATCTCGTCGATGCGCTGGCGCAGAACAGTGACATCCGCTACGTGCCGACCCATCACGAACAAGCCGCTGCGATTGCCGCGGAGGCGTATTCGCGGATCAACGGTCATCTCGGCTGCGCACTGGTGACCACCGGCCCCGGTGCCACCAACGCGATCACCGGTGTAACCGGCGCCTGGATCGAGTCGGTTCCGCTGCTGATCATCTCCGGACAGGTCAAGCGTGCCGATCTGATGGGTGACAGCGGCGTCCGGCAGAAGGGTCCGCAGGAGGTCGACATCGTCTCGATGGTGCGGACCGTCACCAAATACGCCGTCACCGTTGATGATCCGGCCGACATCCGGTATCACTTTGAGAAGGCCGTCCACCTGGCGACCAGCGGTAGGCGCGGTCCGGTGTGGCTCGACATCCCCCTCGACGTCCAGGCCGCACCGGTCGAGGTGTCCACACTGCGCGGCTATCAGCCCGAGGCGAGCGACCGGCCCGACCTATCCGCCGATGCCGCCGCCGTGATCGACCTCCTCAACGCGGCGCAGCGGCCCGTCATCGTCGCCGGACACGGGATCCGACTGGCTGAGGCCGCCGACGACTTCCGCGACCTCTACGAGGCATTGGGCATTCCGGTCGTCACGACCTGGAACGCCATGGACCTCATCGCATCCGGACACCGCCTGGCTGTCGGCAAGCCCGGCACCGTCGCCCTGCGGGCGCCGAACTTCGCCGTCGCCAACAGCGACCTGATCCTGGCCATCGGGGCACGGCTGGACAACGTGGTCACTGCCTACACCCCGGCCCGCTTCGGGCGTAACGCGCCGAAAATCATCGTTGACGTCGACCCGGCGGAGTTGGCGAAGTTCCCACCGGAGATGCAGATCGCGCGGGCGGTGAACGCCGATGCGCGCGACTTCATCCGGGCCCTGCTCGAGCAGCTTTCGCAGATCGCCGACACCGACCGCTCGGCTTGGCTGGACCGCTGCAACGACTGGAAGGCCCGATACCCGATCAACGACGGGGCGCCGTTCCCGTCGTCCGGTGTCATCAGTCACTACCACCTGACCAAGGTGCTCTCTGACGAGATCGGCGAGGACACCCTGATCGTCACCGGCAGCTCCGGGCTGGCCGTGGAGATCTTCTACACCGGCTTCGCCAACAAACCCGGCCAGCGGATCTTCCTGACATCGGGCCTGGGCGCAATGGGCTACGGTCTGCCGGCCATGGTCGGCGCCGGTCTGGCCTCCGGCGCGACGTCCATGGTCGGTATCGAGGGCGACGGCAGCATGATGATGAACATCCAGGAACTGCAGACGATCAGAATGCTCGACCTGCCGCTCAAGCTCTTCCTCTTCGACAACTGCGGGTACGCGTCGATCCGCAACACGCAGCGCAACTATTTCGAAGGGCGTTACGTCGGGACCGGCCCGGAAGGACGGCTGGGGCTACCTGACTTCGTCGAACTCGCCAAGGCAAACAGTATCGAGGCGATCAGGATCGACGACGCCGCCGATCTGGTCTCCGGTGTCCGCGATGCCCTGTCCCGACGCGGCCCGATTCTCGTCGACGTCCGGGTCCAGTCCGACGAGGCCCTGTGGCCGAAGTCCGCAGCACTGCCCCAGCCTGACGGGACAATCCGGTCGATGCCGCTTGAGGACATGTCGCCACTGCTTCCCCGCGACGAGTTCCGCGCCAACATGATCGTGCCCCTCGATTCGGCCTCCGAAAATGTGCCTGAGCGTCTGATCGAGCAGTCCAAGAATGCAACGCGGCCGTAACCGGGGCTCCGAGGCCGGGATCGTCTTCGACTTAGACGGGACCCTTGTGGACAGCGCACCCTCGATGACCCGCGCGATCAACGAGATGGCATGCCGGCGAGGCGCACCGCCGGTGGACGTCGCGGCCGTGCGTCGATTCGTCAGCCTCGGCGGCACAGCGATGCTGGCTGCCGCTCTTGGTGAGCAGACTGACCCGGTAGCCGACCTCGACGAGTTGCGGACTCTGTTACGAGAGCAGGACGCCGATCCCAACGATCTGTATCCCGGAGTCGTTGACACACTCGCCGCACTGAAGCAGGACAGGTACCGGATCGGCGTCTGCACCAACAAGAGCGAAGACATCGCCGTGCCGTACGCCGCCGGGCTCGGCATCGCAGGCCACCTCGACGTCATCATCGGAGGAGCGCCCGGCCGGCGCCTAAAACCGGATCCACAACTCGCCGAGATGGCCTTGGAACGCCTCGGCACGACGGCACGCGCCTCGATCTTCGTCGGCGACAGTGAGATCGACGCCGAGACGGCGGCCGCGACGGGCATCCCATTCGTGCTGGTGACCTTCGGCTACCCGCATGGTGCCATCGAGACGATCACGGCAGACGCCCGGATCGACCACTTCAGCGAGTTGCCGGGCGTGGCCAGAACGATGTGCGAACCGGCGCTCTAGTGGGAAACCTGCGCGATAGGTGGCGAATCGGGAGTTTGCTATACTCGCGGACGTCTCCCACGTCCACCACGATCCGGGGCATGTCTGATGAGCACCACTGAAGTTCAGCCGGTTGACTTCGCAACCTTGGAGAAGGCCGCCGACGCGGCGCCGCCGAAGGCGATCGACGCCGACCGGCCGGTGTGGATTTTCGGGGCCGGCGGCTTCGGCCAGAATCTCTGCACAGCTTTGCGGAGCAAAGGCTTCGACGTGGCTGGGTTCATCGACAATTTGAATCAGAAGTCGACAGCGCTCGGACTTCCGGTACTTGACTGGCCGACTTTCTCCGCCAAAGTGTCCAACGCCCAAGTGGCCATGGGTCTGCTCAACCACTATGTCGGATTCCACGAACTGTTGACCAAGCACGTACCGCCCGAATTCGCCGGTGAACTGCTCATGCCGTGGGACACCTATGAGGTCGTCCACGACGAGTTGGGGTGGCGGTACTGGTTGAGCAGGCGCAGCTCGCTACTCCCTTACCTGGACCGCATCGACGCGGTGGCACGCGTGCTCGCCGACGACACCAGTCGCCATCTGCTGTACCGCATCGCCGCTTTCCGCCTCGGCTTGGACACCCCGTACTCGACGTACCTGTCGCCGGAGCATCGCTATTTCAATGAGTTCACGATGAAACCCGGCGCCATAACCTATGTGGACTGCGGCGCCTATACCGGCGACACCTATGCCGAGTTGCTGGCCGAGCCAGAGGTCGACTGTCGACGGGCGTATCTGTTGGAACCGGACCCGCAGAACTTCAAGGCCCTGGTCGAGAACGTGAGCTCAACGCGGCCCGAGGCGGTCTGCCTCCCACTGGCGGCCGCCCAGGACTACTCCATCCTCTCGTTCAACTCCGGTAACGGCGAGGGAAGCACGATCTCAAGCGGCGGTGATCTCCACATCGCCGCCGTTGGGCTCGACCAACTCCTGCCCAACATCGA
The DNA here is from genome assembly GCA_037141465.1 of Mycobacteriaceae bacterium. GTDB lineage: Bacteria > Actinomycetota > Actinomycetes > Mycobacteriales > Mycobacteriaceae > Mycobacterium. The sequence goes on along the minus strand of JBAXCK010000084.1, from coordinate 8,583 downwards.
TGTGGACATGATCAAGATCGATGTGGAAGGCGCCGAGGCGCTTGTTCTGCACGGCGCTGAACGGATGATTAAGCGCTGCCGTCCGGCGCTGCTCGTGTCGATGTACCACAACCCTGAAGACCTCTGGCAACTGCCGGAACTGCTTTTCAATCTCTGCGACGACTACGACTACTACCTCCGTCAGCACCAGTTCAATACCTTCGACAGCGTGCTGTACGCGATCCCCCGATCGAATTAGCCCGCGCAAGCCGCGACCGTCTAAAGTCTGGGAACCATGGGAACAACAGTCGAGAGCTGCGTGTGCTGTGAGTCCCGGGATCTGGAGTGGTCCCCGGCGATCTGGATGCCCTTCGTTTCCCACATGGCGATGAACCTGGCACCATTGGACCTAGATAAGAGTCTCGGGCTGGCGACGATCCCGGATGGCACGGGATACGCTCTCTGTAAATCGCTGATGTGTCGTGACTGCGGTCACCTCTTTGTCGACTACCGCTTCTCGGATTCGGAGATGGGCCAGCTGTACAGCGACTACCGGGGAACGGTGTACACCGAGTTGCGAGATAAGTACGAACCCGGCTATGCCGAACGCAACGCGAAGATCGCCGAGGGCATCTCATTCCTCGATGAGGTCGAGAGCTTTCTCGAGGAGTTCGTTCCGGAATCCGGCATCGCCGTGCTCGATTGGGGCGGGGACACGGGCATCAACACCCCGTTCAAAGAACGACGTTCGCTTCTGCACATCTACGATCCGAGCGCCAAGGAAGCGGGCCGGGACGATGCGGTGAGCTTCTCCGAGATTCCGGAGGAGCGGGTCTCCTACGACCTGATCGTGCTCTCGGAGGTACTCGAGCACATCCCCTTCCCGGCTGACACCCTGACTGCGATCCAGCCGTTCATGTCGGCTCAGACGACTCTTTACGTCGAGGTCCCACTCGAAAAGCTCCAGGAGGGCAGGAGCGGACCGCCGTACTCCGGTGCCGACCGCAAGAAACACTGGCACGAGCACATCAACTTCTACACTCCCCGGTCGATGACGCTACTGCTGGAGAGGTGCGGCCTCTCAGTCCAAGCAAGCCGGGTCCTCGACTTGAGCACGTCGCAGAACAAGGCGCTCGGCTCTGCCGGAAATCTGCTGCAATATGCATGCAAGCGCGCCGACCTGGCCAGCTGAGCCCCGCATCAGCTCAGCACACCGCGCGCTGTGATCTCGATCTGTTCCTCGAGCGACGCACCGACGAAATGAAGATGCCGGCAGTGATCGTCCCAGTCACAACCATTGGAGTGGTAGCGGTCGGGATTGACCGCCTCCACGCCGGCACGACTGATGTGGGCGCCGGGATTCACTACCGCAGCGATCCGGTGCGCAAGATCATTCATCTCGACGAGTTCCCCCCCGGAGTCGATGGTGGTGGCGCCGATTGCGCCCTCCGCGATTCCCACCGCCAGTAACTCCTCGGCGAGGACGTATCGGCGGAAGACGGGACGCTTCGCCGTGATCCGGATCGATCCCTGGGCGGCCGCCCGAATCATCGAACCCAACGCGAAATTCTGCGGATCCTGGACGTGGGCGCCGGAGATGCTCCATGCGCGGGCCACCACCGGCACCGTGCCCGTACCCGCCGCGGTTTCCATCAGACGGTGCTCGGCCTCCCTCTTGAGATAGCCGTAGGGATTGTCCTCAAGGGCGCCACTGTAGGCGTCATGCGGGTGAACCGCCGCGCCACTGGACACGGTGAGCGCCAGTCGAACCTGCGGAAGTCGCGTCGCGTAGAGCAGACGCTCGGTCAGAAGTCGGTTGGTGGCGACATAATCGGCCAGTGGCATCGTGGTGGCAAACCCCTTGGTGAGGAACGCGCAATCGAGGACCACAGTCGGCCCGAACGCCGAGACCTCGCGGTCGTCCCAGGTTCGGCACTCGACGTCGCGGCCACTGACCCGGATCATGCGAGCCCGGCTCGCCAGCGCCAGCGTCGGTAGCCCGAGGGGGGCGATGAGGTCCAGCGCGGTCCTGCCGAGCCAGCCCGAAGCACCGGTGACTAACACGCGATCGGCACCCAGCGCAGATGCCGCGAGCCGGCGCGCGCTCTCGCTCACCCGGCCCTGCACGGGCACTACGATAGCTGGCAAACTGAGCCGGTGCCCTCCGCGGATCCGCTGTCCCGATTCAGTTCGCTGACGCGGGACTGGTTCGCCGGCACATTTGCCGCCCCGACCGCTGCACAAGCCGAAGCCTGGTCGGCGATCGCCGACGGGGACCACACATTGGTGATCGCACCGACCGGATCGGGCAAGACTCTGGCCGCGTTCCTGTGGGCCGTCGACCGGTTGGCGCACCGTCCGAAGCCGGAGAGTTGCGGGACCCGAGTTCTCTACATCTCACCCCTCAAGGCACTGGCCGTCGACGTCGAGCGCAATCTACGCACACCACTGGCGGGCATCGCACGCATCGCCGAGCAACGCGATCTGACCGCACCGGCTATCAGCGTCGGCGTTCGTTCCGGCGACACACCCCCGGGGCGCCGACGTGACCTCATCGCCCGGCCACCGGACATCCTCATCACCACACCCGAGTCGCTCTATCTGATGCTCACCTCCGCCGCGCGCGACACCCTCACTGATGTCCAGACGGTCATCATCGACGAGGTCCACGCGGTTGCGGCAACGAAACGCGGTGCCCACCTCGCGGTGTCCCTTGAACGTCTCGACTCGATGCTGGCCGATCCGGCGCAGCGCATCGGGCTGTCGGCCACGGTGCGGCCGCCCGAGGAGGTCGCCCGCTTCCTGGCGGGCGGCCGCCCCGTACGAGTGGTGAACCCGACGGCGGGTAAGACCTTCGAACTCTCGGTCCAGGTTCCGGTCCCCGATATGGCGAATCTGGAGAACAACACCCTGTGGCCAGATGTGGAGAACCACATCGTCGACCTCATCGAGGAACATCGATCGACCATCGTCTTCGCGAACTCCAGACGGCTCGCCGAACGGCTCACCGCGCGGATCAACGAGATTCACGCAACCCGCAACGGCGTCGAGTTGCCAACCCCACCGGCCCAGATACTCGCCTCGAATCAGGTTCAGGGCGCCGAGCCGATCCTGGCGAGGGCACACCACGGGTCGGTCTCCAAGGAGCAGCGCGCCGTGGTCGAGGACGATCTCAAGAGTGGGCGGCTCAAGGCGGTCGTGGCGACGTCGAGTCTGGAACTCGGAATCGACATGGGCGCCGTCGATCTGGTGATCCAGGTCGAATCACCGCCCTCGGTGGCGAGCGGACTGCAACGGGTCGGGCGCGCCGGGCATCAGGTGGGCGAGATCTCTCAGGGCGTGCTGCTGCCGAAGCATCGCACGGACCTCATCGGATGCGCGGTCAGCGTGCACCGCATGCGACTCGGCGAGATCGAGACCACGCGAGTTCCGTCGAATCCACTCGACATACTGGCGCAACAGACAGTCGCCGCGTGCGCTTTGGAGCCCCTGAACGCCGACGTGTGGTTCGACACCGTCCGGCGAAGCGCACCCTTCGCGGCGCTGTCTCGCAGCATCTTCGAATCGACGCTGGATCTGCTGTCCGGGAAGTATCCGTCGACCGACTTCGCCGAGTTACGCCCGCGACTGATCTATGAACGCGATATCGGGAGCCTGATTGCGCGTCCGGGGACGCAACGGCTCGCGGTCACCTCCGGCGGCGCCATACCCGACCGCGGGCTGTTCACTGTCTATCTGGCGACGGAGGACGACAAGCCGTCGCGCGTGGGCGAACTCGACGAGGAGATGGTCTACGAGTCCAGGCCCGGCGATGTCATCGCACTGGGAGCGACGAGTTGGCGGATCACCGAGATCACCCATGACCGGGTTCTCGTCGTGCCTGCACCGGGACAGCCGGCGCGACTGCCGTTCTGGCGCGGCGACGATGCCGGCCGACCCGCCGAACTCGGTGCCGCGATGGGAGCGTTCACCGGAGAACTGGCAGGCTTGGACCGCGCCGGCTTCGACCAGCGATGTGCCGGCGCCGGCTTGGACGCCTACGCCACCGACAACCTGAGGCGCCTCATCCAGGATCAACTCGACGCCACCCGCGTCGTACCCAGTGACGTCACGCTGCTGGTGGAGCGATTCCGCGACGAGTTGGGTGACTGGCGCATCCTTCTGCATTCGCCGTACGGACTGAAAGTCCACGGCCCCCTCGCGCTCGCCGTGGCCCGACGGCTGCTGGAGCGCTACGGCATTGACGAGAAGCCGACGGCGAGCGATGACGGCATCGTCGTGCGGCTGCCCGACACCGATGACACGCCCCCGGGTGCAGACTTGTTCGTCTTCGACCCCGACGAGATCGAGCCGCTGGTCACCGAGGGAGTCGGCGGATCGGCACTGTTCGCCTCCCGGTTCCGTGAATGCGCTGCGCGTGCTCTGCTGCTCCCGCGTCGACATCCCGGCAAGCGCTCACCGCTCTGGCATCAGCGGCAGCGTGCAGCACAACTGCTCGACGTCGCACGCAAGTATCCCGACTTCCCCATCGTTCTCGAGACAGTGCGGGAATGCCTCCAGGACGTGTACGACGTCCCCGCATTGACCGATCTCATGACGCGCATCGCGCAGCGTCGCGTCCGACTGGTCGAAGTTGAGACGCCCACGCCATCCCCATTCGCGGCGTCATTGCTCTTCGGCTACGTGGGCGCCTTCATGTACGAAGGCGACAGCCCACTGGCTGAGCGGCGCGCTGCCGCTCTGTCGCTGGACACTGCTCTGCTGGCAGAGTTGCTCGGCAGGGTGGAGTTGCGCGAACTACTCGACCCCGAGATCGTCGCGAATACGGAGCGGCAACTGCAACACCTCGCCGAGGATCGCCGCGTCCGTGATGCCGAGGGAGTCGCCGATCTACTGCGGCTGCTCGGGCCACTGACGCACGACGAGGTCACCGAGCGATCGACGGCCGCCGACGCCGGACCGTGGCTGGATGGCCTGCACGCTGCACGGCGCGTCGTCGAGGTGGCTTACGCGGGTCGACGTTGGTGGTCGGCGATCGAAGATATCGGCCGACTTCGGGATGCGGTCGGCGTTGCCGTTCCGGTCGGGGTTCCGGCGGGTTTCACCGACACCGTCGGCGACCCGCTCGGCGAGTTGCTCTCCCGGTATGCGCGCACGCGGGGTCCGTTCACGACCGCTGATGCCGCGGAGCGTTTCGGTCTGGGTATGCGCGTGGCTGAGGACGTCCTTGCCCGGATGGCGTTGGACCGCAGAGTCATTCGAGGTGACTTCACCGGTGAGCGGCAATGGTGCGATGCGGATGTGCTCCGAATTCTTCGGCGCCGATCGTTGGCTGCGCTACGCGCACAGGTCGAGCCGGTCAGCACCGACGCCTTCGCGAGGTTCCTGCCCGCATGGCAGCACGTCGGGCGCGGCGCGGTGACGGGCGCCGACGGACTGCTGAGCGTCGTGGAGCAGCTGGCCGGTCTGCCGATGCCGGCCTCGGCGGCCGAACAGCTTGTGCTCGCTTCTCGCATCCGTGACTATCAGCCCGCCATGCTCGATGAGTTGCTGGCCTCCGGTGAGATCACCTGGTCGGGCGGCGGTGAAATCTCCAGTTCGGACGGCTGGGTGGCGTTCCACGTGAGCGAAACCGCACCCATCACCCTCGCAGCCCCTGCCGACATCGAACTCACCGAGGCCCACCACCGGATCCTTGATGTGCTGGGCCGGCCGGGCGACTCCAGGGGAGCTTTCTTCTTCCGGCAGCTGACGCAGGGTTCGGACACCTTGGCCCGCGATGCGCTGTGGGACCTCGTGTGGGCGGGCTGGATCACCGGTGACACATTCGCACCAATCCGCGCCAGGCTGACCGGTGGCCGCGGGACTCCCGCGCATCGGCAGCGACGGACACCGCGGCTGAGCCGCTACGCGCTGGCGCAGCCGCAGAGCCGCAGCGTCGACGCGACGGTTGCCGGCCGCTGGTCGGCACTGCCGGCACGGGAGCCTGATTCGACTCTGCGCGCACACGCCCAAGCTGAAATGCTGATCAACAGATACGGCGTAGTGACAAAGGGTGCGGTCGCCGCCGAGGGCGTGCCCGGCGGTTTCGCGACGTTGTACAAAGTTCTGTCGGCATTCGAGGAGGCGGGCCGCTGCCAGCGGGGATACTTCGTGGAATCGCTCGGAGGCGCCCAGTTCGCGCAGGCGTCGAGCGTGGACAGCCTCCGTGGCTACGCCGACCCCGTCGACTCCAGCGAGCCCGACCGTGACGCTGTGGTGCTGGCTGCGGCGGACCCGGCGAACCCTTACGGCGCGGCGTTGCCGTGGCCGTCGCGGGACGGCGTCGACGGCGGCCACCGGCCAGGGCGCAAAGCCGGCGCGCTCGTCGTCCTCGTCGACGGTGCGCTGGCCTGGTATCTGGAGCGCGGCGGCCGCTCCTTGTTGACCTTCAGCGCGAACGTCGAGGTGCTCGCGTCGGCGGCCGAGTCGGTCGGCCGGCTTGTCGCCACAGGGCGGATCGGTGGGGTCACGATCGAGAGAATCGATGGGATCCCAGCGCTGCAGGTCGACGGTCCTCCGGTAGACGCCCTGCTTGCGGCCGGTTTTTCCCGCAACCCTCGAGGACTGCGGCTGCGCCGCTAGGGATACAGTTTACGTCCGAGCAACGCAGCGAAGTCAGGGGAAGTAGCCAACCATGAAGGCAGTCTTACTTGCCGGCGGGCTGGGGACGCGGATCAGCGAGGAAACGGTGCTCCGCCCCAAACCGATGGTGGAGATCGGTGGCCGCCCCATTCTGTGGCACATCATGAAGGTCTACTCCCACCATGGCATCAACGATTTCATCGTCTGCTGCGGTTACAAGGGTTACGTCATCAAGGAGTACTTCGCCAACTACTTCCTGCACATGTCGGACGTCACGTTCGATATGTCGGCCAACAAGATGGAAGTGCATCAGCAGTACGCCGAGCCGTGGCGGGTCACCCTCGTGGACACCGGGACCGACACCGCGACCGGGGGGCGCCTCAAGCGGGTGAGCGAGTACCTGCGAGACGAGGACGCTTTCTGCTTCACTTACGGAGACGGGCTGAGCAACGTCGATATCGCCGCCAGCGTCGAGTTTCATCGGGCTCACGGTCGGCACGCGACGATAACCGCCGTGTTGCCCCCCGGCCGTTACGGCGCGATCGAGTGCGACGGCACCAGAGTCACCCGATTCACCGAGAAGCCGCCGGGTGACGGCGGCCTCATCAACGGCGGGTTTTTCGTACTCTCGCCGACGGTTCTGGACTACATCGGTGGCGACCTCGCGTCGTGGGAGGGAGAGCCGCTGACCCGGCTTGCCGCCGACGGTCAACTAATGGCTTTCGAACACGAAGGCTTCTGGCAGCCGATGGACACCCTGCGCGAGAAGATGATGCTGGAAGATCTCTGGACCAGTGGCAACGCGCCCTGGAAAGTGTGGCCGTGACCGCCTTCGGCGACGCCTACCGCGGTCGGCGGGTTCTGGTGACCGGCCACACCGGATTCAAGGGCAGCTGGTTGTGCCTGTGGCTAAGCCGTCTCGGCGCGGACGTTACCGGTCTGGCGCTGGACCCCAATTCAGAACCCAACCACTGGGACCTTCTGAACCTTCCGATTTCCGATAACCGCGTCGACATCCGCGACGCATCCGCAGTCGCCGCCGTGATCCGAGAGTCCCGGCCCGACATCGTCTTTCATCTGGCCGCACAGCCGCTGGTGCGGCGTTCCTACCGGGAGCCGGCCGCAACATGGGCCACCAATGTCACTGGGACAGCGCACCTTTTGGACGCTGTTCGCCAGACGCCCACCACACGTGCCGTCGTGGTGGTCACCTCAGACAAGTGTTATCTCAACCGGGAGTGGCCGTGGCCGTATCGGGAGGATGACCGACTCGGCGGACACGATCCCTACAGTGCCTCAAAGGCCGGCACGGAGATCGTGGCCGCCAGCTACCGGGACTCCTTCTTCCGCGACAGCGGGGCCGCCTTAATCGCGACAGCGCGGGCCGGCAACGTCATCGGTGGCGGGGACTGGTCGGAGGACAGGCTCATCCCGGATTTGGCGCGAGCTCTGGCCGCGAAACGGCCGTTAGTCATCCGGTCCCCGCAGGCGACTAGGCCCTGGCAGCACGTTCTGGACTGCTTGAGCGGCTACCTGCTCCTTGGCAAGCATCTCCTCGACGCAGACAGGGAGTTCGCCGAGGCATGGAACTTCGGACCCGATGATGAGGGCAACAGAACGGTGGAGCACATGCTGCAGAGCTTGGCCGCCATCTGGCCACGGGTCCACTGGGAGCAGTCCACCGAACGGGGACCACATGAGGCCGGGCTACTCCAACTCGACATCGCCAAGGCCCGAAGCCGACTGCAGTGGCGCCCCGTGTGGGGATTCGAGGATGCGCTCGCTGCGACCGCGCGCTGGTATCAGCGGTGGCTGGAGTCCGGTGAAGTCACCAGCGCCGCGGACCTTTCGCGATATGAGGCAGATGCGGCCGCCGCCGGTCGGGTGTGGACCCAAGGCTGAACTGATTCTTCATGCCCGAGGGAGACACCGTCTTTCGCACAGCCGTTTCCCTGCGCGAGGCGCTCGTCGGCAAGACGC
>JBAXCK010000083.1:0-14134 GCA_037141465.1 Mycobacteriaceae bacterium | reverse complement strand
GTCGACGTGGCGGCTGCGCAGCCACTCGCCGAGTCCCTTGGCCTGCGGATCGAACCGCGCCTGATAGGCGACGCCGCGCCCGAGAATCCCGTCGATGACGAAATTCATCGCGCGCAGTTTCGGGAAAAGGTGGCGGGTGACGGGTAGATCGGTCGCCTCGGGAAGCAGTTCGCGGAGTTTGTCCGGAGTCAGCGTGTGTGCCAGCCAGCGCCACTGGTCGTCTGTGCGCACCCAGACTCCGATGTTGGCGCTGCCGCCTTTGTCGCCGCTGCGCGCCCCGGCGATCGCCCCCAGCGGCAGTCGCCGCGTCGGCGCGGACTGCAGTGGCTCGGGTGGCGCGGGCGGTTCGGCGTCGCGCAGCTGACGTGTCTGGGTGGCCGGTGCGATCTGCACGCGGATTCCATCGGCGTGCACGGCAACATGTGGCACCTCTGCGGCAGGCACGTAGCCCGGTGTGAACACCCCGTACACCACCGCATCCGACGGCGGGGCGGTGGTGTGAAATCCGGGATAGCTCGCCAGTGCGAGTTCCACTGCGGCAGAGGAGAATCGGCGTCCGACGATGTCGGCATCGGTGTCACGCACCGTGCATGTCAACAGCGCGCTGGCGGTCTGTTCGGTGTCGGCGTCGGAGTGGTCGGTGCGTGCCAGGGTCCATTCCAGCTCTGCCGGCATGTGGGTCAGGCCGGCTTCGAGCTGAGCGCGAACCAGTTCGGCTTTGGCGTCGACGTCCAGACCGGTCAGGACGAAGGTGACCGAATTGCGGTAGCCGCCTATCGCGTTCAGGGAGACCTTCAATTCCGGCGGCGGAGGCTCCCCCCGCACCCCGGAGATGACGACGCGGTCCGGCCCGTCGGCGCTGAGTTCGATCGTGTCGAACCGCGCCGTGACGTCGGGGTTCGCATACCTCGTCCCGGTGATCTCGTAGAGCAGCTGCGCGGTCACCGTGCCGATACTCACCTGCCCGCCGGTGTGAGGATGCTTGGTGATCACCGATGAGCCGTCGGCGCGGATCTCGGCGAGCGGGAAGCCCGGGTGACCCAGGTCGGCGATGTCGGTGAAGAAGGAGTAGTTCCCGCCGGTGGCCTGGGTGCCGCACTCGATGACGTGCCCGGCCACGACGGCTCCGGCCAGTCGGTCGTAGTCGTCGCGGGCCCACCCGAAGTGCGCCGCGGCCGGGCCCACCACCAGCGAGGCGTCGGTGACCCGTCCGGTGACGACGATGTCGGCCCCGGCGTGCAGGCACTCCACGATTCCCCACGCGCCGAGGTAGGCGTTGGCGGTCAGTGGGGAGCCGAGGCCCAGTTCGCCGGCCCGGTCCAGCAGGTCGTCGCCTTCGACGTGGGCCACGGCGGTCGGCACACCGAGTCTGTCCGCCAGGGTCCGCACGGCCGCGGCCAGGCCGGCCGGGTTCAGACCGCCCGCGTTGACGACGATCCGGACCCCCGAGTCGCGGGCGGTGCCCAGGCACGCCTCGAGCTGTGTCAGAAAGGTCTTGGCGTACCCGCGCTCCGGGTACTTCATCCGGTCGCGGCCCAGGATCAGCATGGTGAGCTCGGCCAGGTAATCGCCGGTCAGGTAGTCCAGAACGCCGCCGCTGAGCATCTCCTGCATGGCCGAGATCCGGTCGCCGTAGAACCCCGAGCAGTTCCCGATCCGGACCACCGTCACCGCGCCACTCCTCGCACCAGGCCGACCAACCGGTAGGTTACTCCCGGCCGCTTTGGAGAAGACCGGCCCCGGCGGCTATCCTTGAGCCAGTTCGCCGACGCGTCTGACCTGCGCGGTGAGTAATTCACGAGGAGATCGCACCCCATGGCCGTGCCCAAGAGGCGGATGTCGCGTTCGAACACCCGTAGTCGGCGTTCGCAGTGGAAGGCCCAGGCGCCCGGACTGGTGACGGTGTCGGTCGGCGGACGTCAGTACAAGATTCCGCGTCGCTTGCAGAAGGCGGCGAGGCTGGGCTTGATCGACCTCGACAAGCGCTGACACGCCCTGACGGCCGTTCGTCGGCGAAACCGTTCCGCCTGCTCGGCGGCGCGTTTTCAGACGAATCTAACTGGATTGGTTGACACTAGAAATCGTGCGAATCCTTGTGGTCGATGACGACCGGGCGGTGCGTGAGTCCCTGCGGCGATCCCTTTCCTTCAACGGGTACACCGTCGACCTCGCCGAGGACGGGGTCGAGGCCCTGGATGCGATCGCCAACGAGCGCCCCGACGCCCTCATCCTCGACGTCATGATGCCGCGCCTGGACGGCCTCGAGGTGTGCCGGCAGCTGCGCAGCACCGGGGACGATCTTCCGATCCTGGTGCTCACCGCCCGCGATTCGGTTTCCGAGCGGGTCGCCGGCCTCGACGCCGGAGCCGACGACTACCTGCCCAAGCCGTTCGCTCTGGAGGAGTTGCTGGCCCGGCTGCGCGCCCTGCTGCGCCGCACCGGCCCCGAGGATGCCGGCGAGTCGGTGACCCTGACGTTCGGCGACCTGACCCTTGACCCCGGCACCCGCGAGGTGCACCGCGGCGAACGTTCGATGAGCCTCACCCGCACCGAGTTCGCTCTGCTGGAGATGTTGATGGCCAACCCCCGCCGGGTGCTCACGCGCAGCCGGATCCTCGAAGAGGTGTGGGGTTTCGACTTCCCGACGTCCGGCAATGCGCTCGAGGTGTACGTCGGGTATCTGCGGCGCAAGACCGAGGCGGAAGGGGAACCGCGGCTGATCCACACCGTGCGTGGTGTGGGCTATGTGCTGCGTGAAACCCCGCCCTGATGTCCCCGAAGCTCGTGATGTCCCGTTGGAGGCGGCGCGCACGCGCGATGCGGATGCCGGAGCGGGCGGCCACCTCGCTGTCGCTGCGATGGCGGGTCATGTTGCTGGCCATGTCGATGGTGGCGATGGTCGTGGTGTTGATGGCCGTCGCCGTCTACGCGGTGGTGTCCGCCGCCCTCTACACCGACATCGACAACCAGTTGCAGAGCCGCGCACAGTTACTCATCGCCAGCGGGTCGCTGGCCGCCGATCCTGCCAAGGCCATCGAGGGCACCGCCTACTCCGACGTCAACGCGATGCTGGTCGATCCGGGACGGTCCATTTACACCGCCAACCAGCAGGGGCAGAGCCTGCCGGTGGGTCAGCCGGAGAAGGCGGTCATTCGCGGCGAGCTGTTCATGTCGCGTCGCACGGTGGGCGATCAGCGGGTCCTGGCCATCCATCTGCCCAACGGCAGCTCCCTGTTGATCTCCAAGAGCCTGCAACCGACCAACGTCGTGATGACCAAACTCAAATGGGTGCTGCTCGCCGTCGGCGGCATCGGAGTGGTGATCGCCGCGGTGGCAGGCGGCATGGTGGCCCGCACCGGGCTGCGACCTGTCGGACGGCTCACCGAGGCCGCCGAACGGGTGGCCCGCACCGACGACTTGCGACCGATCCCGGTGTTCGGCAGTGACGAACTGGCGCGGCTCACCGAGGCGTTCAACGCCATGCTGGCCGCGCTGGCCGAGTCCCGGGACCGCCAGGCGCGCCTGGTCGCCGACGCCGGTCACGAACTGAAGACCCCGCTGACATCACTGCGCACCAACGTCGAACTGCTGATGGTGTCCAGCAGTCCCGGCGCGCCCCCGATCCCGGAGAGTGAACTCGCCGAACTGCGCTCCGACGTCATAGGTCAGATCGAGGAGCTCTCGACGCTGGTGGGCGATCTGGTCGATCTGACCCGCGAGGACAACGCGCACGGAGTTGCACTCGAGGACATCGACATGACCGAGGTGATCGACCGCAGTCTTGAACGAGTTCGGCGCCGCCGCAACGACATTCACTTCGATGTCGACTTCATCGGCTGGATCGTGCACGGCGATGCGGCCGGCCTGTCGCGGGCGGTGCTCAACCTGCTCGACAACGCCGCCAAGTGGAGTCCGCCCGGCGGCACCGTCGGGCTACACCTGCGCCAGGTCGATTCGGCGCATGCCGAACTCGTCGTCTCCGACGAAGGGCCCGGCATCACCCCCGATGAGCGGGCCTTGGTCTTCGAGCGGTTCTACCGGTCCGCATCGGCACGCGCCATGCCCGGCTCAGGTCTCGGCCTGGCGATCGTCAAACAGGTCGTCGTCAAGCACGGTGGTGTGATCAGGATCGGTGAGACCACACCCGGCGGGGACCCGCCGGGTACCTCGTTCTTCGTCCTGCTCCCGGGTAAACCGACGCCGACCGCCTACCACCGTTCGTCTGCCGTCAGCGAAAAGCCGGATAGCAACGGCGACGCGACCATGGCAAACGGAAACGCCGTCGCGGCGCGGAGTGTCATCTCAGTCGATTCTCAGTAGTTACCGGCAAACTTGTCATCAAACGGCACGTTCGCGTGCATCGGATTGACGAAGAAAGAGCAAAGAGAAACGCCATGACAGACGACCAGCGGTACTCCGCACCGCAGCAGACCGGCCAGCGAATGCCGAATGCCCCTGCGGCGCCGGGCTACACCCCGGCCGGAGCGACCCGGCCCTACGACTGGCGCTATGCCACCCCCGCGGCCACCCCCGCGGCCACCCCCGCGCCGAGCGGCTACCCGCCCTATGGCGGCTACAGCGAGGGATACGGTGCACCCGGGCCGCAGGCCCCGCGTCGCACGCGCGGGCGTGCCGTCGGCCTGACGGCCGCCGCCCTGGCCATCGCGGCCGTGTCGGCGGGTGTGGGTGGCGTGGTCGCCACCATGGTCCGACCCGACGGACGTTCGGTCACCACCATCACCTCGGCGGCGCCGAACTCACGCAACGTGCCGACCGCCAACGCTCCCGTCGGTTCCGTCGAGCAGGTGGCCGCCAAGGTGGTGCCCAGCGTGGTCAAGATCGAGACCAAGATGGGCCGGCAGTCCGAGGAGGGCTCGGGCGTCGTGCTGTCCGAGGACGGGCTGATCCTCACCAACAACCATGTCGTTTCGGCAGTCCAGGGCACTGCCCCCAAGCCGCCCACGGCACCCGGCGGGACGCCGCCCGGCCGGCCGACGCTGCCCGTCCCGGATCCATCCGGTCCGTCGGGTCCGCCGCTGACCACCACGGTCACCTTCGCCGACGGCCGGACCGCGCCGTTCACCGTCGTCGGAACCGACCCGGCCAGCGACATCGCCGTGATCCGCGCCCAGGGCGTGTCCGGGCTGACTCCCATCACGCTGGGTTCCTCGGCCAGCCTGCGGGTCGGGCAGGACGTGGTGGCCATCGGCTCGCCACTCGGCCTCGAGGGCACCGTGACCACCGGCATCGTCAGTGCGCTCAACCGCCCGGTGGCTGCCGGCGGGGACGCTACGAACCAGAACACCGTGCTCGACGCCATTCAGACCGACGCGGCGATCAACCCGGGCAACTCCGGCGGCGCACTGGTCAACATGAACGGCGAACTGGTCGGGATCAACTCGGCGATCGCCACCCTCGGCGGAGATTCGCCCGACGCGCAGGGCGGTTCGATCGGTCTCGGATTCGCCATCCCGGTCGACCAGGCCAAGCGCATCGCCGATGAGTTGATCAGTAACGGCACCGCGACGCATGCCTCACTCGGTGTGCAGGTGAGCAATGACATCACCACCCATGGCGCCAAGATCGTGGAGGTGGTCAAGGGCGGCGCCGCCGCCAATGCCGGTCTGCCCAGTGGGGTGGTGGTGACCAAGGTCGACGACAGGGTCGTCGGCAGCGCGAATGCGCTTGTGGCCGCGGTCCGTTCGCGTGCGCCGGGCGACAAGCTGACGCTGACCTACCTCGATCAGGCGGGCGCCCCGCAGAGTGTGCAGGTGACGCTCGGCAAGGCGGACCAGTGATCCGCGTCGTCCCGGACCTGCCTGCAACGGGCGGACCCTCGCGGGAGCGCGGCGTCGGCGATACGGTGATCCCCATGACTGCGACATCCATGGAACCCACCGAAGCTGCGGCCGGACGGGCACTCGTCGTCGTCGTCGACGATCGCCGTGCGCGGGGTGTCGAGGAGGATCACAGCGGACCGTTGGTCACCGAGTTGCTCGCCGAGGCGGGCTTCGTCGTCGACGGCGTCGTCGTCGTTCCCTGTGATGAGGCCGAGATCCGCAAGGCACTCAACACCGCGGTGATCGGCGGCGTGGATCTGGTGGTGTCGGTCGGTGGTACCGGAGTGACGCCGCGCGACGTCACGCCCGAGGCCACGGTCACCATGCTGGACCGGGAACTGCCGGGCATCGCCGAGGCCCTGCGGTCCTCAGGTCTGGCGGCGGGCAGTACCGATGCCGGTCTGTCCCGCGGTCTGGCCGGCATCTCGGGCAGCACACTGGTGGTGAACATCGCCGGATCCCGTTCGGCGGTCCGCGACGGGATGGCGACACTGGGGCCGATGGCCGCCCACGTCATCTCCGAACTGTCCAGCCTCGAGATCTGATGGCGCGGGCTGTTAACCTGACGTTTCAGGCTTGTGACGTGCACAAACACCGCCAGTGTGACCTTCGTCACATTCCAGGGGTTGCCGGGTGAGCCCGCAACGCCCGGACCGGGCAGCAGTTAACAAAGTCTTCGGACCGCCACCGTCGCCCTCGTCGCAGGACGAGCGCGATCCCGCCGAGGAGACCCGGGACGCCGACCGCGACGCGTGGCTGCGGGATAACGTTCCGCCCCATCACAATTGAGGTTTGCCGCACACCGCGGCGGCTCGTTCGGTCGCGCGTTCGGCGGGGCCGCTAGACCCTGGGGCCGGCTGGGCCGCGCTCAGTGCTCAGCGACATCCGCTAAGGCGCTTCGGCGGGAAACGGGCGACATTTCCGTTCCTCTCGCGTTGCCCGCACCGTAGCCGTACCGATATCTTCTGCGGGACACATATCTTGTCGACCCGGACCGGGTCCGACAGCGAGGCCTGCCGGTGGACCACGCCGGCTGACAGCTAGGGAGACCATGAAGGTTATCGGTCGTTCGTGGATGGCGGCCCTGCTCGCCGTTCCGATGATGCTGGCCGGGTTGCTCGTGGGTCCGGGGTCGGCGCAGGCGGCGATGGACAACCAGCAGAGTCTGGTTGACGGCAAGGGCCGCACGATGACGATCCAGCAGTGGGACACCTATCTGGACGGAGTGTTCCCGCTGGACCGCAACCGGCTGACCCGGGAGTGGTTCCATTCCGGCAAGGCCGTCTACAGCGTGGTCGGCCCCGGCGCCGACGAGTTCGCGGGCAGCCTGGAGTTGGGCTATCAGGTGGGCTTCCCGTGGTCACTGGGCGTGGGCATCAACTTCTCCTACACCACCCCCAACATCCTGCTCGACGACGTCAACATCTCCCCGCTGGGCTTCAACCCGCTCGGCCAGGTGATCACCCCGAACCTGTTCCCCGGTGTGTCGATCTCCTCCGACCTCGGCAACGGTCCGGGCATCCAGGAGGTCGCCACCTTCTCCGTCGACGTCGAAGGCCCCAACGGCTCGGTCGCGGTCTCCAACGCGCACGGCACCGTCACCGGCGCCGCCGGCGGTGTGCTGCTGCGCCCGTTCGCCCGACTGATCTCCAAGAACGGCGACAGCGTCACCACCTACGGCGAACCCTGGGACATGAAATAGGTCGCCGATCCTGTACACGAGAGCGGCCCCGGGCGACTACTCACCGGGGCCGCTCTCGTTTCTCGTCGACTACTCGCTGAGTGTGAAGTTTCCCGAGCGCTCGACGCCGGCGGAGGTGTCCTTGCCGCCGACCGCATCGCGGATCTCGGTCAGCAGTCGGATCTGCTTATCGGCGTCGCTCTCGGCCGTGGCCTTGGTGCGCATCTTGCTGTAGGGCAGCACCACCAGGAAGTAGACGACCGCGGCGACCAGTGCGAAGTTGATGAACGCCGACAGCAGGATGTTGAGGTCAATGCTCTGACCGCCGCCGATATTGATCTTCAGCGGGCCGTAGGACGCGTCTTTGCCGGCTCCGATCCGGTCGATGAGCGGCGTGATGATGCTGTCGGTGAACTTGGTGACCAGACCGGTGAATGCGGTGCCGATGACCACTGCGACGGCGAGGTCGACGATGTTGCCCTTGGCGAGAAAATCCCGGAATCCCTTTAACACTGCTGCGCCTTTCTGGACTTACTGCTGACGTGCTCGGGCTTTGCTGAATCGACCCGAGGGCGAAGAAAGCCTAGCGTAAAGCCCTTCAGTGAATGGTCAGCGTGACTGCCTGGACCAGGGTTGCCGCCGCGAGGGCATGGGCGGCCGTGGCCGGAAGCGCGACCATCACCACTCGATCACCGCCGGTGCCCGGCCCCTTCGTGACGGGTGACACCAGCACGACGACGGCATCACCGGCGAGCAGGCGCGGCCGCGCTTGGGTATCCGCCTCGGGCGCACCGATGACGTCGACGACGTCGCCGCTGCGGATGAGGTCGGGGACGGCCGCGTCGTTGAGGTGCAGCGGCACGATGCGCGATTGCGGGCCGGTGGTCAGTCCGGCCATTCGCGGACTGAGCACCCTGGCGTCGGTCAGGATCTCGCCGCGGCGAACCGGTCCGGCGAGGGTGGCGCCCACCACCGTGGCGAGTGCGGTGTGCGCACCGTCGGGCAGTGTTGCGGTGGGCCGCTGTTCCAGGCGCACGTCGTCAGCGCTGAGCGAGGCGCCGGGTTGCAGATCGCGCGCACTGACCGCCACCTCGGTGCGCCGGCCCGCCGGGTCGGGACGCAGCGCGATCGCCGCCGCGAGGACGACGAGCACACCCGCCGCGATCCGCCGGGCGAGCAGCGTTCGGGTGAAGTCGGGGCGCAACGCTTGGCGAAGCCGGTCTGATGCCGTGTGGTTGAGCGAGTCGCCCATATCGGGACCGTAAGCGGTGGGCCGCCGCCGGGGTTTACTGCCGGGGACCGTCGTTGTGGATAACCGGATTCAGCCGGAGGCGGCCGCAGCGGGCGTGGAACCGGCCGACGAGGAGCCACCGGAACCCGACGAAGATGAGGGGGACGAGTCGGTCTTGGTCTCGGTCTTGGTCTCGGTCTTGGTCTCGGTCTTGGTCTCGGTCTTGGTTTCCGAGCCGCCGGTGGCGGGGCTTGCGGAGCTCTTCGCGGAGTCCCGGCTGTCGGTCCGGTAGAACCCGCTGCCCTTGAAGACCACGCCCACCGAGTTGAACAGCTTGCGCAGCCGGCCGGAGCACTCCGGGCAGGTGGTCAGCGCATCGTCGGTGAAAGCCTGCACCGCGTCGAACCGGTTGTCACACTCGGTGCACGCGTAGCTGTAGGTCGGCACTTGAACCTCCGGAAGTGAACGATTCGGCAGTTAGCACTCTACCGCGCTTACTGCTAACCGGCACGGCCGCTGGAACCGTCCAGCGCCACCAGTCCGGCCCCGGGTGTCAGCGCATGGGTCATCGGCACGTCATGGGAGTCCCGTGGCAGCTCGTCAACCAATTCGTCGTCGCGGACCACCGCCACCAGCCGGGTGCCGGGCGCGCACAGGGTCAGCGAGCGGTCGTAGAAACCCGCGCCGCGGCCCAGTCGCACACCGGAGCGGTCCACGGCCAGTGCCGGCACCAGGACGAGGCCGGCGGCGGCGATCGCGTCAGGTCCGCGGGCGGGACCCGACGGCTCGCGAAGGCCGAACGGACCCTCGACCAGATCACCCGGTGAGTATTCGCCCCACCCGAGCGGTTCAGGCTCGCCGCCGGCTCCGAGCGTCACCACCGGGAGCAGCACCGTGACGCCGGCGTCGGCGAGCTGGTCGAGAAGCTCCGGCGATCCGGGCTCCGAGCCCAGCGGCCAGTAGGCACACACCGTCGTCGCACCGCGCACCGAACCGGCGAGATGTTCGCGCAGTTTCCTCGACTCGGCACGGCGAACATCCTCCGGAACCGCCCGGCGTGCGGCCAGCACGGCCGCTCTACGCTCGCTTTTCGTCCCTCCGGCCATGCACCCCACTGTTACACGGGCACCGGGCTAGGGTTGTCCACGATGTCCAAACCCGAGGGGCCGCAGGTGCTCATTCCCCGCACGGCCATCGTGCCGGCGGCCGGACTGGGCACCCGTTTCCTGCCGGCCACCAAGACGGTTCCCAAGGAACTGCTGCCCGTGGTCGACACGCCCGGCATTGAACTGGTGGCCGAGGAGGCCGCCGAAGCCGGCGCCGAACGCCTGGTGATCATCACCTCTGAGGGCAAGGACGGCGTGGTCGCCCACTTCGTGGAGGATCTGATCCTCGAGGGCACGCTGGAGGCCCGGGGCAAGAAGGCGATGCTGGAGAAGGTCCGTCGCGCGCCCGGCCTGATCAGAGTGGAGTCCGTGGTGCAGGCCGAACCGCTCGGACTCGGTCATGCGGTCGGTTGTGTGGAAGCGGTGCTCTCACCCGATGAGGACGCCGTCGCGGTGCTGCTCCCCGACGACCTCGTGCTGCCCACCGGTGTTCTGGAGATCATGGCCCGGGTGCGCGCCGAACGCGGCGGCACTGTGCTGTGCGCCATCGAGGTCACACCCGAGGAGGTCAGCTCCTACGGCGTATTCGACGTCGAAGCGGTGCCCGGCGAGCATGCCGACGTGCTGAAGGTCAGGGGCATGGTGGAGAAACCGCCCGCCGACCGGGCGCCGTCGCTGTACGCGGCCGCCGGCCGATACATCCTCGACCGTGCCATCTTCGACGCACTGCGCCGGGTCAAACGTGGGGCCGGTGGCGAGATCCAACTCACCGACGCGATTGCCCTGCTCATCGTCGAGGGACACCCGGTTCACGTGGTGGTGCACCGCGGCACCCGACACGACTTGGGAAATCCCGGTGGCTACCTGAAGGCTGCGGTTGACTTTGCGTTGGACCGCGACGACTACGGTCCCGAGTTGCGGCGCTGGCTCGTCGCGAGGTTGGGGCTTGCGGAGCAGACCGAACGGTAAGCGGCCCGGAAGGCAGAAAGGCGCTCGAGTGCGTTCGGTGGAGGAACAGCAGTCCAGGGTGTCGGCTGCGGCGGTCGCGCCTCGGCCGGTTCGGGTTCCCATCGCGGAGTCCCAGGGGCTGATGTGTGCCGAGGACGTCGTCACCGAGCGGCCGATGCCCGGATTCGATCAGGCCGCCATCGACGGTTATGCGGTGCGCAGCGTGGACGTCGGCGGAGGCGGTGACGCGGAGATCGTGCTGCCGGTGATGGCACAGATCGAAGCCGGCTCGCGCACACCGAGCCGGTTGCAGCCCAAGCAGGCCGCGCGCGTTCAGACCGGCGCGCCGATGCCGACCCTGGCCGACGCGGTGTTGCCGCTGCGCTGGACGGACGGCGGCCAGGATCGGGTGAAGGTGTTGCGCGGTGTGCGCTCCGGCGCCTACGTGCGCAAGGTCGGTGACGACGTCCAGCCGGGCGACGTCGCGGTGCGGGCGGGCGCGACCATCGGTGCCGCACAGGTCGGACTGCTGGCCGCGGTGGGCCGCGAGCGCGTCCTGGTGCACCCGCGGCCGCGGGTGTGCGTCCTGAGCGTGGGCGCCGAACTCGTCGACATCTCCCGCACCCCGGGCAACGGTCAGGTCTACGACGTCAACTCCTATGCGCTGGCCGCTGCGGCCCGTGACGCCGGGGCGGAGGTCAACCGGATCGGCATCGTCAGTACCGACCCGAAGGAACTGCGCGATCTGATGGAAGGACAGTTCAACCGCTCCGAGGTCGTAGTCATCGCGGGCGCGGTCGGCGGGGCCGCCGCGGAGAACCTCCGCTCGGTGCTCGGCGGTTTCGGCGAGATGGAGGTCACCCGGATCGCCATGCATCCCGGATCGGTCCAGGGTTTCGGACAGCTCGGGCCCGAGGGAGTTCCGACGTTCCTGCTGCCGGCCAACCCGGTCAGTGCGCTGGTGGTCTTCGAAGTCATGGTGCGCCCACTGATCCGGCTGTCGCTGGGCAAGCGGCAGCCGATGCGGCGGATGGTCCGCGCCCGGGCCATCGCCCCGATTCCCTCGGTGGCCGGCCGCACGGGGTTCCTGCGCGGTCAGCTGCTGCGCGATGAGGACAGTGGCGAGTACCTCGTCGAGGCGATCGGGGAGCAGCCCGGCGGACCGTCTCATCTGCTGGCGTCGCTGGCCGAGGCCAACTGTCTGGTGGTGGTGCCCGCCGAGGTCGCCGAGATCCCGGCCGGGGAGTTCGTCGACGTCGCCTTCCTCGCCCAGCGGGGCTGAGTGCCGCGGTGAAACCCTTGGCGAGCAGGTTCTGGGGGAGCGGTTCGGCGCATCCCGGCTGGCCCGCCTCGGCCGGCCCGCTCCGGGTGCCTGCCGGTGAGGTGCGGCTGCGGCCCATCCGGATGCGTGACGGTGCGCAGTGGAGCCGTATCCGTCTCTCCGAACGTGCGCATCTGGAACCGTGGGAGCCGACCGGCGACGCCGATTGGACTGTGCGCCATGCAGTCTCGTCGTGGCCGGCGATGTACTCCAGCCTGCGTTCGGAGGCCCGCAAAGGGCGCATGCTCCCGTATGTGATCGACGTCGACGGCCGTTTCCGCGGTCAGTTGACGATCGGAAACGTCACCCACGGCGCGTTGCGTTCGGCGTGGATCGGCTACTGGGTGTCGCGCGAGGTGATCGGCGGCGGCGTCGCAACCGGTGCGCTGGCACTCGGTCTGGACCACTGCTTCGGCCCGGTGACGCTGCACCGGGTGGAGGCCACCGTGCGGCCGGAGAACGAGGCCAGCCGGGCGGTTCTCGCCAAGGTCGGATTCCGGGAGGAGGGCCTGCTGCGGCGCTATCTCGACGTCGACGGAGCCTGGCGCGACCACCTTCTGGTGGCCATGACGGCCGAGGAGGTGGACGGATCAGTGGCCGCCCACCTGGTTCGCGAGGGTCGGGCCCGCTGGCGGTGAGTCGCGCGTCGGCTGTTATTAGTGGGACATTTGTGGCAGTTGGTGCTTGTTTTCCTCGAATTACACGTGTGTAATTGGCTCGGCGCGCCGTGGCGGAACGCGGACGTCGACAGACCTAGCCTGGTCGGGAAAGGAGCAGGCCCATGCCAAGCATCCCCCAGTCGTTGCTGTGGATCTCGCTTGTGGTGCTCTGGCTGTTCGTCCTGGTGCCGATGCTGATCAACAAGCGGGACACCGTCAAGCGAACCAGTGACGTGGCCCTGTCCACCCGCGTTCTCAATGGCCGCGGCCGCTCCCGGCTGCTGCGCCGCAACGCCCCGGCCGCCGGCCACCGCCACGACCCGAATTGGCGCGGCGAGCCCGATCTCGACGACGAGTTCGCCGATCTCGACGCCGAGGATTACGAGGAAGCGGTGACCGGAGCGATGCATGAGGCCGCCCGCCAGTCCGCGACGAGCACCAGCACCCAGATGGTGGTGCTGGCCGCTGACAGCGAGGCCACCACCGAGCCGGTCTATATCGACGTCGACGTGGTCGAGGAGAACTCGGGTGCGCTGCCGATGGCAGATGCCGCGCCGGAGGATGGCGTGCAGGCGACGCTGTTCGAGGACGCCACTGCCACGCCCGAAGCGGAACCGGAGGCCACCGAAACGGCCGCGGACGACCAGGGCACCGGGCGCGACGGGCGGGACCACGAGTACGAATACATCGACGACACTTCAGGTTTGGAGGAGGGGGTTTTGGAGGAGGGGGGTTTGGAGGCTTCTGGCGACGAGCCGGCCATGGTGCCGCGCTCCAGTCGCCGGCGCCGGATGGACAACTCCACCGCTGCGGCGGTGACCGCGCGCAAGTACCGCTTCCGCAAGCGGGTGCTCATGGCGATGTCGGCGATCATGCTGCTGACAGCCCTGCTGTCGTTCACGGTCGGCCCGCAGTTCCGGTGGGCGTGCGCGACGACAGCGGTCGTGACGATCCTCTATCTGGGGTACCTGCGCCGACAGACGCGCATCGAGGAGCAGGTGCGTCGTCGTCGTCAGCAGCGCATGGCTCGTATGCGGTACGCCGATTCCTACGCAGACGGCTTGCGCGAGCCGGCGCCGAGGCGCGGAGCGGATCGCGATGTCGACGCCATGGGTTCGCGGCTGCAGCGGCCGGGGGCCGCGGTGCTGGACATCGACGATGAGGACCCGGTGTTCGAGCACCTCGATGAGGTTCCCTACAGCCGGCGCCGCTTCGATCTGCCGCGGGCGGCCGGCCAGTAGCAGGGGCGTGGGCTGGTAGCCTGCTAGCGACCAGGGGCTATGGCGCAGTTGGTAGCGCGACTCGTTCGCATCGAGTAGGTCAGGGGTTCGATTCCCCTTAGCTCCAC
>JBAXCK010000082.1:0-14236 GCA_037141465.1 Mycobacteriaceae bacterium | reverse complement strand
GTCTGATCTTTCACCGCAGGCGCGCTACATCCTGCCCTCGTTCATCGAGCACTCCAGCTGGGGCGTCAAGGAGTCAAACCCCTACAACAAGCTGTTCGAGGAGCGGATCATCTTCCTCGGCGTGCAGGTGGACGACGCGTCGGCGAACGACATCATGGCGCAGCTGTTGGTGCTGGAGTCCCTGGACCCCGACCGCGACATCACCATGTACATCAATTCCCCGGGCGGCTCGTTCACCTCGCTGATGGCGATCTACGACACCATGCAGTACGTGCGCGCCGACATTCAGACGGTCTGTCTGGGTCAGGCCGCCTCGGCGGCGGCCGTGCTGCTGGCCGCCGGCACTCCCGGAAAGCGTCTCGCGCTGCCCAACGCCCGGGTGCTGATCCATCAGCCGTCCCTCGGCGGGGTCATCCAGGGCCAGTTCTCCGACCTGGAGATCCAGGCCGCCGAGATCGAGCGGATGCGGACCCTGATGGAGGAGACCCTGGCCCGCCACACCGGCAGGGACGCGGCCGTCATCCGCAAGGACACCGACCGGGACAAGATCCTGACCGCCGAGCAGGCCAAGGAGTACGGAATCATCGACACCGTGCTGAGTTACCGGAAGCTGTCGGCGAAGGCGCCCTAGGGCCGTTCTCGGTTGGGTAACGGCCGCGACACGCCCGAGCCACGCTATGCGCGGCGCGCCGCCGAGGACCCCGATTGGCGTTATGTTCACCACACGACACACCAGAAACACCGGCAGCTAATGCCACCGACGCTATTCGCCTTTATCGGTCGCACCCCGACGGATGGAGCAGGTAGCGTCGGATGCGAACCCGGACCGCACGCGCTGAGGAAGTAGGGACACCACCACCATGGCACGCATTGGAGACGGCGGTGACCTGCTGAAATGCTCGTTCTGCGGGAAGAGTCAGAAGCAGGTCAAGAAGCTCATCGCAGGCCCCGGGGTGTACATCTGCGACGAGTGCATCGACCTGTGCAACGAGATCATCGAAGAGGAGCTCGCCGACAGCGACGAGGTCAAGCTCGACGAGCTGCCCAAGCCGGTTGAGATCCGCGAGTTCCTGGAGAGCTACGTCATCGGCCAGGACACCGCCAAGCGCACCCTGGCGGTCGCGGTCTACAACCACTACAAGCGCATCCAGGCCGGCGAGAAGCGGGATTCCCGCTCCGAGCCCGTCGAACTGGCCAAGTCCAACATCCTGATGCTCGGGCCCACCGGTTGCGGTAAGACCTACCTGGCGCAGACGCTTGCCAAGATGCTCAACGTGCCGTTCGCCATCGCCGATGCCACCGCGCTGACCGAGGCGGGCTATGTGGGCGAGGACGTCGAGAACATTCTGCTCAAGCTGATTCAGGCCGCCGACTACGACGTGAAGCGCGCCGAGACCGGCATCATCTACATCGATGAGGTCGACAAGATCGCCCGCAAGAGCGAGAACCCGTCGATCACCCGCGACGTCTCCGGCGAGGGCGTGCAGCAGGCCCTGTTGAAGATCCTTGAGGGCACGCAGGCGTCGGTACCGCCGCAGGGCGGCCGCAAGCACCCGCACCAGGAGTTCATCCAGATCGACACCACCAACGTGCTGTTCATCGTCGCGGGTGCGTTCGCCGGTCTGGAGAAGATCGTGGCCGACCGAATCGGCAAGCGCGGCTTGGGATTCGGGGCCGAGGTGAAGTCCAAGGCCGAGATCGACACCCAGGACCACTTCGCCGAGGTGATGCCCGAGGATCTGATCAAGTTCGGTCTGATCCCGGAGTTCATCGGCCGGTTGCCGGTCGTCGCGTCGGTGACCAACCTCGACAAGGAATCTCTGGTCAAGATCCTCTCCGAGCCCAAGAATGCGCTCGTCAAGCAGTACACCCGGCTGTTCGACATGGACGGCGTGGAGCTGGAGTTCACCCCCGACGCCCTCGATGCGATCGCCGATCAGGCCATCCACCGCGGCACCGGCGCGCGCGGCCTGCGTGCCATCATGGAGGAAGTCCTGTTGCCGGTGATGTATGACATCCCCAGCCGCGACGACGTCGCCAAGGTGGTCGTCACCAAGGAGACGGTGCAGGACAACGTGCTGCCGACGATCGTCCCGCGCAAGGCCCCGCGCTCGGAACGCCGGGACAAGAGCGCCTGACGACGACTCGGGTCAGACGACCCTGTCGCTGCGGCTGTAGATGTTCATCGAATCGCCGCGCAGGAACGCCACCAGCGTCAGCCCCGACTGGGCGGCCAGGTCCACCGCCAGTGACGACGGCGCCGACACCGCCGCCATGATCGGTATCCCCGCCATCACCGCCTTCTGAGCCAGTTCGAACGAAGCCCGTCCGCTGACCAGCAGCACCGTGCCGGTCAGCGGAATCCGGCCCGACTCCAGCGCCCAGCCGATCACCTTGTCGACGGCGTTGTGCCGCCCGATGTCCTCGCGCACCGCCAGCGGCTCGCCGTCGGTGCCGAACAGGGCCGCCCCGTGCAGCCCGCCGGTGGCGGCGAAGACCTTCTGGGCCTCCCGGAGCTTGGCCGGCAAACCGGTCAGGATCCCCGTGGGCACCGTCGCCGGGTCATCGCCGGGGGAGTGCCGGCTGGAGAGGCGCACCGCCTCCAGCGAGGCCTTGCCGCACACCCCGCACGAGGACGTCGAGTAGAAGTTCCGGGTGATGTCCACCTCGGGGGCGGGCACATCCGGTCGCAGGGTCACGTCCAGCACGTTGTAGGTGTTCAGGCCGTCGGGATCGCCGTCTGATCCGGCGCCCTCGCAGTACCGGATGGTCGCGACGTCGTCGCGGGCGGTGATCAGACCCTCGGTGAGCAGGAAACCCTGGGCCAGTTCGACGTCGGAGCCGGGGGTCCGCATCGTCACCGTCACCGGGGCGCCGTTCACCCGGATCTCCAGCGGCTCCTCGACGACGAGCGTCTCGGCGCGCTCGCTGCTGCGGCCGGAGTCCAGGTGGCTGACGCGACGGCGTGCGGTCACCCGGCCCATGCCATCAATGTAGGCGCGCCGGGCTACCGGGTGGTGGTGGCAGGGCTTCTCTAAGAAAGTGCCATAATCGGAGATACGCCGACCATCCAGGGAAAGGCCACGCGTGGGTCCGAACGGCAACGGCTCTCACGCCGGGAGCAGGCAGAAACTCGAGAAGGTCGTCATCCGATTCGCCGGCGACTCCGGCGACGGCATGCAACTCACCGGTGACCGGTTCACCTCAGAAGCGGCCCTGCTGGGCAACGACCTGGCGACCCAGCCCAACTACCCCGCCGAGATCCGCGCCCCGGCAGGCACGCTGCCCGGGGTCTCGTCGTTCCAGATCCAGATCGCCGACTACGACATCCTGACCGCGGGTGATCGCCCCGACGTGCTGGTCGCGATGAACCCGGCCGCGCTGAAGGCCAACGTCGCCGACCTGCCGCGCGGCGGCATGGTGATCGCCAACTCCGATGAGTTCACCAAGCGCAACCTGGCCAAGGTCGGCTACGTGGCCAATCCGCTGGAGACCGGGGAGTTGTCCGATTACGTCGTGCACGCCGTCCCGATGACCACGCTGACCCTGGGCGCGGTGGAACCGATCGGTGCGTCGAAGAAGGACGGCGAGCGCGCCAAGAACATGTTCGCCCTCGGACTGCTGTCGTGGATGTACGGCCGGCCGATCACGGCGAGCGAGGCCTTCGTCCGGGAGAAGTTCGCCCGCAAGCCCGACATCGCCGAGGCCAATGTGCTCGCACTGCGGGCCGGCTGGAACTACGGCGAGACCACCGAGGCGTTCGGCACCACCTTCGAGGTCGCCCGGGCCGAACTCGCTCCCGGGGAGTACCGGCAGATCTCCGGCAACACCGCCCTGGCCTACGGCATCGTCGCCGCCGGGCAGCTGGCCGGTGTGCAGGTGGTCCTGGGCAGCTACCCGATCACCCCCGCGTCCGACATCCTTCATGAACTGTCCAAGCACAAGAACTTCGACGTCATGACCTTCCAGGCCGAGGACGAGATCGCCGGCATCGGTGCGGCCCTGGGCGCCTCCTACGGCGGCGCCCTCGGCGTCACCAGCACCTCCGGTCCGGGTATCGCGCTGAAGTCGGAGTTCATCGGGCTGGCGGTGATGACCGAGCTGCCGCTGATCGTCATCGACGTCCAGCGCGGCGGGCCGTCCACCGGTCTGCCCACCAAGACCGAGCAGGCCGATCTGCTGCAGGTGATGTTCGGGCGCAACGGCGAGTCCCCGGTGGCGGTGCTGGCCGCCAGCTCACCCTCGGACTGCTTCGACACCGCCGTCGAGGCCGCCAGGATCGCGCTGACCTACCGCACCCCGGTGGTCCTGCTGTCCGACGGCGCGATCGCCAACGGTTCCGAGCCCTGGCGCATCCCCGACATCGGTGACTATCCCGACATCGATCCCGGGTTCGCGAAGGCCGGTGACGACTTCGCGCCCTACGCGCGTGATCCCCAGACGCTGGCCCGTCAGTTCGCCATCCCCGGGACACCCGGGCTCGAGCACCGCATCGGCGGTCTGGAGAAGGCCAACGGTTCCGGGGACATCTCCTACCACGGCGCCAACCACGACCTGATGGTCCGGCTGCGCCAGGCCAAGATCGACGGCATCGACGTGCCGGATCTGCACGTGGACGATCCCGACGGTGACGCCGACCTGCTGATGCTCGGGTGGGGCAGTTCGTTCGGGCCGATCGGCGAGGCCTGCCGACGCGTCCGGCGCCGGGGTGTGAAGGTGGCGCACGCGCAGTTGCGCCACCTCAACCCGCTGCCTGCCAACCTCGGCGAGGTGCTGCGCCGCTACCCGAAGGTCGTGCTACCGGAGATGAACCTCGGGCAGTTGGCGTTGCTGCTGCGCGGAAGATATCTGGTCGACGTTCAACCGGTCACCAAGGTCGCGGGCATCCCCTTCCGCGCGGACGAGGTGGAGGAGATCATCGCGGCGGCACTCGAGGGCACTCTGGGTGAAACCGAAAGCGGCAAAGGCGAATTCGCCACACTCGCGGCAGCCGCCGTGGGAGCGGCCACCGATGCGGGAGCGGGCGAATGACTGATCTGAAGGCCAGGGACTTCACCAGCGACCAGGAGGTGCGGTGGTGCCCGGGATGCGGTGACTACGTCATCCTCAACACGATCCGCAATTTCCTGCCCGAACTCGGATTGCGACGGGAGAACATCGTCTTCGTCAGCGGCATCGGCTGCTCGAGCCGGTTTCCCTACTACCTGGAGACCTACGGGCTGCATTCCATCCACGGCCGGGCTCCGACCGTCGCGACCGGCTTGGCACTGGCGCGGCCGGATCTGTCGGTGTGGGTGGTGACTGGTGATGGCGACGCGTTGTCGATCGGCGGCAACCACCTCATCCACACCCTGCGCCGCAATGTCAACGTCACGATCCTGCTCTTCAACAACCGGATCTACGGTCTGACGAAGGGTCAGTACTCGCCGACGTCCGAGGTCGGCAAGATCACCAAGTCCACCCCGATGGGATCGCTGGATCAGCCGTTCAACCCGGTGTCGGTCGCACTCGGCGCCGAGGCGAGTTTCGTCGGCCGCGCATTGGACTCCGACCGCAAAGGGCTCTCGGAGGTGCTGCGAGCCGCCGCCGCGCACCGCGGGGCCGCGGTGGTGGAGATTCTCCAGGACTGCCCGATCTTCAACGACGGCTCGTTCGACGTTCTGCGCAAGGACGGTCACGAGGAGCGGGTCATCAGCGTGGTGCACGGTCAACCGATCGTCTTCGGCGCCGACGGCGAGTACGCCGTGGTGCAAACCGGTTTCGGCCTGGAGGTGGCCAAGACGGCCGACGTCGCAGCCGAGTCGATCGTCGTGCACGATGCGCACGCCGACGATCCGTCGTACGCCTTCGCACTGTCGCGTCTGTCTGAGCAGAATCTGGACCACACCGTGATGGGCATCTTCCGGCAGGTGTCCCGGCCGGTGTACGACGACGCCGCACGCGAACAGATCGCCGCCGCGCGCAGTGGCGCACCGCACGACCGCGCCGCCCTGCAGTCGTTGCTTCGTGGTCGCGACACCTGGACCGTCGAGTCCCGGTGAGCGCCCACGAGCCCCTGGCCGCCGTCGTCCTGGCCGGCGGCGCATCGCGCCGGATGGGCCGGGACAAGGCCACGCTGGCGATGCCCGGCCTGGGTGGCAGAACCCTGGTGGAACGCACCGTCGAGGTGCTCAGTACCCGGTGCGCACCGGTGTTCGTCGTCGCGGCGCCGGGCCAGGCCCTGCCGGATCTGGGCACCGCGGTCGTGCTGCGGGACGAGGCGCGCGGCATCGGCCCGCTGCTGGCCACCGGCCGCGGGCTGCGGGCGGCAGCGCAGGCCGGTCTGGAACGCGCGTTCGTCAGCGCTGTCGACATGCCGGAGCTGTCGGAGGCGCTGATCGACCTGCTGGCAGCCTGCGACGGTGTGGACGTGGTGCTGCCCTGGGACGGGCGGGACCACTACCTGGCAGGGGTGTATCGCACCGCGCTGGCCGACCGGATCGACGCCCTGGTGGCCGCCGGGGCCCGCAGCATGCGGGAACTCACCGAGACGGTGGTGACCCAGCGGCTGGTGCTGGAGGGCGACACGCCGGTGCGGGCGGCACTGACCAACGTCAACAGCGAGGCTGACCTGCACTATTAGCGCGCGCATTGATATTCGGTCGCGTGTATTCGACGCGTTGCGAATAACAAATGCGCCGATAAATATAACTCGAGTTATCAGTGTGACTCATGTGACTAATGAGACTGTCAGCCGTGTGACTCGGCACCCAAATTGCCTGTGATATGAGTCACACCAATGCCGCCGCAGAGGCTGTTTCGGCTGGCTGGGAATCGCCGGACTGACCTGCATCGACCCCGGCGAGTTCGGTCGCGTGATCGCACCGTTATCTGCGCGATATCTGTGCGTCATTGACGTGACTAATGCCAACAGCCTCCGTAGCGTCGGACCCGTTCCGCGCCAGGAACAAACAATTTCAGATTGTGAACCGTGCGTGTGAGCGTGCGCCGTCCGGGCGTCACCACACGCGTTTGGCGAAAGGAAAGATTGTTGAAGAACCTCCGCAAGACGCTCGGAATGGCTTCGATCGCCGGCGCCCTGGCCGTCACCCCGATCGCACTCGGTGCTGGTGTGGCCAGCGCTGACAGCGTCAATTGGGACGCGGTCGCCCAGTGTGAGTCCGGTGGCAACTGGGCCATCAACACCGGCAACGGCTACTACGGCGGCCTGCAGTTCTCACCCGGCACCTGGCGGGCCAACGGCGGTAGCGGTATGCCCAACCAGGCTTCCCGCGAGGAGCAGATCCGGGTGGCTGAGAACGTTCTGCGCACCCAGGGCATCGGCGCGTGGCCGACCTGTGGCGGGCGCGGTTAGACCCCAAAGTCCAGTAAAAGGCGGCTCCGGGACCCTTCCCGGGGCCGCCTTTTCGCATGTCGGAGCGGCCGTGCCAGCTCTCACAATATTCTCAATCAAAACAACTGACCCATCTGTAACGCTGAGGTGCATGGCTGCGACAGACAGCACATGAACCTGGCTCGCCGGATCGTCCTCCTCGCCGCAATGGCACTCGGTCTCATCGTCGGGGCGCTGGCCCTCGGCACCGGCACCGCGGCGGCCGACAGCGGGGTGAACTGGGACGCCGTCGCCAAGTGCGAGTCCGGCGGGAACTGGGCCATCAACACCGGCAACGGCTACTACGGCGGTCTGCAGTTCTCCCCGGCCACCTGGAAATCCAACGGCGGCACCGGCATGCCGCACCAGGCCTCCCGCGAGGAGCAGATCCGGGTCGCCGAGAACGTCTTCAAGACTCAGGGCATCGGCGCCTGGCCCACCTGCGGTGCCAACGCCGGCGCCCCCGCCACTGTCACGCCGATCTCCTTCTCCGAGACCTCCGGGGCTTCCGGCGGCCGTGGATTCGCCGCGGCGACCAACCAGTGCCAGGGTCTGGGGCGCGGCCCCCTCGGACTCGTCGACTGGGGCCAGGTGTGCACCGCCTTCACCGACCCGGGCAAGGCGTTCGCCAGCGCCCTGGGTATCGGGTGAGTCCGTCTATGTAAGTTGACGCCATGACAGAGCACGACTTATCTGGGCGTGAGTTCGACATCGTTGTCTATGGCGCCACCGGCTTCGTCGGCAAGCTCACCGCCGAGTACCTCGCGCACGCCGGGGGCAGGGCCCGCATCGCGCTGGCCGGTCGTTCACCCGACAAACTCGCCACCGTGCGCGCCACACTCGGGGAGGGCGCCAAGGACTGGCCGATCCTCGAGGTGGACGCGAACAAGCAGTCGACCCTCGACGGCATGGCGGCCCGAACCCGTGTCGTGGTCACCACGGTGGGCCCCTACAGCAAGTACGGGCTTCCCCTTGTCGCGGCGTGCGCGGCGGCCGGCACGGACTACGCCGACCTGACCGGTGAGGCGATGTTCGTCCGCCAGAGCATCGACGACTTCCATAAGCAGGCCGTCGACACCGGCGCGCGCATCGTGCATGCCTGCGGCTTCGACTCGGTCCCCTCCGACATGACGGTCTACGAACTGTTCCGGCGCGCGCGCCAGGACGGCGCCGGCGAACTCGGCGACACCACCTACGTCCTGCGGGATTTCTCCGGCGGAGTGTCCGGCGGCACCATCGCCTCGATGATCGAGGTGTTCCGGGCTACCTCCGGTGACGCGGACACCCGCAGGCTCCTGACCGACCCCTACACGCTCTCCGGTGACCGCCCCGCCGAGCCCGAGTTCGGTTCGCAGCCCGATCTGGCGTGGAAGCGCGGCAGCGACATCGCACCCGAACTCGCCGGGGTGTGGGCGGCCGGCTTCGTGATGGCGATGTACAACACGCGCATCGTGCGACGAAGCAACGCACTGCTCGACTACGCCTACGGACGCGGCTTCCGGTACGCGGAGTACATGGGCATGGGGCCCTCGCCAGCCGCGCCGGTCACCTCGGCCCTGACCACAGCGGCCACCGCCGCCGGGGCCGTGCTCGGCAGCCGGTTCTTCCGGCTGCTGCCGAAGCGCCTCGTCGAGCGGGTCGCGCCCAAGCCGGGCACCGGGCCCAGTGAAGAGGTACGCGAGAATGGCCACTATCGCGTCGAGACCTACACGACGACGTCGACCGGTGCCCGCTACGTGGCGACCATGGCGCAGAGCGGCGATCCCGGCTACAAGGCGACCGCAGCGATGCTCGGCGAGTGCGGGCTGGCGCTGGCACTCGACCGCGACAAGCTGCCGGAGCTCTATGGCGTGCTGACGCCCGCCGCCGCGATGGGGGATGCGCTGCTCGCGCGGTTCCCCGCCGCCGGCATCTCGCTGGACTCAGCAAAGCTGAATTAGCTGAGGGCGTAACCGATAGCGCTGACCGCCCGGTGCCGTCTCAGCTAATGTCTGAGGCGACCATCGTCGTTCACACGCGTAAGGACTTAACCCCATGGCCGGTCTCGACGACCTCTTCAACCAGATCCCGGTGGCGGACATCGCCAACAAGCTCGGAGCGGACCAGGGCGAGGTGAACCAGGCCATTCAGACGCTGGTGCCGACGCTGCTCGGAACCCTGCAGGAGAACGTGCAGGCCGACGACATCGACTCCACCCATCTGGAGTCCGCCGTCGTCGCCGAGGGCCAGAGCGATCTGCTCGACGGCGGTGTCAACGTCGACCAGCTCGACGTGGGCGCCGGTAACCAGCTCGTCGCGAGCCTCTTCGGCGGCAACGACACCAACCAGGTGGCCTCGGCGCTCTCCGGCGCCGGAGCCGGCGGCGGCGATCTGATCAAGCGGCTGCTGCCGATGCTGGCGCCGATCGTGCTGGCCTACGTGGGCAAGCAGTTCTCCCAGAAGCAGGCCGCGGGCGCCGGCGCACAGGCGCAGGCCGCCCCGGGTGGTGGAATCGGCGATGTGCTCGGCAGCATCCTCGGCGGCGCCGGGGGCGGCGGAGCCAACAACCCGCTCGGCAGCATCCTGGGCAGCGTGCTCGGCGGTGGCCAGGGCGGTGCGCTCGGCAACATCCTGGGTGGCCTGCTGCGCGGCGGCAAGTAACCGCGTTTCTAGAATCAGCGGGTGCCCCCCGAAGGAACTCCCGCTGACTCGCTGCCCAAGTCGTGGGACCCCGGCGCGGTAGAGAGCGAGATCTACCAGGGCTGGGTGGACGCGGGGTACTTCACCGCCGATGCGGCCAGCGGTAAGCCGCCGTATTCGATCGTGCTGCCGCCGCCGAACGTCACCGGCAGCCTGCACATGGGTCACGCGCTCGACCACACCCTGATGGACGCGCTGACGCGGCGTAAGCGGATGCAGGGTTTCGAGGTGCTCTGGCTGCCGGGCATGGACCACGCCGGCATCGCCACCCAGACCCTCGTCGAGAGACGGCTCGCCGCCGACGGAGTGGGCAAGGACGATCTCGGGCGTGAAGAATTCGTCGAGAAGGTCTGGGAGTGGAAGCACGAGTCCGGCGGCACCATCGGCGCGCAGATGCGCCGGCTCGGCGACGGCGTGGACTGGAGCCGTGACCGTTTCACCATGGACGAGGGGCTCTCACGCGCCGTCCGCACCATCTTCAAACGGCTCTACGACGCCGGACTGATCTACCGGGCCGAACGCCTGGTGAACTGGTCACCGGTGCTGCAGACCGCGATCTCCGATCTCGAGGTCAAGTACGAGGAGGTCGAGGGCGAACTCGTCTCCTTCCGGTACGGGTCGCTCGATGACGCCGAACCGCACATCGTGGTGGCCACCACCCGAATCGAGACGATGCTGGGCGACACGGCGATCGCGGTGCACCCCGACGACGATCGCTACCGCGGTCTCGTCGGCACGCATCTGCCGCACCCCTTCCTGGACCGGGAGATCGTCGTTGTGGCCGACTCCCACGTCGACCCCGAATTCGGCACCGGTGCAGTCAAAGTCACACCTGCTCACGATCCTAATGACTTCGAGATCGGCATCCGCCACGAGCTGGCGATGCCGTCGATCATGGACACCCGCGGCCGGATCGCCGGCACCGGAACACAGTTCGACGGCATGGACCGGTTCGAGGCGCGGGTCAAGGTCCGCGAGGCGCTCGCGCAGCAGGGCCGCATCGTCGCCGAGAAGCGGCCGTATCTGCACAGCGTCGGCCACTCCGAACGCAGCGGCGAACCGATCGAGCCACGCCTGAGCCTGCAGTGGTGGGTCAAGGTCGAATCACTGGCCAAGGCTGCCGGCGACGCCGTGCGCTCCGGCGACATCGTCATCCACCCCAAGAGCCTCGAGCCGCGCTGGTTCGACTGGGTCGACGACATGCACGACTGGTGCATCTCCCGGCAACTGTGGTGGGGACACCGCATCCCGATCTGGCACTCACCCGACGGGCAGACGGTCTGCATCGGCCCCGACGAGACCCCGCCGCCGGGCTGGGAGCAGGACCCCGACGTCCTCGACACCTGGTTCTCCTCGGCGCTGTGGCCGTTCTCGACCATGGGCTGGCCCGATGCCACCGAGGACCTCGCGACGTTCTATCCGACCAGCGTTCTGGTGACCGGCTACGACATCCTGTTCTTCTGGGTCGCCCGGATGGTGATGTTCGGCACCTTCGTCTCCGGCGACGACGCCATCACCGCCGGCGGCACGCGCGGTCCGCAGATGCCCTTCGAGAACGTCTTCCTGCACGGGCTGATCCGCGACGAGCACGGCCGCAAGATGAGCAAGTCGCGCGGCAACGGCATCGACCCACTGGACTGGGTGGAGTTGTTCGGCGCCGATGCGCTGCGCTTCACCCTGGCCCGCGGCGCCAGCCCGGGCGGTGACCTCTCGATCGGTGAAGACCACGCGCGGGCGTCGCGCAACTTCGCCACCAAGCTGTTCAACGCGACGCGCTTCGCGCTGATGAACGGCGCGGCCCCGGCGCCGCTGCCCGCGCTCACCGAACTGACCGACGCCGACCGGTGGATCCTCGGGCGCCTCGAGCAGGTGCGCGCGGAGGCGGATGCGGCGTTCGACGCCTACGAGTTCAGCCGGGCGTGTGAGGCGCTCTACCACTTCGCCTGGGACGAGTTCTGCGACTGGTACGTGGAGCTGGCCAAAGTGCAGCTCGCCGCCGGCGCGTCGCACACCACCGCGGTGCTGGCGTCGGTACTCGACACCTTGCTCAAACTCCTGCATCCGGTGATGCCGTTCGTCACCGAGGTGCTGTGGAAGCAGCTCACCGGGGGAGAGTCATTGGTGATCGCCGACTGGCCGGTGTCCTCCGGCATGGCGCTGGACGGCGCCGCGGCTGCGCGGATCGCCGACGTGCAAAGGCTCGTCACCGAGGTGCGCCGGTTCCGCAGCGATCAGGGTCTGGCGGACCGGCAGAAGGTTCCCGCCCGCCTCACCGGTGTGCAGGAGGCCGGACTGAGCGCGCACGTCACGCCGGTGACGGCGCTGGCCTGGCTGACCGACGCGGGCCCGGAATTCAACCGCACGGCACAGGTCGACGTGCGACTCTCCGGCGGCACCGTCGGTGTCGAGTTGGACACCTCCGGAACCGTCGACGTCGCCGCTGAGCGCCGCCGCCTGGAGAAGGATCTGGCCGTCGCGCAGAAGGAACTGGCCGGCACCGCGGCCAAACTCGGCAACGCGGCCTTCCTCGCCAAGGCGCCCGGCGACGTCGTGGACAAGATCCGCGAGCGTCAGAAGCTGGCCGGCGAAGAGGTGGACCGCATCACCGCGCGCCTGGCTGCGCTTGCATGAGTGAGACCGCACCGGCGCCGGATGAGATCGCCGCGCTGCTGCAGGTCGAGCATCTGCTGGACCAGCGGTGGGGTGAGACCAGAATCGAACCCGGCACCGCGCGCATGCGCGCGCTGATGGACATGCTGGGCTCCCCGCAGCGCAACTATCCGGCCATTCACATCGCCGGCACCAACGGCAAGACGTCGGTCGCGCGGATGGTCGACGCACTGCTGACCGCGCTGGGTCAGCGGACGGGCCGCACCACCAGCCCGCATCTGCAGTCGGTGACCGAGCGCATCGCGATCGACAACCGTCCGATCAGCCCGGCGCGCTACGTCGAGACCTATCGCGAGATCGAGCCGTTCGTGCAGATGGTCGACGCGCAGTCACAGGCCGGGCAGTTCGGGTCGCCCGGTCCGGCGATGAGCAAGTTCGAGGTGCTCACCGCGATGGCCTTCGCGGCCTTCGCCGACGCGCCGGTCGACATCGCGGTGGTGGAGACCGGTATGGGCGGGCGCTGGGACGCCACCAACGTCATCGACGCGCCGGTGGCGGTCATCACGCCCATCGGGATCGACCACGCCGAGTACCTCGGCGACACGATCGCCGCGATCGCGGGGGAGAAGGCCGGCATCATCGCCCGCTCACGCGATGAGACCGTCGACACCGTGGCGGTGATCGGGCAGCAGCCACCCGAGGCCATGGATGTTCTTCTGGCACAGGCCGTTACGGCAGACGCCGCCGTCGCGCGGGAGGACTCGGAATTCGCGGTGCTGGATCGCCAGGTCGCGGTCGGCGGCCAGGTAATCGAACTGCAGGGGCTTGGCGGGGTGTACGCGGATGTCTTTCTGCCGCTGCACGGCGAACATCAGGCGCACAACGCGGCCCTCGCACTGGCGGCCGTGGAGGCCTTCTTCGGCGCCGGCGCGGGCCGCCAGCTCGACGCCGACGCGGTGCGGGCCGGCTTCGCCACCGCGATCAGCCCCGGCCGGCTGGAGCGGATGCGCAGCGCGCCGACGGTGTTCATCGACGCCGCCCACAACCCGGCCGGCGCCGCCGCACTCGCCGCCGCGCTGGGAAGCGAGTTCGACTTCCGATTCCTCGTCGGGGTCCTCAGCATGCTCGGTGACAAGGACGTCACCGGGATGCTCACCGCGCTGGAACCGGTGCTCGATTCGGTGGTGGTGACCGACAACGGCTCGCCGCGGGCGCTCGACGTCGACACCCTGGCGATGCGCGCCGAAGAGGTCTTCGGCCCGGACCGGGTGCTTCGCGCACCCGATCTCGCCGATGCGATCGAGACCGCCACCGCGCTCGTCGAGGACGCCGCCGCCACCGCGACAACCTCGGGTACCGGCATCGTCATCACCGGATCGGTGCTCACCGCGGGCGCGGCGCGCACGCTGTTCGGGAAGGAACCCGTATGACCGCGCAGGCACCGCCGCCGGCGAGCGATCCCTGGAAGAGTTTCCGCGGTGTCATGGCCGGCACGCTGATCCTGGAGATGATCACCGTGCTGCTCGCGCTGCCGGTCGTCGCATCCGTGGGCGGCGGGCTGACACCGGTGTCGAC
>JBAXCK010000081.1:0-14973 GCA_037141465.1 Mycobacteriaceae bacterium | reverse complement strand
TGATCGTGCACCGCGCGCAGCCGGGCGACGGTGACATGGGTGTAGAGCTGGGTGGTCGCCAGGCTGGAGTGGCCGAGCAGTTCCTGCACCACCCGAAGATCGGCACCGCCCTCCAGCAGATGCGTCGCCGCGCTGTGGCGCAGCCCGTGCGGGCCGATGTCCGGCGCACCGTCGACCGCCGCGACGGTCTGATGGACGACGGTGCGAGCCTGCCTGGGATCCAGGCGCCGCCCGCGGGGACCGAGCAGCAGCGCCGGACCGGACTCCGGGTTCGCCAGCGCCGGCCGGCCCTCGCGCAGCCACGCGGTCAGCGCTGCGAGTGCGGGCTTGCCGAACGGAACGGTGCGCTGCTTGTTGCCCTTGCCCAGGACCGTCACCAGACGCCGGCCGGTGTCGACGTCGTCGATGTCGAGTCCGCACAACTCGCTGACACGGATCCCGGTGGCGTAGAGCAGTTCGACGATCAGCCGGTCGCGCAGCGCCAGCGGGTCGCCCTGTTCGGCGCCGAGATCGGCGGCCTGCATCGCGGCGACGGCCTGGTCCTGTCGTAGCACCGACGGCAGGGTGCGGCGCGCCTTGGGAACCTGCAGCCGGGTGGCGGGGTCGGCGTCCAGCAGTCCGCGGCGGGTCGCCCAGGCGGTGAAGGTCTTGGCCGCCGACGTCCGGCGGGCCAGGGTGGTGCGTGCCGCACCGGCGGATGCCTGGGCCGCCAGCCAGCCGCGCAGCGCGGGCAGCGTCAGCGCGCCGAGACCAGAACCCGGTGATCGTTCGTCGAGGAACGCGAACAGCGAACGCAGATCGGTGAGGTAGGCGCGGCGGGTGTGCTCGGATCGGCCGCGTTCGAGTGCGAGATGCTCGGCGTACTCCTGCAGCATCACGCCGTACCGCTGCGGGGAACTCACCTCCCTACGGTGGCAGAAGGCTCGCGGCGGGCACCGGATTGGCGCTGCGTGTCGCGAGGATGCTGTTCAATCCTTCCTATGACCGCCCGGCCCTCCCTATGACCTCCCGGGGGACCGCCGCCGCGATCATCGCCGCAGCGAGCGCCCTGGTGCTCACCGCCGTGTTGGCGCTGTTCGCCGTGCACCGCACGACCGCACCTGTGCAGTCCGGTCTGATCGACGGCCCCTACGCCCGCCTGCTCGCCGAATCGGTCAATCTCGGGCCGGTGAGCGCCGGAGGGGTCCAGGTGACCGCCGCATTGCAGCGCAGCGCCGAACCGGTGCTGCTCACCGGCTGGGCCCGCGACCACGATCTCGTCGTGCGGTGGCGTGCCGGAGACGACTGGGCCGTGGTGGAGGGCTCCCCGTCTGCTGTGGCGTCGGCGTTCGGAGTCTCGATGCGTCAGTACCGGATCCAACGCGGCGCCGATTCGGGCCGGGTGTTCTATGCCTCCCCGCAGCAGCCCGCCGTCCCGCCGCAGGCGCGCGACGAGGTGTCCGGTATGGGCCGCATCCTCAGCTACACCCCGACCAGCGAGCACCGGCCTCCCCTGCCGCGCGATGTGCCCGACGGCGGATTGACGCCGTCTCAGTTGCTGCGCGCCTACAACGCCACCCCACTGGTGGAGAAGGGCTTCACCGGCCGCGGGAGGACGGTGCTGGTGTTTGGCTTCGACGGGTTCGCGCAGGAGGACATGGACACCTTCGCCGACACCTTCGGCCTCCCCCGGTTCACCCCCGAGGTGATCGGCGGAATGCCGGAGCGCCGCAGGGGCGAAGCCAATATGGATCTGCAGGTGATTCACGGCATCGTTCCGGACGCGAAACTGGTGTTGGTCAACGCGCGGTCCACCGCCTCCAACGACAAGAGTGGTGGCGCCTTCGAGAAACTCGGCCGACTGATGGAGTCGATGGACGACCGGTTCCCCGGGGCGATCTGGAGTTTCTCGATCGGCTGGGGTTGTGACCGGTTGTTCACCGCAGCCGATTTCGCACCCGTACGCGCCGCCCTCACCAAAGCGCTGCGCAACGGCACCACCGCGTTCAACGCGACCGGAGACCTCGCCGGCCTGGAATGTAAAGGCGGACAACGATGGTCCTCGCCGCCCTCGCCCGATGACATCGGCGTGGACGCGGTGGCATCTCTGCCTGAGATGGTCGCGGTCGGTGGCACGAAGCTGTCCACCGACGCCGAAGGGAACTGGCTCGATGAGCAGGCCTGGTACAACGTCCCGCTCACCCAGGGCACGGCCGGCGGTGCGTCGACTCTGTTCGAACGTCCGGCGTGGCAGACGGTGGGTCTGGGATCCGAACTGCCCGACCGCCGGCTCGTGCCCGACATCTCCGCGGTGTCGGATCCCTTCACCGGCGTCCGCATCGTGTTCGAACAACAGCAGACCGTCGGCGGGGGCACCTCGCAGGCAGCGCCGATCCTCGCCGGACTGGCAACTCTGATGAACGAGGAACTCGCCGCCAGCGGCGCCGAGCCACTGGGCGATGTGAATCCCGTGCTCTACCACGTGGCGAAATCGCAGAAACCGGCCGCGTTCCGTGACATCAGCTTCGGGGGAAACGCGGTCGACCAGTCCGGCACGTCCGGTTACGACATGGTCACCGGACTCGGCACTCCCAACGTGGAGAACCTCGTGAAGAACATCCTGCTGGTGCGGGCCGGTTCATGACCGCAACCGACGACGCGGTTAACGAGGGCGTTTACGAAAGCGTCGGCGTTCCGCCCGGACGCTACATCGCGACGGGAGCCAGCCGCGCCCGATACCGGCTCACCTACGGTCTGCTCGTCCTCGGTTTGGGGGTTGCGATGACGGTGCTGTCCTTCTGGGACAGAGCCGTCACCGACGCCTCGACCTACGCGTGTCCGCCGGACTGCGGGAGACCACCCAACGCCGTCCCGGTGGCCAACCTGCCGAAATTCGTCGCCCCGGGCGAGGCCTTCTCGGTCAACTACCCGCCGGCGGACGCGGCGTACGACGTCACCGAACAGGACAACGGTGTGACCGCGAGAATGAAGGCGGGCAGCGGCGGGGTGCTGCGTCTGTTCAGCGAACCCGCCAGCGGTCGCGTCGCCCGCCAGGTGGTGCGCCAAATTCTGGACAAGAGTTATCCGAACGCAGACATCGCCTACGAATTGCCCAACTCCCACGTCGGCTACCAGTATGGCTACGGTGTGGTCGCCGACTTTCAGCCCGCAGGCGTGGCCACCAACTATCAACTCCGGATGATCATCGTGGCGGCGGTCAAGAACGATCTCGCATTGATCGCCGTCGCCGAGGGCCCCTTCCGCCGGTTCACTCCTGATTTCGGACCGGGGCCGCCGTCGGGGGCCAACCTCGAGATCGCCATCGACATGGGGAAGTACCTCGAGAGTTTCCGATGGAAGGGCGACCCACCCCGTTGAAAGAGGACCGATGACGTTTCACCGGACGCTGACCGCCGTTGCGCTCACCGCCGCCGTTCTGGCCACCGCCGTTCTGGCCGCCGGCTGCGGCACGCCCACGCAGGACGGCACTCTCACCGTGTACAGCCCGAGCGGACTCGGCGCCTGGTATGAGAAGCAGTTCGCCGAATTCACCAAACAGACCGGCGTCAGGGTCACACTCTTCGAGGCCGGTTCCGGCGAGGTCGTCTCGCGGGTCAACTCCCCCGCCACCTGGAAGCGGCTCGACACCGAGAAGCCGGTTCCACCGGCAGACGTTCTGGTGAGTTTGCCGCCGTTCATCCAGAAGGCCGCCAAGGCGGGTCTGCTCGTGCCCGGCGGAGCCGACACCGCGGGAATCACCTCGCCGGTCCTCGACCCGGCCGGGGTGTATGTGCCGATCGCTCACACCGCGCTGTGCTTCATCGTCAATCCCGCCGCCAATCCGCGACCGGTGACGTGGAACGACCTCCTGCGGCCCGATCTCAAGGGCAAACTGCAGTATTCGACGCCGGGCGAGGCCGGTGACGGCACCGCGCTGCTGCTGCTGCTGCAGAAGCAGATGGGAAAACAGCAGGCACTGGACTATCTGGCCCGCCTTCAGTCCAACAACGTCGGCCCGTCCTCCTCGACGGGCACGCTGCAGGCCAAAGTCGACAGCGGTGAGCTTCTGGTGGCCAACGGTGACGTGCAGATGAACCTCGCCGGGATCAAGAATGACGGCTACCGATTCGGCATCTTCTTCCCCGCCATGCCTGACGGCAGCCGGACCACGATCTCGCTGTCCTACGTCGCGGGCGTCACCGCGAACACCGAGCGGCCCGACGATGCCAAGAAGCTGCTCGCATTCCTGCTCTCCGACGAGGCCCAGCGGGCTCTCGCCACCGAGGCGTTCGGAATCCCGGCGCGGGATGCGATCGCCACAGAGGTCGAAGACACCGCCGATCCGTTGACACCGGCCGGCGCGCTCAAGGGCGTCACGCTCTCGACACCGGACTGGAACGCGGCATCCGATGAACTCGAAAGTGACGTCGCCGACTACAAGAAGGCGATCGGCGGCTAACCGGACACCATGTCGCGCACGGGTGGCTTCTCGTGCCGAAGCCGGCGCGACGTGCGCGACGACGCCCGGGCGGCGACCCCGCACGCCGAGCAGAACGGCAGGTCGGGAACGACCCTCTCGCAGTGCACGCACAGCAGGGGCTCCCCGGTCCACGGATCGGGTGCCTCATGCAGCAGTGCGATCTGCACGGCACCCCGGGTGGTCAGCAGCGCCAGAAACGCCAAGCCGAGTTTGAGACTCACATCCACGACGCGCGGGTACCCCTGCGCATCGACCGCCCAGACCCCCACATAGATGGCGACCGCCACAACGGTGAAGACCGTCAGCGCGGTGCGCGCGCGCCGCGGATCTCTCCGCTCGCGACGGTCCGGCCGGAACCACAGGCTCAGCCCGACCAGACCACCGGCGGCGGTGGTCGCCAGCGGGGTCGCGACACCGTAGGTCAACGAGTCGGCGAGGATCCGCATCGAACTCTTTTCCCGCATCAGTCCCTCGGCGAACTGGGGTGCCAGGGTGGTCGTGGTGGCAGCCGTCTGGTACCACAGCGCGCCGAACGCTCCGACGACGAACCCGTCGAGTGATTCACGCACCGTCATGGGGAAGAGACGACCGACGACGGCGGGTACCAGCATCAGGGCGGTGCCGCCCAGTGTGATCAGGAATCCGGTGTCGATCACCTTGGTCAAGGCGAGGCTGGATGCCGTCGAGACTCCGTAGTTGCCGGCGAGCACTGTGCCTGCGGCCAGCCACCATCCTGCGCCGGTGGCGATCCCGATCACCGTCGCGGCGACCATGATCCGTGCCGGGATGTCACCGAACGCATCGGATTCCCACACGTAGATCAGAAAAAGCAGCGGCCAACCAATGGTGGTGAAGACTCCGGCAGGCCCGGTGAAACGGGCCAGGGAACACACGATGAGCGCGATCAGCACCACGATGAGTCCGATCCGGAACGGTCGGCGTTGCCGACCGGGGAAACGGGGGAACAGCGTGCTCGACACCCTGGGAAGCCAGAGCGTCTCACGGTGCGCGGTGGCGAACACCGATGGGCGCAGAAGTGTGCTCAACCTGGTGACCGGTGCGCCGACACGAGCGCCGCATTCGCCGCAGAAACCCGCGACCGGGACCACCGAGTGGCAGGCCGGGCACTGCCCGGTGATCACGTCGTCGTCGCGGACTGTCATCGCCCGCCGAGGCTACTCCGAGCCCATCCGGCGGGCCAACCGCCACTTGCCGTCCCGGCACTCGACGAAACCACCGATCTCCAGCAATGCCAGC
Source organism: Mycobacteriaceae bacterium (assembly GCA_037141465.1). GTDB lineage: Bacteria > Actinomycetota > Actinomycetes > Mycobacteriales > Mycobacteriaceae > Mycobacterium. The sequence goes on along the minus strand of JBAXCK010000081.1, from coordinate 9,257 downwards.
GGACCGAGCACGCCGGTGGCCGGCAGTCCGGCCGCGACAGCGATCTGATCGGGGGTGCGCAGCCCGCGACCGGGAAGCGCCTCGTACACCTGACGCTCGATCTCGCCGAGACCGTCGAGTGCGGTGGACGGCCGCGGCAACTCGTCGGCGAACTCCCCCGCCTTTCCGATGATCTCGACGACCTCCTGTGCCCTCGTCACCAACTCCGCACCGGTCCGGATCAGTTCGTGACACCCCGCCGAGGCCAGTGACGTCACCGGCCCGGGCACCGCGCAGACCACCCGGCCCAGGGCCCTCGCCCACGCCGCCGTGCTGGCGGCGCCGCTGCGGACCCCGGCCTCGACGACGACGGTGGCAGCCGAGAGCGCGGCGACCAACCGGTTGCGGGTGAGGAAACGGTGCCGTGCGGGGCGGACACCGGGCGGGTACTCACTGACCAGAAGGCCCTCCTGACCGACGCGGTGCAGCAGGGCGGAGTGCCCGGCGGGATAGAGCACGTCGAGGCCTCCGGCGAGCACCGAGACCGTCGGCCCGTCCGCCGCCAGCGCCGCCCGGTGCGCGGCCCCGTCGATTCCGTACGCACCCCCGGACACCACCGTCACATCGCGCTCGATCAGCCCCACGGACAGTTCCGCGGCGATGTGTTCGCCGTAGGCGCTCGCCGCACGAGTTCCGACGATCGCCGCCGAGCGCTCACCGATCTCATCGAGCCCCAGCGGACCGATCGCCCACAGTGCGAGAGGCCGGTGACCGGCCGGCTTGTCGCGCAGCGCTGCCGCGCCGAACGATACGAACGCCCACGCCGGCCACTCGTCATCGTCGGGAGTCACCAGCCGTCCGCCGCGGCGGTCGATCAGATCCAGATCCTCCGCAGCACAGTCGATGTCGCGACGCGCCGCGGTCCGTCTGGCCAGCTCGTCGGCGACTGCCGCGCGCCGCACGCGTTCGGCGGCCTCCACCGGCCCGACGCGGGCCACCAGGGCGGCCAGTTCGGGACAGGGCGGTTCGACCACACGCGAGAGGTAGGCCCAACTGAGGCGGTCCGCGGCGGTCATGGAACGCCGCCCTGCTCACGGAAACTCAGTGCAACGGCGACGTCGTCGGTGGTCGGCGTCGGCCGGCCGGCGAGGTCGGCCAACGTCCACGCCACCCGCAGACAGCGATGGACTCCGCGAATGCTGATCAGTCCTTTGTCCAGTGAGGCTCGCAGCGGCGCCATGGTTGCGGAGTCCAGTGCGAAGTGCCGCCGGAGCACCGCGCCGGTGACTTCGGCATTCGTCGTGAAGCCGAAGGGATGCCAGCGCGCCGCGGACGCCGCCCGGGCAGCGGCAACCCGCTGCCGGATCTGCTCGCTGCCCTCCGCGGCGCCGGTCGCGAATGCACCGGCCCGTTCGGTGTGCATGTGGACCTTCAGATCAATCCGGTCCATCAGCGGGCCGGACAACTTACCGAGGTAGCGACGGCGTTGCAGCGGCGAGCAGACGCAGTTGCGGGGATCAGTCGGCGCGCAGGGACAGGGATTGGCGGCCAGCACCAGCTGGAAGCGCGCCGGATAGCGGGCCACTCCGTCACGGCGGGCGATGCGGATCTCACCGTCTTCGAGCGGTGTCCGCAGCGCTTCGAGTGCGGTGAGCCGCAATTCGGGGCACTCGTCGAGGAACAACACCCCGCGATGTGCCCTGCTGACCGCACCGGGCTTGGCCATTCCCGAACCCCCACCCACCAGTGCGGCGACACTCGAGGAGTGGTGAGGGGCGATGAAGGGCGGCCTGGTGATCAGCGGCGTGCGCGCCGACAGCGTGCCGGCAACCGAGTGGACAGCGGTGACCTCGAGTGCCTCCTGCTCGGTCAGATCGGGCAGGAGCCCGGGAAGGCGCTGGGCCAACATCGTTTTCCCGACGCCCGGCGGTCCGGTCAGCATGAGATGGTGTGCGCCGGCGGCCGCGACCTCCACCGCGAAGCGCGCCTGTGACTGACCCACGACATCGGACAGATCGGGACGCGACTCGGGGTGCGCGGTGCCATGCTCGACGCGCGGATCCAACGCGGCCCCGGATTCCAGCCACTGCTGAAGCTGCCGCAGCGTCCGCACGCCCAGCACTTCGATGCCGTCGACCAGGCTGGCCTCCGCGAGATTGCCGACGGGGACGACGGCCGTCGGCCAGCCCTGATGTTTGGCGGCCAGGACCGCCGGCAGGACACCCTTGACCGGGCGGATGCGGGCGTCGAGCGCCAACTCACCGAGCAGGACCGTCTTCTCCAGCCTCTCCCACGGCTTCTTGCGGTTCGCGCAGAGCACCGCGGCGGCCAGTGCCACGTCGTACATCGATCCCGCTTTGGGAAGCGTCGCGGGCGACAACGCGACGGTCAGCCTCGACATCGGCCACGAGTTGCCGGAGTTGGTGATGGCCGCCCGCACCCGGTCGCGGGATTCCTGCACGGCGGCGTCGGGCAGGCCGACCAGATGAAAGCCCGGCAGTCCGGCGGTGATGTCGGCCTCGATCTCGACGATGTCGCCGTCGAGGCCGCGCACCGCCACCGAGAACGCCCGCCCCAGCGCCATCAGCCCACTCCCCGCAGATGCAGCACCTCGGGCCGCGGCCCGCGGCCGACCCGCACGCCGATGACGTCGATGCGCACCTGCACCCAGCGCGCGTCCTGACCGGCGAGCCACAGACCGGCCAGCCGGCGGATGCGCCGCACCTTCTGCGGCGTCACGGCCTGCTCGACACCGCCGAAACCGTCACCGGAGCGTGTCTTCACCTCGACGAAGACGACCGTGCCCGAGGCGTCGTCGGCGATCACGTCCAGCTCGCCGTAACGACAACGCCAGTTGCGCGCGACGATACGCAGACCAGCGTTGCGTAAATGGTCGACGGCGACCTGTTCACCCAGTGCGCCGAGCTCGTTGCGGGACGTCATATCGCCCACAGTGAGCCGGTGCGCCGACGGACACCGATCACTGGCGGTTCAACGGGCCCGGCTCATCCCCAACCGGGCACCGATGCACAGCCCTACTCGGGCAGCCGAAGCTCGGGCTTCTCGACCTCTTCGATGTTGACGTCCTTGAAGGTGATGACCCGCACCTGTTTGACGAAGCGGGCCGGCCGGTACATGTCCCAGACCCACGCGTCGGCCAGACGGAGTTCGAAGTAGACCTCACCCTCGGTGTTGCGGGGCACCATCTCCACACTGTTGGCGAGGTAGAACCGGCGCTCGGTCTCCACGACGTAGCTGAACTGCCCGACGATGTCCTTGTACTCGCGGTACAGGGACAGTTCCATCTCGGTTTCGTACTTCTCGAGATCCTCGGCGCTCATCGGCTCTGCTGTCCTTCTGTCCGTACGGCGTCGCACCCGGGGCCATCCGACCGGGTGCCGTCCGACGCCTGCCCACCATCTTCTCCCACCGCGAACTCGGCCACCAATTCGGCCGTCCCGTGCCGGACCACCCGCCGGACGTTGATGAACGATCGGCGGTGTTCGGGGCAGGGGCCGAGACCGGCCAGTGCCGCGCCGTGGGCTGCCGTGCTGTAACCCTTGTGCTCGGCGAACCCATAGCCGGGATGCCGGCCGTCCAGGGCGACCATCATCCGATCCCGGCTCACCTTGGCCAGCACACTGGCCGCCGCGATGCAGGCCGACGCGGCGTCTCCACTGATGACCGGCAGGGAGGGCACCGCAAGTCCGGGCACCCGGAAACCATCGGACAGCACGTAGCCGGGCCGCAGCGACAACCCCGCCACGGCCCGGCGCATGCCCTCGATGTTGGCCGCGTGCACCCCGCGCCGGTCGACCTCGACGGCCGGAATGCAGACCACGTGGTAGGCCAGCGCGTAGCGGCGGATGACGGGAAACAGCTCCTCGCGGGCCTTGGCGGTGAGCTTCTTGGAGTCATCGAGCGCCGCGAGGCTCGCCAGCCGGTTGGGTCCCAGGACGCACGCCGCGACGACCAGCGGACCCGCGCACGCGCCGCGGCCGACCTCGTCCACGCCGGCCACCGGACCCAGCCCGCCGCGGTAGAGAGCCGACTCCAGCGTCCGCAGGCCCGAGGATCGGCGGATGACGGTGCGCGGCGGCCAGATCATGGCAGCCATGTCGGCCCCGGCACCGTCAGTTCTGCTGAGGATCGTCCGACGAAACACCGCCCCAGCGCGACGGCGGCCAGGCGATGAAGCGCGCGATGCCGATCACGTTCGACACCGGAACGGTGCCTGTCGACGGGTCACCGGTGCACAGGATGCCCTTCTGCGCCTCGGCCGGCGCACTCGTGCAGTGCGCCCGCGAATCCGCCGAATGCGTGCGGTTGTCGCCCATCACCCACAGCCTGCCGTCGGGCACAGTCACCGGGCCGAACTCGTTGCCCAGACAGGGATAGACCGCGGGATCGGCCACCATGGTGACCGGATCGAGGTAGGGCTCCTTCAACGGCTTGCCGTCGACCGTCAATCCGGTGGCGGCGCGGCACTGCACGGTCTGACCGCCGGTCGCAATCACGCGCTTGACGAGATCGTTCTCGTCCGGCGGCACGAAGCCGATGAACGACAGGGTGTTCTGCACCCAGCGCACCGGTGTGTTCTTCGAACGGATCGACTTGTAGCCGACATTCCAGTTGGGCGGCCCCTTGAAGACGATCACGTCGCCCGGTTCCGGCGAGCCGAAACGGTAGGTGAGTTTGTCGACCATGATTCGATCGCCGACGCAGCCCTTGCAGCCGTGCAGGGTCGGCTCCATCGATTCCGAGGGAATCAGGTAGGGGCGCGCCACGAAGGTGAGCATCACGTAATAGAGAAGAATCGCGATGCCCACCAGCGTTGCGCCCTCGCGCAGCGCGGAGTGTTTCTTGCCCTCCCTGGGGGCCTTGCCCTCCCTGGGGGCCTTGCCCTCCTTGGGGGCCTTGCGTGCGGCCGAGGCGGCCCGCGACTCCGAAGCGGGCGGCGCCGGGTCGGCGGGGTCCGGCACGCCGGAGGTCAGCGCTTCTCCTTGATCTTCGCCTTCTTGCCGCGAAGCTCACGCAGGTAATACAGCTTGGCGCGACGGACATCGCCGCGGGTCACCACTTCGATGTGGTCGACGTTCGGCGAGTGGACCGGGAAGGTCCGCTCCACACCGACGCCGTAGCTCTCCTTGCGGACGGTGAAGGTCTCGCGGACACCGCCGCCCGAGCGCCGCAGCACCACACCCTTGAAGACCTGGATGCGGGACTTGTTGCCCTCGATGACCTTCACGTGGACGTTCACAGTGTCTCCGGGACCGAATTCCGGGATGTCGTCGCGCAGCGACGCCTGGTCGACGAAGTCCAGCGTGTTCATCGAAGGACACTTCCTTGCGGTCGAGCTGCGGGCTGTGCCGGGCAAAGACGCCTGGCATCGCCGAACAGGTGGTCGGATCGGTGTCGCAGCAGGTGGGAGGACCCCGGCCCGCGCGGCCAACCGTTTTATTGTGCCAGATCGGCGCTCAGGGGGCGAAATCGGCCCGATTCGCCCGACCCGCCGATTCGCTCGGCTTGCGCGGCCCAACGAGTTATGCGGTGTAGAACAAGGGCGGTTACCCTTTACTCGCCCACGGGCATCGGGGGTATCCCACCTGGACATCAGGCGAACAAGGAGCGGGATATGCGACGTCGGCCACCGGTGTTGCTCACCGGGTCCGCCCTCATCCTCTCCGGGATGTTCCTGGCCGCCTCGTCGACGCAGTTCACCGCCTGGTCCGCCGGACATCCGCCGCCACCGGCGGCACCCGCTGTCGCAGCGCCGGCCGCCCCGGCCCCGGAGACCAACCTTGACGCGGTCGCGCTGAAGGCCACCGCCGTCGCTGCCCGCAGCGGTGCCGACATCAGCCTCACCGTGCTCGACCGGCAGACCGGCAAGATGATCTCCAGTGGCGACGGTGCGGCGTTCCCCATCGCGTCGGTGGCGAAACTCTTCATCGCCGACGACCTGCTGTTGGGGTCGGTGCAGCGCAAGACGCCGCTGAGTCCGCAGGACCGCAAAGGCCTCGACACCATGCTGCGGTCCTCCGACGACTTCCCCGCCGATGATTTCTGGGGCCGCGGCGGCGGGAACGCCGTCGTCGCGCGGGTGGCCGCGCGCTACGGCCTGGCCCAGACCACCCCGCCCTATGACGGCAACTGGTGGAACACCATGAGCACGACGGCCGATCTGGTGCGCTACTACGACAAGCTGCTCGACGGCACAGGCGGCCTGCCGACGGCGCAGGCGGACATGATCGTCAACGACCTGGCGGCGTCCACTCCCCAGGGGGTCGACGGCTATCCGCAGCGATTCGGCATTCCCGACGGGCTGTTCGCCGAACCGGTGGCAGTCAAGCAGGGCTGGATGTGCTGTTGGAACGGACCGAACTGGTTGCACATGTCGACCGGTGTGATCGGAGCCGACCATCGCTACGTCATCGCCATCGGGTCGATGCAACCGGTCGATGACGCGACCGCACGTGACACCATCACCGACGCGCTGCGAACCATGTTCCCCGGCGGCCGCATCTGATCGGCCGGAACTCAGTCACCGGGGAGTAGATCCGGGCGTCGCTCCCTCGTTCTCTGAACCGCTTGTTCGTGCCGCCACGCCGCGATGCGGGCGTGGTCACCGGAGAGCAGCACCTCGGGCACCGCCAGGCCGCGCCACTGCGGCGGACGGGTGTAGCTGGGCCCTTCCAACAGGCCGCTGTTGTGCTCGGAGTGCGAATCGTCCACCGATTGCGGATTCCCCATCACCTCGGGCATGAGCCGGACGATCGCCTCGATCATCACCAGGGCCGCGACCTCGCCGCCGGCCAGCACGTAGTCGCCGACGGACACCTCGGCGACCCGCATCCGCGTCGCCGCGTCGTCGACGACCCGTTGGTCGATGCCCTCGTAACGACCGCAGGCGAACACCACATGCGATTCGGTCACCCAGCGCTCGGCGTCGCGCTGAGTGAACAACCGGCCCGCCGGCGTGGGCACCACCAGAAGTGTGTCGGCGGTGCAGACGTCGTCGAGTGCATCGCCCCACACCGGCGCCGTCATCACCATCCCGGGGCCGCCGCCGTAGGGGGCGTCGTCGACCGAGTGATGCACGTCATGAGTCCAGCGCCGCAGATCGTGAACGTCGAACTCGACGATGCCCGACTCGATCGCTTTGCCGCACAGCGATTGCCGAACCGGGGCCAGATAGTCCGGGAAGATGGTGATGACATCGATGCGCATCAGGAGTCCAGATCCAGCAGACCCTCGGGCGGGTCGATCTCGACGACCCCGTCGGTCAGCGACACCGACGTCACGATGTCGCTGACGAAGGGGACCAGAATCTCGGCGCCGGACTCGGTGCGCACCGACAGCAGTTCCCCACCGGGAGTGTGCAGGACTTCGGTGACCGCTCCGATCCCGTGGCCGTCGACGGTGCGGACGGTGAGCCCCTCAAGCTGGTGGTCGTAGAACTCGTCGGGATCCTCGATCGGCGGCAGGTCGGCGGTGTCCACGACGAACAGTGATCCGCGCAGCGCATCAGCGCTGTCACGATCGGCCACACCCTCGATCCGAAGCAACAACCGCCCGCTGTGCGGTCGGGCCGCGGCGATCACGACGTGTGTGTCCAGACCGCGCCGGGAGTTGGTGAGCCGCAGCCGGTTTCCCACGGCGAAGCGGTCGTCGGGGTCATCGGTGCGGACCTCCACCACCAACTCGCCGGTGACGCCGTGGGGCTTGGCGATCCTGCCGACCACCAGCTCCATGAGTCAGCGGTCGGTGTCGACCACGTCGACGCGGATACCGCGTCCACCGATTCCGGCGACCAGGGTGCGCAACGCCGTCGCGGTCCGCCCGCTGCGGCCGATCACCTTGCCCAGATCGTCGGGGTGCACATGCACCTCCACGGTGCGGCCGCGCCGGCCGGTCACCATGTCGACGCGGACGTCGTCGGGGTTGTCGACGATTCCGCGCACCAGGTGCTCGACGGCGTCGACGACGGCCGAACTCATTCTTCGGTCGACTCGGCTGAGTCGGCGGTCGACTCGGCTGAGTCGGCGGGCGCCTCGGCTGATTCAGCGGGCGCCTCAGCGGCAGGCGCCTCAGCAGCAGGCTCCGCCGGCGCCTCCTCGACCGCGACCTCCGCGACGGGGGCTTCCTCCGCCGGTGTCTCAGCCTCGGCCCCCTCGGCCTTCTTGGCGGGAGCCTTCTTCTTCTTCAACTGCACGGCCTCGCCGCCGGCGTTGCCTTCCGGGTTGGCCAGCGCGGCGTTGAACAGGTCGAGCTTGCTGGGCTTGGGCTCCTTGACCTTCAGGCTGCCCTCGGTACCGGGCAGACCCTTGAACTTCTGCCAGTCACCGGTGATCTTGAGCAGCTTGAGCACCGGCTCGGTGGGCTGGGCGCCCACCGACAGCCAGTACTGCGCGCGCTCGGAGTCGATCTCGATGAGGCTCGGCTCCTGCTTCGGGTGGTAGCGGCCGATGACCTCGATGGACCGTCCGTCGCGGCGCGTGCGCGCATCGGCGACGGCGATTCGGTACTGGGGATTGCGGATCTTGCCAAGCCGGGTGAGCTTGATCTTGACAGCCATGAACTACTCCTGAAATCGCACGCTGCAATTCAGCGATCACCGGCGGGATGCCGGAACCCGGTTTTGCCTCGCGTGGCCAGCCGCTGATTCTGCCAGATCAGCGGCCACCGCCGTTAATCGCGCGGAATCCCTGGTAGCCGGTCAGCCGCTAGATGATCTTGTCCATGCATTTGGTCTCCACCCGCCGCGTCATCCGCCAGCCGTCGGGCGTGCGGACGAACTCGTCGTCGTACCAGAGCGCGCAGAACATGATCTGGCCACCCGAGGATCCCCCGTCGTTGAGTTTCATCGGGTTGAAGCACATGGTCCGGCCGCTGGCGCGGTCGCCGTCGAGCCGGATGTCGAAGTTGCCGATCAGGTGGTAGAAGGCCGGGAAACCCGGCAGCACCTCGGCCAGCCAGGCCTTGACGTCGGGATAGACGCCGTCGATGCCGCCCATGGCGCGGTAGTCGATGTAGGCGTCCGGGGTGAAGATGCGGTCGAGGTCGTCGAATCGGCGTCCGTCGATCGCGGTCGAGTAGTCCACCAGCAGCTGTTGGATCTCCAGTCGGTCGGAGACTTCGGCGAGGCTCAGCACCACTACAGGTTAGGGTCATCGACCATGGGACGAGTCCTATCCGCAGCAGCGGCCGCCCTGGCGCTGGTCGTCCTGGCCGCTCCGGCGCACGCCGATCCCACCATCGAGGCCGTTGGATCCACGCAG
>JBAXCK010000080.1:0-14985 GCA_037141465.1 Mycobacteriaceae bacterium | reverse complement strand
GCCCTCGGAAGCGCCGCCCTCGGAAGCGCCGCCGGCCGGGGACACCTCGAGCAGGGTGCCGTCGGCGTCGCGGCGGACCCGAAGCACCGGATGCATCAGCCACTCGTAGCCCACGCTCAACCGGTGCAGGAGGACCGTGACCGAGTCCATCAGCATGGTGGCCTGATCGGTGACGATCTGCAGGGCCGGCCCGAAGCCTCCGGCGTCGTCGGCGCCGTACACCCCGATCAGAGTCTCGCCCGGGCTGCGGCGCCGCGCGAGACGTTCGTGCGCGGCGATCAGCGCATCTGGGACCGCCGGGCTCGCGCCGCCGTGCGGGGCGCGGAAGGTGTTCCGGTAGCCGGTTTCGAGCACCCGTGCGCCGCGGTCAACCGTCACACTTGGGCACCCTAGTCGCGGGTCAACCGCCGGTGGGTCACTCTGTGCGGACGGGCCGCCTCGGCTCCGAGTCGCTCCACCTTGTTCTCCTCGTAGGCGCCGAAGTTGCCTTCGAACCAGAACCACGTGGCCTCGTTGGCGGCATCACCCTCCCAGGCCAGGATGTGGGTGCAGGTCCGGTCCAGGAACCAGCGGTCGTGCGAGATGACCACCGCGCATCCGGGGAACTTCTCCAGCGCGTTCTCCAGTGAGCCGAGCGTCTCGACGTCGAGGTCGTTGGTGGGCTCGTCGAGCAGCAGCAGGTTGCCGCCCTGCTTGAGGGTCAGCGCCAGGTTCAGCCGGTTGCGCTCGCCACCGGAGAGCACACCGGCGGGCTTCTGCTGATCAGGACCCTTGAATCCGAACGCCGAGACGTAGGCGCGCGAGGGGATTTCGTTCTGTCCGACCTCGATGTAATCCAAACCGTCGGAGACGACTTCCCACACGTTCTTCTTCGGGTCGATGCCCGCGCGGTTCTGGTCGACGTAGCTCAGCTTGACGGTGTCGCCGATCCGGACCGTCCCGCTGTCCGGTTTCTCCAGTCCGACGATGGTCTTGAACAGGGTCGACTTGCCGACGCCGTTGGGCCCGATGACTCCGACGATCCCATTGCGCGGCAGGGTGAACGACAGGTCCTTGATCAGCAGGCGGCCGTCGAAGCCCTTGTCGAGGTGTTCGACCTCGACGACGATGTTGCCCAGCCGCGGACCGACCGGGATCTGGATCTCCTCGAAGTCGAGCTTGCGGGTCTTCTCCGCCTCGGTGGCCATCTCCTCGTAGCGCTGCAGGCGCGCCTTGCTCTTGGCCTGGCGGGCCTTGGCACCCGAGCGCACCCAGGCCAGCTCCTCCTTGAGCCGCTTCTGAAGCTTCTGATCCTTCTTGCCGGCCACCTCGAGGCGCTCGGCCTTCTTCTCCAGGTACGTCGAGTAGTTGCCCTCGTAGGGGTAGGCGCGGCCACGGTCGAGTTCGAGGATCCACTCGGCGACGTTGTCCAGGAAGTAGCGGTCGTGGGTGACAGCGAGGATGGCGCCCTTGTAGTCGGCGAGGTGCTGCTCGAGCCACTGCACGCTCTCGGCGTCGAGGTGGTTGGTCGGCTCGTCGAGCAGCAGCAGGTCCGGCTTGGAGAGCAGCAGCTTGCACAGCGCGACGCGACGGCGTTCACCGCCGGAGAGATGAGTGACCGGCTCGTCGGGTGGCGGGCAGCGCAGCGCGTCCATCGCCTGCTCCAGCTGGGAGTCGAGGTCCCACGCGTCGGCGTGGTCGAGTTCCTCCTGGAGCCGGCCCATCTCCTCCATCAGCTCGTCGGAGTAGTCGGTCGCCATCAGTTCGGCGACCTCGTTGAAACGGTCCAGCTTGACCTTGATGTCGCCGAGGCCCTCCTCGACGTTCTCCCGCACCGTCTTGTCTTCGTTGAGCGGGGGCTCCTGAAGCAGGATGCCGACGGTGGCTCCGGGCGCCAGGAGGGCGTCGCCGTTGTTGGGCTGGTCGAGCCCGGCCATGATGCGCAGCACGCTGGACTTGCCCGCACCGTTGGGGCCGACCACGCCGATCTTGGCTCCGGGCAGGAACGCCAGCGTCACGTCGTCGAGGATGACCTTGTCGCCATGGGCCTTGCGGACCTTGCGCATGGTGTAGATGAATTCCGGCACGGCGACCATCCTAGGTGGCGGTCACGCCGGCGATGACCGGCGTGACCGCCTTCGCCGTCAGGCCGGGACCGCGACGTCCTCGGTCTTCTGCTCGGCGTCGGTCGGGCCGTCCTGCGCGTTCTGCGGCCGCGGCTGCTGCTCGATGCGGACGATGGCGCGGGCCAGGTCGGGACCGACCGCGCTGGCGCGCATCTCCAGCGACGATCGCTTCACACCGTCGGAATCCTGGTACTCGCTGGTGTGCACCGCTCCGACAGCGATGACCGGCGCCCCCTTGTACAGCCCGGCGCCCACGCCGGTGACCAGCTTTCCCCAGCAGTTGACGGTCATGTAGAGGGTCTGGCCCGGCTCCCAGGTGCCCTCGGCGGTGCGACGGCGGGAATTGCTGGCGACGCGGAAGCTGATGACTTCCTGATCGCCGACGACGCGGCGGCGCAGATCGGTGATGATCCGGCCGACGACGGTGATGGGTGTCTCGAACATTTCTGTGTCCTAACTCTCGGTTGCGGGTTTCGCACCTCAAGTGGGCCCGCGGGCACCGACGAAACAGTCGTCACAGGGGCGCCAGCCCGACCGGATGTGAGCGAATACCGGAATGGGGATCACTCAGCGATTGGCGGCGTCACGCCGGGCCAATTCGGCGAGCATCGCGTTGTAGGCGGCCAGATCCGCCTCGTTGTCACGATCGGCGGCGCGATCCAGCCGGGTCGCGGTGCGCCGGTCACTGCGCTGCCATTGGATGAGCAAGGCGAGCATCACCACGACAAGGGGGATCTCGCCGGCGGCCCAGGCGATCGACCCACCGAGGTGCTGATCGCCGAGCAGGTCTGTGTGCCAAGGCAGGTTCAGTGACCGGTAGAACCGCTCCCCCAGGACCGTGGCCATTCCCATCAGGATCACCCCGAAGAAGGCGTGCAGCGGCAGTGACGCGAAGACCATCCCGATCTTGCCGATCTGCGGTATCCGCCGCGGAGTCGGATCCACTCCGATCACCGCCCAGTAGAAGAGATACCCGGTGAGCAGGAAATGCAGGTTCATCAGGATGTGGGCGGCATGGTGATCAACGGCGGCGTCGAAGAGGCCGCTGAAGTACAGCCCGTAGAAACCCGCGACGAACATGATCGTGGCGACGACGGGATGGGTGAAGAACTGCGACCACCTGCTGTGCAGGCCGGCATGCAGCCATTCCCTCGGTCCGGGCGCACTGCCCTTGCCCGCCGGCGGCAGTGCGCGAAAGGCAAGCGTGGTGGGTGCGCCGAGCACCATCAGGATCGGAGCCAACATCGACAGCAGCATGTGCGCGGCCATGTGCATGCTGAACATGGCGGGCATGTAACGGCCGAGTCCGGACGAGGTGGCGAACAGCAGCACCGCGCAGCCGAGCAACCAGGCCGCGGTGCGGCCCGGCGGCCAGGCGTCTCCCCGCCGGCGCAGCCGGATCACCGCCGCGATGTAGAGCGCGGCGAGAATGATTGCCGCACTGCCGAATACCAGATCGAACCGCCAGTCGAACAGAATGCGCGCCACAGTCGGCGGTCCGGCCAGGTCGTAGCCCAGCGCGACCTCCGTTGCCGAGGGATTGAGCACCCGCGGCGCCGGCGGGGGTGTTCGCCCGAGGCCGACGGCGATGCCGAAGGTCAGCCCGAACACCAGCGCCTCGACGAGCGCCAGGCGCAACAGCGGTGTCCGCGCCTGCGGGTCTGCCTGTACGGCGGCGACCGCCGTGCGCCGCTGCCGCCATCCGATCACCGCCAACAGCAGAAGAGCGGTGAACTTCGCCGTGATCAGCAACCCGTAGCTCGAGTGCAGCAGATCCGACGGCCGGATACGGACGGCGGTGTTGATCACCCCCGTCAACGCCATCGCGATGAAGCACCACAGCGCGACGGCCGAGAATCGCCGCGCGGCGATGTCGGCGTGCTCCCCACCACGCCATGCGTGCGCCAGCAATGCCAGCAGTCCCCCGGCCCACAGCGCCCCGGCGAACAGGTGGATCAGCAGGCTGTTGGTGGCCAGATCATGTGATCCGCCGGCAGCAGAGTGACCGGTGAGCCCCAGCGGAACCAGGGTGAGCAGGGCGGCGGCAAGCAGCACCGGCGTCGGTGACCAACGCAGCACGGGCGAGGCGGCGATCGCCACGATCAGTGCCAGGATGGCCGTCCATCGCCATGCATTGGCCGTGTCGACGAGTCCGGCCACCCGCCAGATCTCGGCGGGATCGAGATGCTCGCTCAACGGCTTGCCGGAGACGTCGGAGATCGTCAGCGGAACCAGCAGCACCGCGCAGGCCGCCCAGCCGATGGCGGCGATCCGTGCCGTCCGCAGCGCGCGGTAACCGGCGACGTCGAGCACACCGCTGTCCTGAGGGGGAACCATGAAGGCCGCGAACAGAAACCCACCGACCGCCGTGACCGCAGCGATCTCACCGGCGGCGCGCACGAACGGTAGACCCAGCGTCGTCGCCGGACCGGGATCCGGCAGCCCGGTGGCACTCAGCGCCGTGGTCAGTGACAGCGCACCGATCCCGGCCGCCACCAGTCCGGCGATCCCCGCGACTGCGACCAGCACGGGCCACACAGCCTTGCGCGTCACCACCCCAGCCTATGGAAGTGCCACGGCCGGGGCGGTGTCAGGGCGCGTCTTTGTATTCGACGTCGAACTTGTCTTGCTCAATGGTGGTCAGCGTCACCACGTAGCCGTGCTTGTCACTACCCGTGACGGCGGCGCACTCGACGGTGTTGCCCGTCTTGCCGACCACATCGTCGGTGCAGGCGACGGTCTCCGCCGGCTTGCCGTCGGCGTTGAGCTTCTGCAGCAGCACGTCCTGAACCTGCTCCTTGGGCCACAGCCGGTGCACCGCGGTGTCCATCTGCAGTCCGTTGACGTCATCGACTTCGACGACGCGGGTGCTGACCACACCGTCGATGGTCACCTGACAATTCACCGTCGCGCCGATCGTGCCCGACAGGCCGGAATCGCACGTGACCGCACTCGCCGGAGCCATGCTGGCGACCAACTGCGCCACCTGATCCTTGCTCAGCGCAGGCGAGATCTCGTAGACGACATCCTTACCGTCGATGCGCTTGACCGTGGTCACCGCCTGTTCGGTGGTCCCGTCGGAGAGCGTCACATCGCAGGTCGCCGACTTGCCGACCTGACTCTCCAGCGCCTCCTTGCACACCACCGACTTGGGCGGCATCGTCGTGCCCGCGAAGTCCTTCATCAGCTTGTCCTGCAGGCCTTGGGCGCCCATCGGCGGCGCCGAGGTGTCGTCCTGCTTCGATGACGAGCAGCCGGCGATTCCGGCGGCGAGCAGTCCGAGCGCGGCGACGCCGGCTGCAATCCGTGATTTGTGAGCCATGGGTCCTCCGAACGCTTCTGTTGACGCTGGCGACACTAACAACTCCCGGTGCGCCAGCACCGGCGTATCGGTCAGTTCGACCGGCCCTCGCGGAGGTAGAACTGCTCCCTGGCCAGTTCTTGGACCCGGTCGATGTCGGCCCGGATCGACTGCAGTTCAGCGAGGAACTCCCGCCGGTGCTCACGCAGACCGCCCGATGGTTCCAGCAGCTTCTGGTCGGCGGCGACCTGCCGGCCGGTGCTGAACAGCAGGGCTGAGACCGACTCGGCGCTCACCCGGTTCTGAGCGGCATACTGGCCGCCCACCCCGAGCGCCTGTTTGCTCAGCTCCTTCTCGCTGATGTCAGCCGGCGCATCGCACAGGACGTCGGCCACGATCTCGTAGGCCTCGATGAAGGGCCGCAGCATCGCCGCCGCCATCAAAGGCCGCTTCGCACGCAGAAGCGCGTCGACGCCATCGGGTCCGACGGCAAGCGCGCTCTCCCAGCCACCCGTCCAGTCGAGCTCCTCGGCGATGTTCCCCCGGAACGTCGCCGAGTCCGCGAAGTAGAAGTCGAACTTGAGCAGCGAGCGCAACCGCATCGCCTGCGCCCAGAACGCCTCGACCCGCTCGCCCTCGGCGCGCGCAGCATGCATCAGCGCGAGCTCGACTATCGAGGTCTCCAGGAAGGCGTGGATGAGCGAGTTGCGGTAGAACGCCGCCTCTAATTCCTGTTCGGGGGCGATCCGCCAGACGGTCTCGTGGCCGCCCTCGACCTTGGTCACGGGGTGTCCGGTCGAGAGGGCGTCGACGGCGGCGCGCACACCGTCGGCGGAATGCAGACGCAGGGCGCTGTTGGTCATCGGTGTCTTCTTGCGTTCCAGGTAGTCAAGCGAGTCCTGCAGTGTGTGGTGCAACTGGCCCAGCGTCAGAGCGCGGCCATGGGTGGCCAACAGGACCGCCGAGACCAGCGCGGTGGCATTGATCGGGGTCGAGCGCAGGATCCGCCAGGACACCTCGATCGCCATCTTCTGCATCGCCAGCCGTTTGGCCGCCTCGTCCGCCGCGATCGGGCCGCCGGGCTCACCGAGGTACTGACGGACCGACACCGCTTCTGGGAAGCGGACGTAGATCTTGCCGTAGTTGCGCTCGCCCTGCGCCTTGACGAAGTTGTACAGCCATTCCGCACCCTCGGGGACCTTCTCCCCGCCGCGGGCGTACGCCGCGTACTCCGCGGTCTCATGGAGCTGATCGAAGCTGATCGACGTCGGCTGCAGCAGAACGTCCTCGCTGCGGCCGTCGAGATAGGCGTCGGCTACATAGGACAGCAGACCGAGCTTGGGGGGCAGCATCTTTCCGGTCCTCGACCGGGTGCCCTCGATGGACCAGCTGAGATTGAAACGCTTGGACACGATGTAGCCGACGAACTGCCGAAGCACGTACTTGTACAACGGATCGTCGAGGCGGCGACGCAGGAAGATGACGCCCGCACGGCGCATGAGCGGGCCCATGAAGCCGAAGGACAAGTTGATCCCGGCGAAGGTGTGCGCGGGCGGCAGTTTGTTCTCCTGCAGTGCCACCGGCACGATCACGCCGTCGAGGTAGGACCGGTGCGACCACAGGAACACCGCCGGGTGATCCTCCAGCGCGGTGCGCATCGACTCGATCTGGGTGGAGTCGTAGTCGATCCGCGGATCAAAGCCCCTGCTGAAGATCGCCCGCCCGAGGTTCGGGATCAGGTCCACCGAGAATCTGCTCCAACCGGTGGCGAGCTCGTTGAGCATCTCCTCGGCCTTCTCGGGAGTTGCGCCCGGGATGCCCTCCAGGCCGTTGATGAACCGCGACGACGTCATCAACTCATCGGTGATCAGGCGCGGTGACTTGTAGGCCGGCCCGAGCAGGCGCAGCTCGATGCGCTCGATGGCCAGGGCGGCGCGGCGCAGCACGAAGCGGGCGAAATCCTCGCGCGTGTCGCCGACGACGTTCTCACGCCACTGCTGGCGAAGCTCGGAAACCTTGGCGGGTTCGCCGGCGACGATGCGTGCGCGCGACGGATCCTTTTTCAGGATCGCGCGCTGCAGGATGTCCGGCGGGCGGTAGGTCTCCCGACCGGAGATCAGGCCGGCCAGCTTCACCCGGGTGGGCAGGCCGCCGGGCACCCAGAACACCCGCACCGGCACGACGGTGCGATCCTCGCCGGCCTCCAGTTGCGTGACGAGCTCGCTGATCAGCTCGGGCGGCGCGTCGCCGTGCGGCAGGCGCAGCACCTCCACCTTGGTGTCGGGGTGCGCTTTGCGCTGGCGCTGGAGCCAGTCGTTGAGCAACTCGTATTCGGCCTTGCTGGAGACCGACGCGAGCACCAGCGCATCGTCGGTGGTGCTGAAGTCGGTCAGGTAATCGGTGGCGCTCATCGGCGGCCCTTCTTCGCGGCGGTCTTCTTCGCGGGCGTCTTCTTGGCGGGAGCTTTCTTCGTGGCGGCGGACTTCTTGGCAGCCGACTTCTTCGCGGGCGCCTTCTTGGCAGCAGACTTCTTCGCGGGCGCCTTCTTGGCGTACAGCGACGCCTTCGGGACCTCGCCGGTGGGCCAGTTCTCCAGCGTGTCGACGAAGAGCTGACGCACCTCGGCGATCCGGTCCTCCAAGTCGTCGAGCGTCCAGTCGGCCACCGAAAGAGGCGGGTACACAACGATATCCACGTCGCCGGGATGCAGTGTCGAGGAGTCCCGCGCCGAGATCTTCTCGGCGTTGCGGATCACGATCGGCACGATCGGCACGCCCGCGGACATCGCGAGCCGGAAGGGGCCCTTCTTGAAGGGCCCGACAGACTTGGTGTCCAGGCGCGTGCCTTCCGGGGCGATCACCACCGAGAGGCCTTTCTTCGCGAGGTTCTCGGCCTCCTTCAGCGATGCCACCGCGGCCTTGGGGTCCTCGCGGTCGATGAACACGGTGTCCACCAGTTTGCCAAGCGCGCCGACGACGGGGTCGTTCTGCAGTTCCTTCTTGCCCACCCCGGTCCAGTTGTCCTTGACCAGTGCGCCGACGATCACCGGGTCGAAATTGTTGCGGTGGTTGAAGATGAACACCGCCGGGCGTTTACGGGTCAGGTTCTCCTTGCCCAGGACGTGCAGATTGACGCCATTGGCTGCAAGCAGTAGTTGCGGAAAGGCACTGGTGAAGAAGTTGACGCCTCGTCGCCGGCTGCGCGTCAGAAGGCCCCAGCCGACTGCGCCGTAGGCCGCGGGAACGATGGTGCTCGCGCCGATCAGGTTGCGGACCTGTCCCACCAGTCCCCCGCGGCCGCGGCTGTTGAACTCAAGGATCGGCCAGCCCCGTTTGCGCGCCACGTCGCGCATCTTGTCACCGGGGTTGGTCGGCCGCGGGTTGCCCACCAGGTGCATGAGCGGGACGTCCTCGTCGCCGTCGGCGTAGAAGTAACTGTCCTTCAGGTCGATGCCGTGCTCGTCGGCGAACGTCTGCACGGCCTTGGCCTTGCCCGGTCCCCACAGGATCGGCTTGAGCACGTTTCCGGTGAGCAGGCCGGCGGCGTCCACCTCGAACCGGTTGGTCAGCATTTCCGGGATGCCGAGGAACCGCGCGACCGGCTCGACCTGGATGGTGAGCGCGGAAGAGCTGAGCACCACGGTGTGCCCGCGGTCGAGGTGGGCCTGGACCAGTTCGCGCATCTCCGGGTAGATCCGCTTCTCGATCTTGTCGACGAACAAGCGGTCACCGATCTGCTGGAGGTCGCTGAGTGCCCGCCCGCGCAGCGCCTGTGCCGCTTTGGTGATCAGTCCCTCGAACTCCATCCGGCCCAGCTGATGATTCAGACCGGCCGCCATCATGCCGAGCAACTCGCCGATGCCCATGTCGCGGTGGCGGAACCGTTCGCGGGTGAGGATCACCGCGGTGAATCCGGCGACCAGGGTGCCGTCGAGGTCGAAGAACGCGCCGATCTGCGGGCCGGGCGGGCTCGCCATCACCTCCGCGACAGATCCGGGCAGTCGCAGTTCCCTGGTGGCGTTCCTATCGCTCATGAATAAGCCACCGATCCGTTCTTGGTGTACGCGGGTTGGCCGGCCGGGTCGGGCAGTGACACCGCCGCGACCCGCGGCGCCGGATCGCCCGCCAGTGTGAGCACTTCGTCGAAGCCCTGCTGCAGGCACCGGGCGAAAAGTTCCTGATCGGCGATGGCGGCGCGGTCATATCGCGCGGTGACCGTCGCGTAGCCGCCGCGCGACACCAGGACCACCATCATCGCCACCCCGGGCAGCGGGCCGATACCGAACTGCCGCAACACTTTGGCGCCTGCGATGAAGGTGTCTCCCGGATAGAAGGGCACATTGCTGGCCTGGACGTCAGAGGCGATCACATTGCCGCTCACGGCCTCCAGCACCGCGTCAGGCAGCAGCGCGAGCATCGGGGCCACCGCGCCGATGACGTCGATTGCGGCCTCCTCGCGCCGGGCGATCATCTGCTTGCGGATCTTCTGGATGCGCACGGCCGGATCGGCAATGCCGACCGGCGCGGCGAGGTTCACCCCCGCGAAGCGGTTACCGCCGGCCGGATCGGCCTCCGCGCGCAGATTCACCGGCACCGCCATCGGCAGGGTGCCGATCGGAACACCGAGAGCTTCGTGATAGAGCCGCAGTGCACCGCAGAGGCCGGCGAGATAGGCGTCGTTGATCGAACCCTCGGCGGCCTTAGCTGCGCGATGCAGATCCGCCACCGTCATCTCGATGGCCTCGGTGCGGGTGGACAGGCTGCGACGGCGCAGCAGGGGCGACGGCTCGGCGGCGCGGCCCACCATGCGCCGTCCGGACTTCACGTAGTCGAGTACGCCGAACATCGCCGATGCCGGGTTGCGCACCGCGCGTCCGAGCGCCGTGAGCCCACCGGAGACGACGCCGGCGATGCTCGCGGCCATCACGCCGGGCATGCGGGCGAGGCCCTCGCGCATGAGGTCGTCGGCGGTGATGTCCTCCGGCGCCGGAACAGGCGGCGTCGGTCGCGCCGGCGGATTGCGCTCGAGGTCGTAGATCTCGGCGAACATGGCCGTGGCCCCGACACCGTCGGTGAGGGCATGACTGAGATGCAGCAGGTTCGCGGCCTTGCCGCCCTCGAGGCCCTCGACGAGGGTGGCGGTCCACAGCGGTCGGGAGATGTCCAGCGGCGACTGCAGCATCACCTCGGCGAGATCGAGGACGTCGCGCAGAGTGCCGGGTTCGGGCACCCGGATGCGGCGGACATGGAAGTCGAGGTTGAAGTCGGGGTCGACCACCCAGCGGGCCGGGGCGGTGGGCAGGGTCGGCATGACGACCTTCTGCCGAAATCGCAGGACCCGCCGGGAGGCGTTCTCGAAGCGGGCCCGGTACTGCTCGAAGTCGGGCGCCCGCTCGAGGATCTCCACGGCCAGGATTCCCGAGCGGGTGCGCGGATTGGCCTCGCCGCGGTGCATCAGCAGATCGAAGGCGCTGAGTTCGGACGGCAGGCCGGATGCGTCAACAGGGCCGCTCATCGCCACGCCTCACCCCCCCTTGATACCCGGAAGTCTTTCCGCCAACGCTAGCCCGAAACCGCCGGTGGGCGGATCGAATCAGCCGACTGCGCTGGCGGAACCGACGGCGCGGCGACGACGGCCACCCGCGGCGAGGTGGCGCCCGTAGACGATACCGAGGAAGGCGGCGACCGCCTCGGCGGTCAGTTGGCAGCGCACCGTGGCGATGGTGTCGAAGGCGTGGTGCGCGTTGGGGATCTCGGCATAGGCCACCGTGCCCGCACCGGCGGCGGTGAGGGCGGCCCGGAAGCCGTCGGCCTGGGCGCGCGGGATCACGGCGTCGTTCCGGCCGTGCAGGATGAAGAACGGCGGGGCGCCGCGGTGCGCCCGCAGTGAGGGCGACGCGGACTCGAACAGCTCACGGTTCTCGTCGAGCCGACCCTGCATGACGAACTGTTCGAGCAGCGGCAGCATCAACTCGTGCATGGTCTGCTGGTTGGTCAGGTCGTACACGCCGTAGTGCGGTACCGCGGCTTGCACACTGGTGTCGGCGTCCTCGAATCCCGGCTGCAGTTCACCGGGCGTCAGCGCGGCCAACGAGGCCAGATGGCCGCCGGCTGAGCCGCCGGTGACGGCGATGAAGCTCGGATCACCGCCGTAGTCGGCGATGTTCTCGCGCACCCAGGCGATCGCCCGCTTGACGTCGATGATGTGAGCCGGCCATGCGTTGCGCGGGCTGCGGCTGTAGTTGATCGAGACACAGATCCAGCCGAGCTCGACCATGCGGCTCATCAACGGGTACGCCTGTCCCCGTTTGTCGTTGATGGTCCAGCCGCCGCCGGGCACCTGGATGAGCACCGGGGCGCGATGGCCCTCGGGGAGGTCGGGCCGTCGCCAGATGTCGAGAAGGTTGTTGCGCCCGCCCGGACCGTAGGAGATGTCGGTGGTGGTCGCCGAGTAACGCTTGCGGTACCGCATGGCCTCGACGACTCCGGCCAACCGCGGTGGCCGCGCGGTGTAGGGCTCCAGCGGATGACGCACGGCCGCCGCGTACCCGTCGCCGAAGGTCGCCGTCAGAGCGTCCTCAAGCACCGTGTCGGCGCGCTGCGCCGCCAGCGCGGCTGCGGCCTTCTCCAGTGGAGACGGAATCGCGGCGAGTGCATGTCCGGTGATCACCTGCGGGGCGAACTCGGCGGAGAGCCAACCGAGCACCCAGCCGGCGGCAGCCGGTGTGCCGCGCAGAAGCAGCGAGGCGGCGCGGCAGGAGCGTGCGCAGCGCGCGCCGATCTCGTCAATCGCACTGCTCATCACTGCGGCTCCCTTAGCCATTCCCCGGGGGATGTCACGTTAACGAAATATCAGCGATGAACCGCCGATTTCGGCATTCAGGTCACCGATTCGGTGCTGTTTTCGCAGGCCTTGACGCCAAATTGCCCCGTTTTCGACACGCTAGAATTGCCTCGCACCTGCCTCCGTAGCTCAGGTGGATAGAGCAAGGGCCTTCTAATCCCTAGGTCGCACGTTCGAGTCGTGCCGGGGGCGCAGCTCAGAGGGGGTTTTCGCTTCACCTAATCAGCGGAATCCATCGAATATTCATCGTGCCCACAATCGAGGTGAAAACCGGTGAAACCGCGTGAGATGTTGTCGCTGCTCAGGGCAGGTATAGACCCCTGACCAGCACCCCGGAAAACAATTCGAATCTCACCGAGGGCACCGAAAAGCGCTGGTAAAGCTAGCGTTTGGTTGACGCCCAACAAACCTATGTGGGGATCACAGCCTGCCGTTGGCGCCGCCGGTGCCGTTGGTGCCTCCCGGGGTGCCGCCGCTGCCGCCGGCGCCGCCGCGTCCGATGAGGCCGCCTCGTCCACCGTTGCCGCCGTTACCGCCGGGTGTGGCGGGTGTTATCGCGCCGATAGTGAGCACCGACACCGTGTTGTTGGTGTTTATGGCGCCGTTGTTGGTGACGTAGGCGTAGAGGCCGTTCGGGGTGAATGCCACGTCGTACGGGCCGTCGAAGCCGCTGATCGGGTCGCCGGTCACCGAATTGGTGGTGGTGTCGATCACCGACACCGTGCTGTCGCCGACGTTGGCGACATAGACGTAGCGCCCGTCCGGGGTGATCGCCACCCCGTACGGCGTGATACCGACGGTGATGGTGTCGGTCACGGCGTTTGCCGGGTCTGTAATCGCCAGTGCGGTGTCGATCACCGACACCGTGCCGTCGACAGAGTTGGTGACGTAGGCATAGCGCCCGTCCGGGGTGATAGCCACCCCGAACGGGGCGTTGCCGACGGTGATCGGGTTGCCGATGACCAGGTTGGTGGTGGTGTCGATCACCGACACCGTGGTGCCGTCGTTGAAGCCGAAGTTGGTGACGTAGGCGTAGCGCCCGTTCGGGGTGATCGCCACGCCGCGCGGGAAGGAGCCGACGGGGATCGGATTCAACGGGTTGATCACCTGGTTTGTTGTGGTGTCGATCACCGACACCGTGTTGCCCTGCTCGTTTGTGACGTAGGCATAGAGGCCGTTCGGGGTGATCGCCACCGCGAACGGTTTCAAGCCGACGGTGATCGCGAGCCCGGCGAGCTGGTTGGTG
The DNA here is from genome assembly GCA_037141465.1 of Mycobacteriaceae bacterium. Lineage (GTDB taxonomy): Bacteria > Actinomycetota > Actinomycetes > Mycobacteriales > Mycobacteriaceae > Mycobacterium. The sequence goes on along the minus strand of JBAXCK010000080.1, from coordinate 1,490 downwards.
GTGGTGTCGATCACCGACACCGTGTTATCGCTGTAGTTGGTGGCGTAGGCGTAGCGCCCGTTCGGGGTGATCGCCACGTAGAGCGGTTGGGTGCCGACGGTGATCGGGGATCCCACCACCGTGTTGGTGGTGAGGTTGACCACCGACGCCGTGGTGCCGTTCTGGTTGGCGACGTAGGCGTAGAGGCCGTTCGGGGTGATCGCCACCCCGAACGGGCCGTCAAAGCCGGTGATGGTGCCGGTCACGGTGGGGGTGACGGAAACGAAGCTGCCGGGGTTGCCTGCGCCGCCGTTGCCGCCGCGCCCGCCGTTGCCGTAAAGCGAAAGTTGTCCGGCGTTACCGCCGTTGCCGCCGGAGCCACTGGATCCGGCCAGGGCATTCCCGCCGGCCCCGCCGTTGCCGGCGAGCATCCCACCAGTCCCGCCGTTGCCTCCATTGGCGACGGTGACCGCGTCCCCACCGTCACCGCCGTTGCCGACAAGCCCGGCGTCGCCGCCGTTGCCGCCGTTGTAACCGTTACCGCCGCTGCCGAGCAGTCCAGCGTTACCGCCGTTGCAGGTTGTGGCACACGTGGCTGCGGTGTAGGAGAAGCCGCTGCCAGCGAGCACCCCGGCGTTCGGGCGATCGGCAGTGCCATCACCAACGAACATCCGCACGAAGCTGCCCGGCTGCCAGGTCGTCGTGGCATTTGACGTCGCTGCCCCTACTCGGGCGCCCGCGGTTGCCGATGCAGTCGGTGCGGCCGCCACGGACCGCGCTGCTACCGGGGCTGTCGTCACGGTGGTGCGACTCGCTGCCGCCCCCGCAGGCCGCCGCGCACTGGTTGCCGCCGCCGAACCGTCACGACCGGCATGACCGGCCGCTGCCGCCGAGTCGGTGCTGTCGGCATGAGCGACCCCCGCAGCCGCCAGCGCGGCCCATACCCCCACCCCGAGGACACCGGCAACCAGCCAGCCGTACGCGGTGCGGGGAGGACGACGGTGGGTGACCGGGGGCTTTTTCACTCCGGCAGTAAACACGACAGGCTGGTCGCGTGTCGAAATTGTGAGCAACACCTCGCGGGCGCCCGACCGCTTCAAGGAGCAGCCACCACAACAGCATCGCCGCCTGAGTCACGAGAAAGGAGGCGGCCGCGGCATCAGCCCCTGATTCGGTGTCCCGTGGTCAGACCGTGGGCTAACCCGCACGACCGCCATGCTTCGGGGGCAAATCCTACGAAAGAGCGAGGACGGCGAGTTCGCTCTCTAAATCCTTTAACAAAGGACGACCCCGCCGCCGCACCGTTTTGATCCATCGTTTATTCATCGAATATGAGGCAAAAGCGCCCGCTAACAATCGATAACACTGGCTACTCGCAACGAGATATTCGTCCTGTTCAGGCGCTAATTTGATCCAAATCCCGCGAAGTGACGCGAGGGGTTGTTACCTAATCCCTAGGTCGCACGTTCGAGTCGTGCCGGGGGCGCAGCTCAGAGGGGGTTTTCACGCCA
>JBAXCK010000079.1:0-15096 GCA_037141465.1 Mycobacteriaceae bacterium | reverse complement strand
TCGCCAATCCCCCGCCGCCGCGTTCGGGGGCCTGACGCGGAGTTCTACCGCCGAGGGCGCTAGTCCGTGGCGAACGCCGCCTCCGCGTCACGGTTGAGGTCGATGTACGCCTTCGAGCTGACGTCGAAGGCGACACCCTGGATGGTGCCGCCGGTGAATTTACCCGGGTTCTTGTACTGCTCGGAGACATTGTCGCCGCTGTCGTAACCCACACACAGACCGTCACCGGCGAGGGTGAACTTGCCGATCTGAGCCCGCATCGGACCTTCCGCCACCGGCTTGCCGTCGACGTAGAGGATGGTTTTCCCAATCGACTCCCCGTGCTCGCCGGCCTTCTCCCGCTTGAACTCCATACCCACCGAGTGCTTGCCAGGCGGCAGCGGATCGGAGACGAAGTCCTGCTCCGGCTTGATTCCCAGGAAGTTGTAGACGTAGTGCAGCCGACCGTCGGAGATGAACATGGTGTGGCCGCCGAAGCGGGAGCCGTGCGCGAAGATCACCCCCTGGGCATCCGGTGCCAGATCGACATTGGAGACGATCTTGTAATCGCGTCCGCGGATGCTCACCGCGACACCCTCGGGCACCGGGGCGGTGTCGGGGTAGTAGATGTAGCGGTCCCGCGGGGGCTCGGACTGCGGCCGCGGGGTGCCGGCCTGCTCGACCGCGGAGCGGTCGTCGAGCGGGAGCACGAAGTTGTTCTTGGCCTCCTCGTCCCAGGCCGCGATCAGCTCCTTGAGTTTGTCCGGATATTGATCGGCGACGTTGGTGGATTCCGAACGGTCCTCGGCGACGTGGTAGAGCTCCCAGCGGTCGGAGTCGAAGTTGCCCTTGTTGCTCAGCGGCGCGTGCAGCGCGGCAGCTTTCCAGCCGTCCTGCCAGATGCCCCGGGTGCCGAGCATCGCGTAGTACTGGCGCTTGCGGGTGGTCGCCGCTCCGGCGTCGTCGAAGCTGTAGCGCATCGACACCCCGTTGAGCGGGTACTGCTTGATGCCCTTGTACTCATCCGGCATCTGGAGTCCGGCGACATCGAGAACGGTCGCCGCGACATCGGTGGCGTGGTGATACTGCTCGCGCACCTGACCGCGGGCCTTAATGCCTTTTGGCCAGGAGATCACCATCGGATCGCAGGTGCCGCCGGCGAACTGTGCATAGCGCTTGAACATCTGGAACGGGGTGGAGAAAGCAACCGCCCAGCCGGTCGGATAGTGGTTATAGGTGTCCGGACTACCCAGGGTGTTCAGGTATTTCATGTTCTCCGACAGCTCATCGGGATAGCCGTTGAAGAACTTGTTCTCGTTCACCGAGCCGTTGGGCGAACCCTCACCGGAGGCCCCGTTGTCGGCGCAGTAGAAGATGATGGTGTTCTCCAACTGCCCGGTCTGCTCCAGATAGTCGACGATCCTGCCCACCTGGGCGTCGGTGTACTCCGAGAATCCCGCGTACACCTCCGCCATCCGAGCGAACAGCTTCTTCTCGTCGTCATTGAGCGAATTCCACGGCCGCACCGCGTCATTGGCTGCGGCGACGTCGGCAGGCAGCGGGTTGATGGGGGTCAGCTTGGTGTCCTTGGGCAGCACGCCCTTGGCGATCATCCGCGGCAGCACCCATTCGCGATAGGCCTCGTAGCCGTCGTCGAACTTGCCCTTGTACTTGTCGATGTACTCCTGCGGTGCCTGGTGCGGGGCGTGGTTCGCACCAGGACAGAACCACATGTACCAGGGCTTCGACGGGTTGGACGATTTCTGGTCCCGCAGCATCCGGATCGCGTTGTCGGTGAGGTCCTTGGAGAGGTGGTAGCCCTCTTCCGGGAGGTAGGGCTGTTCGACGAAGCGGTTATCCTCGACCAGATCGGGGAACCACTGGTTGGTCTCGCCGCCGAGGAAGCCGTAGAAGCGGTCGAAGCCCTTCTGCAGCGGCCACTCCGACTTGCTGCCACCACTGGAGACGTCCTCCTCGGGCACGTTGTGGTTCTTGCCGATCCAGAATGTGCTGTAGCCGTTGTCCTGCAGCACCTGCCCGATCGTCGCGCACTGCGCAGGCAGCCGTGCGGCCATGCCTGGAAAACCGTTGGAGCCCTCGGTGATCGAACCTGACCGGTTGACATGCTGGCTGCGGCCGGTGAGAAAACACGAACGGGTCGGAGAACACAGCGCCGTCGTATGCCACTGGGAGTACATGACCCCGTTGTCGGCGAGCTTCTGCATGACCGGCATATCGATGCGTCCGCCATAAGGCGACCAGGCGGCCAGACCGGTGTCGTCGTAGAGCACGACCAGGATGTTCGGCGCACCCTCCGGCGCCTTCTTCAACTCGAACGGTTTCCAGTCCGGTACCGAGTCGCGGACGTCGAGCTCGATCTTGCCGTCGAAACCCTCGTTGATGCCGGTGCCATAACCGGGCGGGCCTGCCTCGCCGTCGCCGCCGCCCTTGCTGCTGCATCCCGAGATCAGCGAGGGAGCGGCTGCCGCGCCGAGACCGGCCGCAGCGATTCCGCCGAGGACTTTGCGCCGCGACAGCTTGCCGCCGGAGGTCTCGTCGCTCTCGCCGGTGCCGGGAGGTGTTTGTGCCATCGCTGCTTCGCTCCTTGTCGATGAGGGTCTCGCGGCAGTCTAGAGCAGTGCCCGTTCATTGTGGCAACGATCAGCGAGGTGTCACATAGTCCGTTTTGCAGCATGAACGCCACTACAAGTGCCGGACAGCTAAAGCTGCTGCGGTTCTGCGGTGATACACCGGTGCGGCGACCTCAGGTTTGACATGCTGAACTGGTGCCTCGCCTGCCCCGCCGGATCGCCTCTGAAGTCAACGAGAGGCTGCGCAGTCCGCAGACCGCGGCACTGGTCGCCGGCATCGAGAGCAAGCTCACCCGACGCCGCCGCGAACAGAAGATGCAGTCCGGCGCGTTTAGAGGGCTGCACCTTGTCGCCTACACCGGCTTCGTGGGCGCCGACAACGTCGCGAAAGTCCGTGTCCGGGTCACCGAGGTCCCCGAACTCCCCGGCGACAGCCGCATTCCCTACTGGGAGACCGCCCAGGCGAACCTTCGCCGCCACGCCGCACTGGCCCTGGTTGGAGTCGAGGTGGAGTTGCGGATCGGTGCTCACTGTGTCACTGAGGTCACCGACGACCACGGATTCGCCAACTTCTCGCTCCCGGTCCCAAAGCTTCGGGCCGGCTGGCATGAGGCCAATGCCATCACGACACCCATCGAGGACGGCGAATCAGTCTCGGGAACCGGCCGGGTGTTCAAGCCCGCGGCCACGGCGCCGTTCCTGGTGATCTCCGATATCGACGACACCATCCTGCTCACGGGGCTGACCGAGGGTGTCGCGATGGTGGCGCGCACGGTGTTCCGTGACGCCGAGGAGCGCAAGGCGATTCCGGGGATGTCGGCGCTGTATCGCGGTTTGGTGCGCGGCGTCCCCAGCCGCGCGGGGAAACGCAGGGCCGAACCGGGTTTCTTCTACGTGTCCACCGGCAGCTGGTCGTTCTTCCCGCTGCTGGAGAAATTCATCGACCTCCGCGGGTTTCCCCGGGGGCCGATGTTCCTCACCGACTGGGGCCCGACCGAGCGTTACCTGCGCCGCAGCGGCGCCGAACACAAACGCACCGCGATCCGCCGGCTTTTCGAGGCATATCCCGATCAGGAGTTCGTGCTGATCGGTGACAGCGGTCAGCGCGATCCGCTGACGTATGCGGAGATGGCACGCGAGTTCTCCGGCCGGGTCCGATTGATCCTCATCCGGCAGGTCGGCGGCGATGATGAGGAGCGCAATATCGACGTCGCAGCCCACGCCGCGAGGTCGCGGGAGGAGGGCATCCCCCTTCATTTGGTGGCCGATGCCGCTGACGCCGCGGTGATCGCACGTGACCTGGCGTTGTGCGACGACGACACTGTGGCCGAGGTGCGGCAGGAGATGAGCGGCCGCTAGGCGGGCGCGGCGGCTCGGGCCGCCCGATCCGCGGCCAGCGCAGGCGGCACGATCAGGGGGACGGCCACCAGGGCCAGCAGACCGAACACCACTGCACCCAGCGTGGTGTCGTCGCCGCCGAGCAGCGGTCCGGCCAGGCTCGGCCCGATGGCAAGTCCCACCGAGGACATCCCGAGCATGAACGCCACCAGTCGTCCGCTGCTGCGGTCCAGATCCGCCGCAACCGACAGTCCCAACGGCAGCGTTACCCAGTAACCGAGATTGATCGCCAGGTTGCCGGCGATGTAGGCGGTCGGTGTGTGCACCAGAGTGACGGCGATGATTCCCACGGCCACCAACAGGAAGCCCGCCGCGCCGAGTGCGGCCCGGCCCACCCGACGGCCGAGCAGCCACGGCGCCACGGTGCCGAGCAGTCCGATCAGTTGGGAGAATCCGAGAAAGCCGGCGGTCGCCTCCGAGGACAGGCCCGCGGTCTTGCCGAGTCCCTGTGCGAAGGTCCACAGGCCCGCCAGCGCGAGCTGCGACAGCGTGACCGACAGCCCGAGCAACAGCGGCAGCGGGCTGAGCAACTTCAGATCCCGCGGTGCTGCCGTACCGGGTTCGACTCGCGCGAGGGTGTCGGGTTGGCCGCCCAGCGCGCGGGTGTCAGGAAGCTTCCACCAGATCAGTGCCAGGCACACAAGTTGAACCGCGACCATGGCCGCATAGGGCAGAACGATCGGATAGATCTGGCGTAGATAGGGATTCGTGCTCAGCATCACGAACACGAAGATCATGTACCAGAAGGTCAGCATGCCGAAGGCGCGTTCGCTGTTGTTCGCGTACGACAATGCGGCGTTACCGGCCACGAAGGCCAGACCGCATCCGAGGCCGAGGCCGAGCATGCCGGCGAACAACGACCAGAAACCGCTGTCGCTGACGTTGCTGATGTAGATCAGCGACGCCGCCGAAATCGCGATGCCATACGTGGCGACGAGTTTGAGGTTACGTCTGCCGATCGAGTCCGCCAGTCCGAACTCCGCGACGGCCATCATGCCCAGCGCCGCGGTGACCAGGAATCCGGCCTCGGTGTTGCTCAGGCCGAATCCCTTGTGGAACGACGTCGCGTAGATCGGGCTGAGCAGGTCCGCCATCACCCCGGCCACCCCGGCGGCGATCCCCCCGACGAGCAGCCCCTTCGGCTCGGCGAGCTTCGGAGTCGGCATTCCGATGACGCTATCGCTTCTCCCAGTCCGCCGATCGGTGGACATGGGTATCCCCCGCTACCGCCTCCGATCGGCCGACGCGGTGTGCCCTGGACCGATGCGAGAGTCGGAGACACACGGCACACCACAACCACCAAGGAGACCGACATGACAATTGGCATGAACCTGCGGAGCCTGGCCGCCGACGTCGCAGCACCCGCTGTCGCCGCCGGGATTCTCATCGCCGGCATCGTCGCCGGCGGTTCGGCCATCGCGACCGCGCAGCCGATGGACGGCCAATGCAGCACGATGACCATGACCAGCGGTGCGAATGTCCCGGCGCCGAGCGGACTGACCCGGGCCGGACAGGTCGGTGCGGCAGCCGGGCCAAGCGCCTCGGACGGCAGCATGGCCGCGCCCTGCCAGCCCGCAGGCCACAGCTGATCCCCGCAGACGAAACCCGACCTGCTGCCTATTTAGGATTCGACGGTGAGCCCCGCACTGCTGATCTCGCTGCCCCTGGTGTTTCTCATCGGCATCGCGATCCAGCGCGGCAACACCTGCACCGTGGTCGCTTTCGACGACATCGTCCACCGTGGATCCTGGGACCGATTCCTGTCGATCGTCTACACCTGGCTCTGGGTCGCCGGCGGATTGGCACTGCTGGCCGTCGCAACCGGTTTCATACCCGCGACTCACGTCTTCCCCGTCACCGCCTGGTCGGTCATCGGCGGCCTGATCCTCGGCATCGGGGCCGTCGTCAACGGAGCGTGCACGACCGGCACGATCGCTCGGATCGGCTCCGGTGAGTACGCGTATCTGGTGACCATCGCCGGGTTCTTTCTCGGCTGCATGCTGGCCCCGTGGGTATTCGGCGCCGGCGCCACCACACATGTCGCGTCGGTTCCGGCGAACACCTCGGTCGACCATCCGGCGCCGGCGCTGATCGGGCTGACACTGGTTGCACTACTCACTGCACGGCGACTGATCTCGGGACCGCACGAGAGCATCCGGGACTTCCTCCGCAGCGCCTGGGATCCGCGCACCGCGGTGCTGATCATCGCAATCCTCTTCGTTGCGATGGTGCAGATCTACGCGGCCTGGGCCTACACCGAACTCCTCGGCGATCTCGCCCACGGCGACACCCGCGAGTCGATCCACCAACTCGTCCTGCTGGGTGCGCTGGTGGCCGGCGCGGTGCTGGCCGGCCGCACCATGCGGGGCGCACGGCTGATCGGCCCCTTGGCGCCGCGAATACTGCGCTGCGGTCTCGGCGGAGCCGTCATGGGTCTCGGATTCTCCGTGGGGCCGGGCGCCTTCGATGCGCTCACGCTCTACGGGCAGCCGCTGCTGCTGCCGTTCGCCTGGGTGGTGATGGTCGCCTCGTACGTCTCAATCCTGCTCGGTGTGCTGTATCTGCGATCCAAGTTGGGATCGTGGATTACGGCACTGCGTGGCTGATCGGAGCCGTGGCAGCCCGATTCACAGCGAGAACTGGTCGTCGACGATGCCCAGCCACACCTGGGCGGCGTCCATGGCCACCTTCTCACTGATGAACGCGTGCTGGGTGCCGGTGTAGATATCGCGGAACGCCCGCTCGAGGCGGGAGCCCTCGCGAATCGAGGTGGTCCCGGCGGCGAGGTGCGCCCACTGCGCGATTTCGCGCGCCACGTCGGTCGCGTACACCGCGGCAGCGCGCAGGTCCGCCCGGTTGACCGGAGTGAGTCCCCCGGCGGCGGCCGCGGCCTCGGCGTCTCCGAACACGTCGAGGAGCAGCAGTCTGGCCGCCCGCCATGCGCTGGCATGGTGGGCGAGATCCTTCTGGAACGTCGGCCGGCTAGCCAGCGACGCCATGTCGCTCATCCGGAACTTGGTGGCCGCGAGTTCCTGGACGTCGTCGAGCATGCTCTTGGAGACGCCGAGCGCCCAGGCCGCATGGCCCGCCGCGGTGATGGCCATCAGGCCCATCCGCCCGGTCGCGGCGGTGCCGCGCAGCGGGTCACGGGAGAACAGCTCGAACGTCCGGTGCTCGGGCACGAACACGTCGCCGACCGTGTAGTCGTAGGACCCGGTGCCCTTGAGTCCCTGAACGTGCCAGCCGTCGGTGAACGTGACATCCTCGCGCGGCAGCAGCGCGACCATCATCACCGGCATGCCGTTGTCCATCATCCTGGGCATGCCGTCCTCGATCGGCATGAAACCGGCCGCGATGTACTGGGAATGCGCGGTGCCGGAGCCGAAGCTCCACGACCCGGTGAGCCGGTATCCGCCCTCGCAGATCACTCCCTGGCCGAGCGGGGCGAACTGGCCACCCATGGTCACCTGGTTCTCGTTCGCCGCGAACACCTCGTGGAAACCTGCCTCGGGCAGGTAGCACGCCGCGGCGAACGCCGACGGGAAGTTCGCGATGCCGATCCAACCGAAGGACCCGTCCTGCCATGCCATCTCGATCCAGGTGTCGATCATGGTCGCCAGGTCCGGCTCCATACCGCCGGCTTCACGGGGATTGAACGCCGTCATCAGGCCGCTGGACCACAGGGCGTCGACGATCGGCGGCGACATGGTGCGCAGCCGCTCAGACTCGCCGGCCTGCGCAGCCACCACGTCCCGTAGCCCGCGAGCACGCTCCACCACATCGGCTTGCGCTACAGCAGTCACCGTTCCTCCATTCAGTCTCCCCCGAGACCCATCATCTCAGTCTCCCCCGAGACCCATCATCGCAGTCACACCGTGGTCGCGCCCGGCGGTGTAGCCACCGTCAACCGCGATCGCCTGCCCCGTCACGAACGATGCGTCCGCCGACAGCAGGAATGCTGCCACAGCGGCGATCTCCTGCGGTCTGCCTCGCCGGCGCAGTGCATGCTCGTGCGTGACGCCCGCTTTGACCTCCGCCATCTCCGGCGCGGATAGCACAGCATCGAGCATCGGGGTGTCGATGAACCCCGGGCAGATCGCATTGCAGCGGATACCGCTGGGTCCGTAGTCCACGGCGATGTTCTTCGTCAGCAGCACCACCCCGCCCTTGGCGGCGTTGTAGCAACTGCCGCCGGCGGTTCCCTCCAGGCCCTCGACGCTGGCCAGCGTGACGATGGACCCACGTTCGCCGGCGACCCGTTCCTGGCCGAGCATCCTCGTGACGGCGGCTTTGGCGACCAGAAATGTGGCGGTCAGATCGATATCGATCACGCGGTTCCATTCGGCGGCGTCGAGGAGGTGCACGGGGCCACCGCCCGGAACGCCGGCTGAGTGCACCACTCCGGAGAGCCTGCCGGGCACCGCGGCGAAGACCTCGGCCACCGCCTGCTCATCGGTGACATCCGCCGGTATGAAGGTGAAGGCGTTCGCATCGTTGCACTCATCGGCCGGTGCGGTGTCGCAGCCCACCACCCTGGCCCCATCGGCCATCAGTCGGCGTGCGGTGGCCAGGCCGATTCCCGACGAGACACCCGTCACCACCACGGTCGATCCGTCGAATCGCATCACCGCGAAGTGTCCCAGAACCGGACCCGATGCGGTAGGAAAGGGCCTCATGGCCACCGATCTCGTTCTCAAAGCTGCCGCCATCATCACGATGGACGACGCGACTCCCCGGGCGCGTGCAGTCGGGATCGACACCACCACCGGCCGGATCACGGCGATCGGCTCGGTAGCAGAGGTGCAGGCGGCCGCCCCGGGCGTCGCGGTCACCGACCTGGGCAGCACGGTCCTGATGCCCGGATTCGTGGAACCGCACAGCCACCCCCTGCTGTCTGGGATGGCCACCCAGGAACCGGCGTACTGGGTGTCGCCCAACGTCGGCGTGAAGACATGGGACGACGTCAAGGCGATCTTCGCCAAGGCCGACAAGGACAACCCGCCGGAACAGGTTCTGGTGTTCAACGGTGTCGACAGGCTGCTGCAACAGGCGCCGCTGCCGACGCGAGCGGTGCTCGATCCCCTTTTCCCGACCAGACCGGTCGTCGTGATCGACAACTCCGGCCACGGCATCTACTTCAACACCGCGACGATCACCGCGATGGGATGGCCCGACGGCAAGGCGCCGGCCGATCCTGTGGGAGGCAGCTTCGGCCGTGAAGCCGACGGCGTCACCAGCAACGGCACCGCATTCGAATCCGGTGCGCTGATGATGGTGGTCGCCGCGATTCTGCCCAAGGCGATCCCGCACCCACTGCACTCCGGGGCGTTGTTCTACAAGCTGATGGCCGAGAATGGAGTCACCGCCACCTCGGAGCACACCTACAACTCACGCCAGTACCAGGCTTACACCGCGCTCGCCGCGGTACCGAACTGTCCGCTGCGCCTGCACGCCTATCACATGTCGATCGAGCCCGACGCAGGTGAGGACATCACCTTCCCGAACCCGGAACTGGTGCGCAAAGTCGGCATCAAACTGTGGGCTGACGGATCACCGTGGCTCGGTAACGTCGCGATTTCCTTTGAATACCTCGACAATCCGACCACCCGCACCGCCGAGATGCCGCTGGGACCGCGCGGTGAAACGCAGATGAACTACACCCGCGATCAGCTCGACCAAGTGCTCGACACACTGGTGCCCAGCGGATACCAGATCGCTTTCCACTGCAATGGCGATGTCGGATTCGATGTCGTCCTCGACTCGTATGCGCGGGCGCTGGCGAAGTTCAATCTTCTCGGATCTGACCATCGCTGGCGGGTGGAGCATCTCGGCGCGGCGCGGCGCGATCAATTCGACCGGGCGGCAGCACTGGGCGTGACGTGCTCGTTGAGTCCGTTTCAGTACATCTACTGGGGTGATCTGCTCGACGGGGTGATGTTCGCCCCGGAGTACGGTGCGCAATGGCAGCGGGTGCGCGACGCCTTCGAGGCGGGCGTGAGGCCCAGCTATCACAACGACGGGTCGGTGACTCCGCCCAACCAGCTGCTGAATGTGCAGCAGACGGTGACGCGGCGGACCATCGCGGGCAATGTCCACGGAGCCGAACAGGCCGTAACCCTGGAGGATGCGCTCAAGGCCATCACCATCAACGGCGCCTACCAGCTCAAGCGGGACCACGAGATCGGTTCACTGGCGCCTGGCAAGTACGCCGACCTCGTCGAGTTGTCCGCCGATGTCTACACCGTCCCGGTGGATAAGATCGTCGACGAGGTCAAGGTGCTGGGGACGTGGCTGGGCGGCAAGAAGATCGACATCGACAAGTTCGTCGACGAGGTCAAGGCGATCGACCCGACCGAGCACACGGATCTGCCCAAAGAGGTCGCCGCCAAGAAGTGCTGCTGAGCGATACCCGTCCGCACGCCATACCGTTATCTGAGAGCCGTAGCATGATCGCCGGTCACGCGACGTCGACAGTGGGAAGGTGCCCCTGGTGGATTACAACTGGCTCAGCCCGAAGGCTCACGCCCGCCCGGCCGGCGAGAAGGGCTGGGGTTCCTTCGCCGTCGAACCGATCGCAGCCGGCGAGACCGTGGCAGCCTTCGGTGGCTGGATGGTGACCGGTGCCGTGCTGGCCGGCCTGCTCGAGGAACGGCAGCACCGGTCGATCCAGGTCGACGCCGATCTCTACCTCGTCTCCGCCGAGACGCCTGAACCCGGCGACATGCTGAATCATTCCTGCGAGCCGAACTGCGGTCTGCTCGGACAGACCCTGCTGCTGGCGATGCGCGACATCGCTCCGGGCGAGGAGCTGTGCTTCGACTACGCCACCTGTGACGCGAGCGACTACGACGAGTTCCGCTGCCTCTGCGGCCAGCCCACCTGCCGAGAGATCGTGACCGGGGCCGACTGGCGCAACCGCGATCTCCAGGAGAAGTACGCGGGCTGGTTCTCCCCGTATCTGTCACGCCGAATCGCCGCCCTGCCGGCTGAGCGGCCCGGCCAGTGAAGATCGGGATCTTCGGCGGCGCGGTTAACGACGGGACGCTCGATGACATGATCGCCGAGGCAGCAGCGGCGGAAAGCGACGGGTTCGCCTCGTACTGGGCGCCGCACATCTTCGGTCACGACGCGCTGACCGCTCTGGCCGTGGTGGCGACCAGGGTGCCCCGCATCGAACTGGGTACATCGGTGGTGCCGACCTTCCCCCGCCATCCGCATGCGATCGCTCAGCAGGCCCACACCGTGGCGGCCGCCTCGGGCAACCGGTTCACGCTCGGAATCGGGCTGAGCCACAAGATCGTCATCGAGGACATGTTCGGCCTGAGCTTCGACAAGCCGGTCCGTCATCTGCGCGAGTACCTCAAGGTGCTGATGCCGCTGTCGCGCAACGAGCCCGCGAACTTCGAGGGTGAGATGTACAAGGTCCACGCCTCGGTCAACGCGAAGGGATCAGCCGGGTTCAGCGTCGTCGTAGCGGCCCTCGGTGAGCAGATGCTGAGAGTGACCGCGGCACTCGCCGATGGAACACTGACCTGGTGCACCGGACCGGTGACACTGGCCTCACACACCATCCCGACCATCACGCGCGCCGCCGAAGAGTTCGGCCGTCCGGCACCGCGCGTCATCGCGGCGCTGCCGGTGTGCGTCACAGCCGACACGGCGGCCGCCGCCGAGAGGGCCGCACACACATTCGCCGCCTATGGCGCGCTGCCGAGTTACCGTTCGATGCTCGACCGTGAAGGCGTGGAAGGCCCGGCCGACATCGCCATCATCGGTTCGGCGGCGCAGGTGCAGGAGCGGATCGGCGCTCTTGCGGAGATCGGTGTGACGGACTTCGCGGCCGTGGAGTTCGGTGCGACACCAGAGGAGATCGTCGAGACACGGGAAGCGCTCAAAGGCTGTCTAACTCTGTCGGGCTGACAGGATTTGAACCTGCAACCACTTGGCTCCCAGGAAATGGGTCTGGCACGTTATGCCTGTTTACGCGCGGTATGCGCGTAATTCGAGGCTTGCGGATCGCGCATGAACGTGCAGGTCGTTCAGGAGCGCGCAGAACGTGTGGTCCCAAATTGGTCCCAAGGCGACTCTCGCTGGTCAAATGGGTCTGCTGCAGGAACTGGTGGCATCGCACAAGAGGGAACGCGGGAGAAATTTTATGGCGTCAGCGAGCGACGTGATCACCCCAGAAGCCCCTCGGCAGGATGTTGATACACGAAAGTGACTGTTCTGCAACGGATAAAAGGACTTATCTAGGGTTCGGTTGTCCAGCAGGAACGCACTTCGCAAGTGAAGAGTATTGCGGCGGAGCGGCTGGTGATCACGATGTGGGCGTCAGCCGTGGCAGGGCGAAGAATGGCGTTCATCTCACCGGTGTCGCCGAAGTACACCGGGTCTGGATAGCTCATGAGTGCACGCTACGCCGGGCGGTCCGGCGCGTCATCGACTAATTGGTGGTGAACGTTGTAGCGCTCGCGTTGCCCGGCCATCATGCGGCTATGGCGAACGAAGGCGTGCTTCGTGCGGACTGCGTTGACGCCCGGAATCGTCGCGAGGACCCGGTTCACGCCACCCACCACCGGGCTCAGCACCGTCGCCAGGTGCTTGAGCGCGGTGTCGGGGACGCCGAGCTTCGTGGCCGCCGTGTCACCGAGGAAGGCCCGGGTCAGACCGTTCACGACGGCAACTGCGAAGCCGTGCATGTGTCCGCCAACCAGGGGAATCAACTCGGCGAGCTCGACGGCGAGGTAGTTATGCGCCAGCGAACGGACGAACGCCCTGTCGCCGTCGTCGGGGTCGGTCGCGGTGAGGGCGTATAGCTCCTCAATGCGCATGTGGTCGGCCTCGTTAGCTGGAATCAGCTCGGGGCCAACGCCGTTCAATAGGCTCACATAACGCCAGAAATGGTAGATATCGTCGAGTTCATCGCTGGTGTAGCGCACCCCGAGCTTGTGCATGGCAGCCAATGCGATGTGGCCGAACTCGGCGATGGTGAAGGCCATGAAACTCTGCGGGATCGGTGTCCCCCAAGCGTCGCTGTCCCACTTGCCGCTGGTCAGCAAGTGTTGACGGACAAACGCGTGGATCATCCGCACCCGCAACGTCGTTGCGAAACCGATGCCGTCACGACGCAGCGCGCCTGGTTTGAGGATGCTCTCCAGCCAAGCGCCGACTTCGATCGACCGCACCGCCGCCTGAGTGGTGTACCGACCGGTCATCACGAGCGGCTTGCCGGCGGTCGAGTTCATCGCCCCGGCTGTGAGCGAGGCCGCCGCGAGCACGATCCCGTAGGACGCCACGTGTCGGACCAGGTGACCGGCAGCGCGATCCAGGCGATCACGTTCCAGCCAGGCCGGCTCGTCGTCCACTTGGGCGAACAACGCCCGCAGGGACTCGGGCGCGTCGGCAATGCTGTCGATACCGTCCGCTATCGCCCTGCGGAACATCTCCATGCCCTGACCGCGCGGCAACCCTGCGAAGTCAGCGACCACGGTGTCCGCCAGGGGGTCGGCCATGCTGATGCCATTCACCCAGTGCCGCCCGTGCTCACCGTAACTGGCGACAGCCACGTCGGCATTGAGGACGGCGCTAGGCGCGAGGGACATATGCCAATACAAACACAGAATCCGTTTGGCGCCCGATTAAACTAATCAACCAACGGGTGTAAAGCACCTACCCGAACCGCGTCCCAGAACCGTAAACACGCACCCGGACCTCGAATGTCAAGCATCAACCGGAATCGCACAGTACAGACCCGGGATCTGGTCCCAAATTGGTCCCAAACGACCCCTAGGGCCACCCCCCAGAACCACCTCTGATCTGGTCGGGCTGACAGTGTCTGATTTCACGACATAGTTGGCAGTTGTCTCGGGACATAGTTGACACCTCGATGTTCCGGGAGGTCAGCCCATGTCCAAGGCCCAGCTCGTCATCACCGCCGTCGTCCTGAAAGGACGCAGCAAAAGCGAAGTCGCACGCGACTACGACGTCTCCCGCTACTGGGTCCACCAACTGGTCAAACGCTACGAAGCCGAAGGAGACGCCGCCTTCGAGCCCCGCTCACGCCGGCCCCACACCAACCCCCGCGCTATCGACCCCGACGTCGAGGAAGCCATCATCCGGCTCCGCAAAACCCTGGCCAAAGCCGGCTACGACGCCGGAGCAGCCACCATCGCCGAACACCTCCACCGCGACCCGGCCATCACCGACGTCCCCGGCCGCTGGAAAAGATTCCAAGCCGAACAACCCAACCAATGCTGGCAATCCGACGCCACCCACTGGACCCACGCCGACGGCACCAGCGTGGAAATCCTCAACCTCATCGACGACCACTCCCGACTGCTCATCGCCAGCATCGCCCGCCCCACCATCACCGGCCACCACGTCGTCAACACCTTCACCGAAACCTTCGCCACCTACGGCGCCCCCGCCGCCGTCCTCACCGACAACGGTGCCGTCTTCACTGCCACACCGCGGCGCGGCGGACGTACCGCCCTGCAAATCCTGCTCGGCGAACTCGGCATCAACTACATCAACTCCCGCCCCTACCACCCACAAACCTGCGGCAAAATCGACCGCCTCCACCAAACACTCAAACGACGCCTCACCGCACAACCCCCAGCCACCACACTCGACGAACTACAACACCAACTCGACGAATTCACCCACTACTACAACACCACCCGACCCCACCGCGCCCTACAGCGCCGCACACCACTCGAAGCCTTCACCAACCGGCCCAAAGCCTTCCCCACCGGCTACCAAATCCCCCCACACTTCCGCGTCCGCCGCGACAAAATCGACGCCGGCGGCGTCATCACCATCCGCTACAACAGCCGCCTCCACCACATCGGACTCTCCAAACACCTACGCGGCACAGGCGTCCTCGTCCTCATCAACGACCGCGACATCCGAGTCCTACACCGCCACACCGGAAAACTCATCCGCAAACTCACACTCGACCCCACCCGCGACTACCAACCACGCGGAGTCAAACCTGGAAACAGCCCCACCAAAAAACCCCACATGTAAAGAATGTCCCGAGACACCTGTCAACGGTGTCTCGGGACATCACACTGTCGGGCTGACAGGATTTGAACCTGCGACCACTTGACCCCCAGTCAAGTGCGCT
>JBAXCK010000078.1:0-15126 GCA_037141465.1 Mycobacteriaceae bacterium | reverse complement strand
ATGCGGTAAGAACAGCACGTGAGTACAAATCCAGCCGCGGGAGTAGTCATCGCCGGCGGCGGCCTGGCCGCCGTGCGGACCGCGGAGCAGTTGCGCAAGAGCGGGTACGCCGGGCCGGTGACCATCGTCAGCGACGAGCACCACGTTCCCTACGACCGTCCGCCGCTGTCCAAGGATGTGCTGCAGGACGCATCCAAGGGTCTGGGGGACATCGCTCTGAGGCCAGCCGAGTTCTACGCCGAGAACGACATCACGCTGCGCCTCGGCAGTGCGGCGACGGCACTGGACGCTCAGGCCCGCACGCTGACGCTCGCCGACGGCACCGTCCTGGGTTTCGATGAGCTCGTGATCGCCACCGGTCTGGTGCCGCGCACCATCCCGTCGCTGCCGGATCTGGCCGGAATCCGGGTGCTGCGCAACTTCGGCGAGGCGATGGCGCTGCGCGAGCTCGCCGCCGAGGCGCACCGCGCCGTCGTGGTGGGTGCAGGTTTCATCGGCTGCGAGGTGGCGGCGAGTCTGCGCAGACTCGGCGTTGAGGTGGTGCTGGTCGAGCCACAGCCCACGCCGCTTGCGACGGTGCTCGGCGAGCAGATCGGCGAACTGGTGGCACGTCTGCACAGAGCCGAAGGCGTGGACGTGCGCACCGGCACCGGGGTGAGCTCGGTCCGCGGGGATGACGGCCGGGTGAGCGCAGTCGAACTGAGCGACGGCACGGTGATCGACGCCGACCTCGTGGTGATCGGCATCGGATCACGTCCGGCCACCGGATGGCTAACCGGCAGCGGGGTGGCACTCGACGAGCGCGACGGCGGGGTGCTGTGCGACGAGGTGGGCGCAACCAGCGCACCGCACGTCTGGGCGCTCGGCGATGTCGCGTCGTGGCGTGATGCAAGTGGACATCAGTCCCGCGTGGAGCACTGGAGCAACGTCGCCGAGCAGGCCCGCGTGCTGGTGCCGGTGCTGCTCGGCCAGGAGAAACCGGTGCTGACGGTGGTCCCGTACTTCTGGAGCGATCAGTACGACGTCAAGATTCAGTGTCTCGGAGAGCCGGAGGCCACCGACGTCGTGCATCTGGTGGACGACGACGGCCGCAAGTTTCTGGCCTACTACTCCCGCGACGGGATCCTGGTGGGTGCCGTCGGCGGCGGCATGCCCGGCAAGGTGATGAAAGCCCGCGGCAAGATCGCCGCCGCGGCGCCCATCGCCGAGTTCCTCGCCTAGCGGTCGGGCTACGGCAGGCCGTCGGCGACGGTGTCGAACGCCTCACCCATCGCCTCGCGCAGCGGAGTGTTCTCGTGCGCCAGCCAGAACTCATAGGCGGCCAGCGCGACCCCCAACATGCTCCAGGCGATGGTCTGCGGCACCAGGTCACTCGCGCGGGCGTCGAGTCGCCGGGCGACGAACGCCGCCACCACCGCCCGCCACCCGGCGTACATCGTCGTCGAGTAGGCCTGCAGTTCGGCGGTCTGCAGGATCAGCCGCATCCGCCGGCGGTGCGCCTCGGTCTCGAAGTCGTCGAAGGAGTTGAAGTCCAGCAGCCCGGCGCGCAATGCGTCGCGCAACGGCACCGAGGCGTCGATGCCGTCGAGCACCCCCGTGAAGTGCCGGAGGTGGGCGTCGAAGTCGCCCCACGGGATGGCGTTCTTGGAGGAGTAGTAGCGGAACAGGGTGCGCCGCGCGATGCCGGAGGCCACCGCGACGTCGTCGACACTGACCTCACTGAATCCATACGTCGTGAACAGATCCAGCGCGATGTCGGCGATGTGGTCGGGGGTGGTGGAACGCCGTCGTCCCGGCCGGGCGGGAGTGGTCATCCTGACCGCCCTTTCCATTTGACACCTGATGCCATATTCTTGCGGATCGAGGGGACCACCGCAACGGAAGGGGCGCATCCCATGGAGCAAAACGAGACCGAAGCCACCACGGATCTGGTCACCGAGAGCCTCGTCGAAGAGGTGTCCATCGACGGCATGTGCGGGGTCTACTGACCGTGAACGCCGACGGGTGCTGGCGACTGCACCCGCAGGTGGCGGTTCGCCCGGAGCCTTTCGGGGCCCTGCTGTACCACTTCGGAACGCGCAAACTGTCGTTCCTGAAGAACCGCACCATCCTGACGGTGGTGGAAACCCTCGAGACTCATCCCGACGTCCGCTCCGCTCTGGACGCGGCCGGCGTCGGCGTCGACCAGCAGGCGCCCTATCTGCACGCCCTCGGCGTGCTCGCGGAGTCCAACATGCTGATACCGAAGGATGCCCTATGACCTCGGGTCTGATCACACAGTTCGAGAAGGGCCTCGACGCGCCGATCTGCCTGACCTGGGAACTGACCTACGCGTGCAACCTGGCGTGTGTGCACTGCCTGTCCTCGTCGGGTAAGCGTGATCCGCGCGAACTGTCCACACAGCAGTGCAAGGCGATCATCGACGAACTGATGCGCATGCAGGTGTTCTACGTCAACATCGGCGGCGGAGAGCCGACGATCCGGCCGGACTTCTGGGAACTCGTCGACTACGCGACCGCCCATCACGTCGGCGTGAAGTTCTCCACCAACGGCGTGCGCATCACACCCGACGTGGCCGCGCGACTGGCCGCCAGCGACTACGTCGATGTGCAGATCTCCCTCGACGGCGCCACTGCGGAGGTCAACGATGCGGTGCGCGGCGCCGGCTCCTTCGACATGGCGGTGCGGGCGCTGGAGAACCTGTCGGCAGCCGGGTTCGCCGACGCCAAAATCTCAGTCGTCGTCACCCGCCACAACGTGGATCAGCTCGACGACTTCAAGGCACTCGCGGACCGCTACGGCGCCACCCTGCGCATCACCCGGCTGCGGCCGTCCGGCCGCGGCGCCGACGTCTGGGACGAACTGCACCCGACCGCAGCGCAGCAGGTGCAGCTGTATGACTGGCTGGTAGCCCACGGCGAGCGGGTGCTCACCGGCGACTCGTTCTTCCACCTGTCGGGTCTGGGCGAACCGGGTGCGCTGGCCGGGTTGAACATGTGCGGCGCGGGCCGGGTGGTGTGCCTGATCGACCCCGTGGGCGACGTCTACGCCTGCCCGTTCGCCATCCACGACCGGTTCCTGGCCGGCAACGTGCTCGCCGACGGCGGGTTCGACGCGGTCTGGAAGAACTCGGCGTTGTTCACCGAATTGCGCTCGCCGCAGTCCGCCGGCGCCTGCGGCAGTTGCGGCCACTACGACGCCTGCCGCGGCGGATGCATGGCCGCGAAGTTCTTCACCGGCCTGCCACTGAACGGGCCCGACCCGGAGTGCGTCGAGGGCTACGGCGCCCCGGCGCTCGCCGGGCAGCGCGAGGTTCCGCGTCCCCGGGGCGATCACTCCCGGGGGGCCGTCCTGCTCACCCTGCAACGTCCCCCGGCCAAGCCCTGCAACGAAAGTCCGATCTGACATGGCCCGTGACACCTGGTTCGAAACAGTGGCGATCGCGCAGGAGCGCGCCAAGAAGCGTCTGCCCAAGGCGGTCTACTCCGCACTGCTGGCCGGTAGCGAGAAGGGCCTGACGTACTCCGACAACGTCGAGGCGTTCACCGAACTCGGCTTCGCCCCGCACGTGATCGGCGCCACCGAGAAGCGGGAGCTGTCCACCACCGTGATGGGCCAGGACATCTCGATGCCGGTCCTCATCTCACCCACGGGCGTGCAGGCCGTCCACCCCGACGGCGAGGTCGCCGTCGCGCGCGCCGCTGCCGCCCGCGGCACCGCGATGGGACTGTCGTCCTTCGCCAGCAAGCCCATCGAAGACGTCGTGGCCGCCAACCCCAAGACGTTCTTCCAGATCTATTGGCTCGGTGGCCGCGACGCGATCGCCGAACGGGCAGAACGCGCCCGCGCCGCCGGAGCGGTCGGACTGATCGCCACTACCGACTGGAGCTTCTCGCACGGCCGGGACTGGGGCAGCCCCAAGATCCCGGAGAAGATGACCATCGGCACCGCGATCAAGATGTCCCCGCAGGGCATCGTTCGGCCGAGTTGGTTTCTGGAGTGGGCGAAAACCTTCAAACCTCCGACGCTGACCGCACCCAACCAGGGCGGCCGCGGTGAGGGCGGGCCCCCGTTCTTCGCCGCCTACGGCGAATGGATGGGTACCCCGCCGCCCACCTGGGAGGACATCGCGTGGCTACGCGAGTTCTGGGGCGGGCCGTTCATGCTCAAGGGCGTGATGCGCGTCGACGACGCCAAACGTGCTGTGGACGCCGGCGTGTCGGCGATCTCGGTGTCCAACCACGGCGGGAACAACCTCGACGGCACCCCGGGAACCATCCGTGCGCTGCCGGCGATCGCCGACGCCGTCGGTAGCCAGGTGGAGGTGCTGCTCGACGGCGGCATCCGCCGCGGCAGTGACGTCGTCAAGGCGCTGGCCCTCGGCGCTCGCGCGGTGATGATCGGCCGCGCCTACCTGTGGGGCCTGGCCGCTTCAGGACAGGCCGGGGTGGAGAACGTCCTCGACATCCTGTCCGGCGGCATCGACTCCGCCCTTCGCGGGCTGGCGAAATCCAGCGTGCACGATCTGAACCGGGACGACGTTTTGATACCGCCGGGGTTCTCCCGCGGCCTAGGCTGACGGGACACCGTCAACCTCCGCAGGAGAAGCCATGGCCGTTTACGCCAAGCCGGGGGCCACGGGCTCCCTGATGTCCTTCGCCAGCCGCTACGAGAACTTCATCGGCGGCCAATGGACGCCGCCGGCCGGCGGTCAGTACTTCGAGAACGTCTCACCGGTCAACGGCCAGCCGTTCTGCGAGATCGCCCGGTCCACCGGCGCCGACATCGAGAAGGCACTCGACGCCGCGCACGCCGCCGCACCCGCGTGGGGCAAGAGTCCGGTCGCCGAGCGCGCGGTGATCCTCAACAAGATCGCCGACGTCATCGAGGCGAATCTGGAATCCATCGCGCTGGCCGAGTCGTGGGACAACGGCAAGCCCATCCGCGAGACGCTCAACGCCGACATCCCGCTCGCCGTCGACCACTTCCGCTATTTCGCCGGCGCGATCCGCGCGCAGGAAGGCACGCTGAGCGAGATCGACGACGACACCGTCGCCTACCACTTCCACGAACCCCTCGGTGTCGTCGGACAGATCATCCCGTGGAACTTCCCGATCCTGATGGCGGTGTGGAAGCTCGCACCGGCGCTGGCCGCCGGCAATGCGGTGGTGCTCAAACCCGCCGAGCAGACGCCGGCCTCGGTGATGTACCTGCTCTCACTGATCGGTGACCTGCTGCCCGCCGGAGTCCTCAACGTGGTCAACGGTTTCGGGGTGGAGGCCGGCAAACCGCTGGCGTCGAGCAACCGCATCGCCAAGATCGCCTTCACCGGCGAGACCACCACCGGCCGGCTGATCATGCAGTACGCCAGCCAGAACCTGATCCCGGTGACCCTGGAACTCGGCGGCAAGAGCCCGAACATCTTCTTCTCCGACGTGATGGCCTCCAACGACGACTACCAGGACAAGGCGCTCGAGGGCTTCACCATGTTCGCCCTCAACCAGGGCGAGGTGTGCACCTGCCCGTCGCGCTCACTCATCCAGGCCGACATCTACGACGAGTTCCTCGCCATGGCCGCCATCCGCACCAAGGCGGTCCGTCAGGGTGACCCGTTGGACACCGAGACGATGATCGGTGCGCAGGCCTCCAACGACCAGTTGGAGAAGATCCTGTCCTACATCGAGATCGGCCGCAGCGAGGGCGCGACGATGATCACCGGTGGCGAGCGAGCCGACCTCGGTGGTGATCTGTCCGGCGGGTACTACGTGCAGCCGACCATCTTCGCCGGCGACAACTCGATGCGGATATTCCAGGAGGAGATCTTCGGGCCGGTGGTGTCGGTGACGTCGTTCTCCGACTACGACGACGCCATCCGGATCGCCAACGACACCCTCTACGGGTTAGGTGCGGGGGTGTGGAGCCGAAACGGCAACATCGCCTACCGGGCGGGCCGCGACATCAAAGCCGGCCGGGTGTGGACCAACTGCTATCACCAGTACCCTGCGCATGCCGCGTTCGGCGGCTACAAGCAGTCCGGGATCGGCCGGGAGAACCACCGGATGATGCTCGACCACTATCAGCAGACCAAGAATCTGCTGGTGTCCTACAGCGACAAGGCGATCGGGTTCTTCTGAGCCCGGCGCCGCATACCGGGCAGCAGGACGCGCCAACATCGTGACCGCACCGCGCCAGCGATGACGCCGCTGCCGTAGGCGGCATCATCAGCCAGCCGCAGTGCGACGTAGCGCACCGGGTCGACGTCGGGTCGGCGCCGGATCCATTCGAGGGCCAGAGGCGCCAGCATTGCGGCGGCCGCGGCGCGTGCGATCCGGGACCGCGGAGTGAGCAGCATCGCCGACCAGCCCAGCGGCCACCATTCGCGGCGCAGCAGGCGCCCGACCGCGGCGGCGTCCGCGCGTGCGGTCGCGGCCAGCACCGCCGGCACCACGGCGCGCTCCTCCGGCGACGCGGACAGCTCCCGCGCCACCCGCCGCGCCGCGATCGCCACCGGCAGCGCTGCGGCCACCAGACGCACTGGTGCGCTTGGCCTTCCGGCGGCAAGGATGGCCGCAGCCGCCAGGGCCCAGGGGGAGAACCGCGCCGGGGTCAGCCGGCCGGGATGGCGAAGTTCCAGCGGAGCCGCCGAGGTGCCGTAGTCGGCGATGCGTGCCAGCCACCGCCGCGCGGTCGGCCGCGTCGCGTGGTCCACCGTGGCCGCCGGTTCGTAGCGCACCATCGCGCCGCCGTCGACGACCCGCCAGATCAGATCGACGTCTTCTCCCACGCGCAGGTCCTCATCGAAATCCGGAACACTAGAGCGCCGCACCAGGAGGGCCGCGCTCGGCACGTAGCCCAGTGGGGCGCCGGGGGAGACCAACTCCGGGCGCGGCCCCATGTCCAACGCGCTGTGCGCGTGTTGGTAGCGGTCGAGCAGGCCCCGGCCGCCCGCCGCGCGCACCCGCGGTGCCACCGCTGCGACCCGCGGATCGCCGAAGTGCGCGACGAGCGGATCCAGCCACCCGGCCCTCACCCTGCAGTCGGCATCGATGAACGCCACCAGCGGCGCACCGGCATGGTGCAGGCCGGTGTTGCGGGCCGCGGCCGGGCCCCTGTTGACCGGATGGCGCAACAGCGTCGCGCCGTGCGCGAGTGCGACGTCGCCGACCGAGGTGTCGATCGATCCGTCGTCGACCACGATCAGATGAACCTGCGGCGACGCCGCGCGTAGCGCGGACAGACATCCGTCGAGCAGGTCGGGCTGCTCGTAGACCGGTACGACGACGTCGACCGGCGTCGCCGGTCCGGGGAGGACGGCGGGGTGCACGACCCCGCGGGTGAGCAGCAGATCGGTGAGTCGGTGTTCGACACCGGCGCGGGGCACCAGTCCCGCCGGACCGGCGGCCGCCAGCCGCCTGGCGAAGTCCCGGCCGGCGGGCAAGATCCGCAGCACCCGCCACGGCGCGCCGCCGAGCACGATGGACGCCCCGGCCGTCAGCGCCGCCCGGTCGTCCCACACGACCGCGGGTCCGGCGGGCAATCCGGCGCTCTCGGTCACCCAGCGAATGTAATGAAGGGGAATACCATCCCCGCATGGACATGCCGCATGCGCTCGGGGGCCGGACCTCGGCCGACCTGGGCGAGGCCGCGCCGACCCTGATCGTGCCGTTGGGCTCTACCGAACAGCACGGGCCGCATCTGCCACTGGACACCGACACCCGCATCGCCACCGCGGTCGCCGCCGCCGCCGCCGCCGGCCTGGGTGCGCGCGTGCTGGTCGCCCCGCCACTCGCCTACGGCGCCTCTGGTGAGCACCAGCAGTTCCCCGGCACCGTCTCCATCGGCACCGCAGCGTTGACGGCCGTGCTGACCGAATACGGCCGGTCCGCCTGCGACTGGGCGGGGCGAGTGGTCTTCCTCAACGGCCACGGCGGTAACCACGACGCGCTGCGCGCCGCGGTCGTCACACTGCGACGCGAGCACCGCGACGTGGCGTGGTGCAGTTGCACCGCAGCCGGTGCCGACGCCCACGCCGGTCACACTGAAACCTCGTTGCTGCTGCACCTCGCACCCCAGCATGTGCGAGACCACGGATCGGTGGCCGGTAACCGCGCGCCGTTGGCCGAGTTGATGCCGCACCTGCGCACCGGCGGGGTGGCCGCGGTCAGCGACTCCGGCGTGCTGGGTGATCCCGCCGGCGCGTCCGCTGAGGCGGGGGCGGCGATCTTCGCCGAGATGGTCGCCGGATGCCTGCGAGCGATCCAGGCCTGGAATCCCGGCCCGGCCGGGCTGCTGACGTGACCGACGTCCTGATCGTCGGCGCCGGCAGCGCAGGATCGATTCTCGCCGAGCGGCTCTCCGCAGACCCGGCGAGGTCGGTCACCCTGGTGGAGGCAGGCCCGGACGCACCGGCGCTGACCGCTGATGCGACGACGTTGCCCATCGACGCTCACAGCCCGGTGGTCCGCCGCTATCGCAGCACGCTGACCGATGACCCGGTCCGCACGGCTGATTTGGTGCGCGGCGCGTGCATCGGCGGTTCGGGCGCAGTCAACGGCGGCTACTTCTGCCGCGCCCTGCCCCGCGACATGGCCGCGCTGCCGGGATGGACCTGGGAGCAGGCCGCCGCACACTTCGACTCCGTCGAGGAACGCATCGGCATCACGACCGCCACCCACATCGCCGGCGCCACGGCGGCATTCCTGGCCGCCGCAGACGACGCTGGCATCCGTCGGCTTCCGGATCTGACGGCCGACGGCACCGGGGTGGCCGCGGTGCCGCTGAACATCGACGCGGGTGTGCGGCGCGGACCGGGACTGGTGTACCTCGAACCCGCGCTGGCCCGGTCCAACCTGACCGCGCTGACGAACACCCGAAGCGTGCGCGTGCGGACCGCCGCCGGTCGTGCCGTCGGCGTCGACGCGGTCGGACCCGACGGACCGATCAGCCTCGACGCCGACCATGTCGTGCTCTGCGCCGGGGCGATCGGCAGTGCGCAGCTGCTTCTGCTGTCGGGCATCGGTCCCGCCGCAGACCTGCGCGCACTCGGCATCCCGGTCGTCGCCGACCTGCCGGTCGGCCGCCGCTGCTGGGATCACCCGGAGTGGCAACTGACCACTCATCTTCCCAACGCGGCCGGGCATCCGGTGCTGGAAGCCGTGATGGTCACCGGTGAACTGGAGATCCGCCCCTACACAACGGGATTCGGCGTGGGGGAATACGGGGCGACCACCCCCGTCGGGGTGGCGTTGATGCGGCCGCGCGCCCGCGGCCGGTTGCGGCTGGCCTCAGCCGATCCGACCCTCGCGCCGCACATCGAGCAGCGCTACGACAGCGACGCCGCCGATCTGGCCGATCTGCGCGACGGGTGCGACCTGGTCGCCGGCCTGCTCGGCGGTGCCGGCGGTGAGCCGGTGTGGTCGACCTCCCAGCACCTCAGCGGCACCGCACCGATGGGAACGGTGACCGACTCGCGCTGCGCCGTACTGGGGGTGCAGAACCTCGCCGTCGTCGACGGTTCGGTGCTGGCCGAGCCGCTCAGCCGCGGCCCACACGCCACCGTTGCGATGCTCGCCCACCGTGCCGCGGAACTGCTCTAACCCTTCAGCTCCACCCGGATCGGCAGGTGCTTGAGACCGCCGACGAAGGTGGTCGCCATGTGCTCGGGCCTGCCCGCCGGCTCGATCGTCTTGATCCGCGGGATCAGTTCGGTGAAGAAACTGTTCATCTCCATCCGCGCCAGGGCCGCACCCAGACAGAAGTGCACCCCGTAGCCGAAGGAGAGGTGCTTGTTGGGGTCACGGGCGACGTCGAATCGCATCGGGTCGGCGAACACGTCCTCGTCGCGGTTGGCCGAGACGTAGCAGAGGTAGACCGCCTCGCCCTTCTTGATCGGGACGCCGCGCACCACGGTGTCCTCCTGCGCGGTGCGCATGAACTCCTTGACCGGGACCACCCAGCGGATCATCTCCTCCACCGCGGTGGGCATCAACGACATGTCGTTCTGCAGCCGGGCGAGCTGGTCGGGATGCTGCAGGAGCGCCAGCAGGCCGCCGGCGATCCCGGCGCTCGTGGTGTCATGCCCGGCGCTGGCGACGATCACGTAGTAGGACAGCGTGTCCATATCGCTGAGCTGTTCGCCGTTGATCCTCGCGTTGGCGATCGCCGACGCCAGGTCGTCGGTGGGCGTCTCTCGGCGCGACGCGGTCAGGGCGGCGAAGTAGTTGAAGAAGTCCACCAGTACCGCGAGCATGTCCTCGACGTCGCCGCCGCGCTGCATCTCCTCGTCGTTGCCGCCGAACATCTCCTGGGTCAGCTTGAGCATCCGCGGGAAGTCCGAGTCCGGCAGACCCAGCATCGTCAGAATGATGTAGAGCGGGTAGTTGACCGCGATCTCGGTCATGAAGTCCAGCTCCGGACCCTTCTCGGCCATCTTGTCGACCCAGATCTTGGCCAGTTCGTCGCAGCGGGTCTTGAGCTGGCGCAGGACCTTGGGACGGAACCAGTCCGCGCCGATCTTGCGGACGTCGCGGTGGTGCGGGTCGTCCATGTGGATCAGCGTGCGCAGGCCGGTGCCGGCCTCGATGTCGCGCAGCAGCGCGTCGTCGGCCTCCGCGATGGTCAGCAGCGGACGGGGGAAGTTGGTGAACAGGTCGTTCTGCCGCTCGATGTCCATGATGTCGGCGTGCTTGGTGATCGCCCAGAACGGCCGGTAGTCGCCGGACTCCACCCAGGACACCGGCGCGGTCTTGCGCAGGTGCGCGAGTGCCTCATGCAGCGATTTCTCGTCGGTGAAGGCCTGCGGGTCTGCCAGTACCCGGCCTGCGGGGTCGCTGATCCGGTTCTCGGTCGGTGCGCTCATGGTCTCCCTCGCGTGCGAACTTGACGGGTGTCAGTTCCACAGTGTGGTGCAAGATCACCCCCGGCGAAAGGCCAAAGGGCCTTTTTCCGTAAACCGACTTATCGTTGGCGCTTCAGCGCAGCGAATAGCGGATCGGCAGGTGTTTGAGGCCGCCGACGAAGGTGGTGGCCATGAACTCCGGGTCGCCGGCCAGTTCGACCGATCTCAGCCGCGGGATGAGTTCGGTGAAGAAGCTGTTGATCTCCATGCGCGCCAGGGCCGCGCCCAGGCAGAAGTGCACCCCGTAACCGAAGGACAGTTGCTTGTTCGGGTCGCGTGCGACGTCGAAGCGGAACGGATCGGCGAAGACGTCTTCGTCGCGGTTGGCCGAGACGTAGCTCAGCAGGACCGACTCGCCCTCGGCGATCGGCACGCCGCGCACCTCGGTGTCGGCCCGTGCGGTGCGCATGAATTCCTTGACCGGCACCACCCAGCGGATCATCTCCTCGACCGCGGTGCCCATCAGCGACATGTCGCTGCGCAACCGGTTCAGCTCGCCCGGATTCTCGGTCAGCGCCAGCATGCCGCCGGAGATCCCGGCACTGGTGGTGTCGTGGCCGGCGCTGGCCACGATGACGTAGTACGACGCGGTGTCCATATCGCTCAACGGCTCGCCGTTGATCGTCGCGTTGGCGATCGCTGAGGTCAGGTCGGCGGTCGGGTGCTCGCGGCGCGAGGCCGTCAACGTGGCGAAGTATCCGAAGAAGTCCATCAGCACGGCGAGGACGTCGTCGAGGCTGTTCGAACCGCGGCGAAGTTCGGCGTCGTCGCTGCCGAACAGTTCCTGGGTCAGCTTGAGCATCCGGGGAAAGTCCGACTCCGGCAGGCCCAGCAGCGACAGGATGACGTAGAGCGGGTAGTTGACCGCGACCTCCTGGACGAAGTCGCACTCCGGGCCTTTCTCGACCATCTTGTCGACGTAGATCTTGGCCAGTTCGTCGACGCGGACCTTCAAGTCACGCATGGCCTTCGGCCGGAACCAATCGGCGCCGATCTTCCGCATATCGCGGTGATGCGGATCGTCCATGTGGATCAGGGTTCGCAGACCGACGCCGGCCTCGCGTTGCTCGCGCAGCACATCCTCCATGCTCGAGTACTGCAGTAGTGGCCGCGGCTCGTTGGTGAACAGGTCGTTCTGCCGTTCGATGTCCATCACGTCGGCGTGCTTGGTGATCGCCCAGAAGGGTTTGTAGCCCGCGACGTCGACCCAGCAGACGGGGGCGTGTTCGCGACAGTGCGTCAACGCCGCATGCAGCGAGGCTTCATCGGTGTAGGCCCCCGGAGTGGCCAGGACCCGCCCGGCCTCGTCGGTGATGCGAGTGGTCATGAGCCACAGTCTGCGTCATACGTGCATGCGTAGGCTTGAATTCCATGCCGCCCGCCCGCCCGAGACGCCGAGTTCTGGGCGCCCTGCTTCTCGCCGCTGCGCTGATCGGCGGATGCAGCGCCCCCGCCCCGGTCGATCCGGCGGTGGTCGGCACGGCCGCCGGCCCGGTGCGGGGTTCCGTGCAGGACGGATACCGGCTCTTCCAGGGCATCCCGTACGCGGCCGCGCCGGTCGGCCCGATGCGCTGGCAGCCGCCGGCGGCGCCCCCGCCGTGGCGCACGGTCCGCGATGCGATCAACCCCGGGGTGCGCTGCATTCAGGACGTCGAGGTCGATCCCGACTACGGCCGGCCCACCGGGGAGGACTGCCTGAACCTCTCGGTGTGGACGCCGCACGGCGCGACTCCGACGACACCGCGGCCGGTGATGGTGTGGATTCACGGCGGTGGCTTCCTCAACGGCAGCTCCGACATCTACAACGCGCGTTGGCTGGCGACCCGGGGCAATATCGTCGTCGTCACCGTCAATTACCGCCTCGGCGCGCTGGGCTTCCTGGCGCACCCCGCGCTGGGTCCCGAACCCGGCAACTACGGGCTGGCCGACCAGCAGGCCGCGCTGCGCTGGGTGCGCGACAACATCGCCGGCTTCGGCGGAGACCCACAGAAGGTGACGATCGCCGGCGAATCAGCCGGCGCGATGTCGGTCTGCGACCACCTGGTCGCACCGGAGTCCGACGGGCTGTTCCGCGCGGCCATCATGCAGAGCGGGCCGTGCCAGGCTCAGGCCGCGCTCCCGGCAGCCGAACGGATCAGCGTGGGCTATGGCGCCGAAGCGGGGTGTGCGGATGCGGCGACGGCGCAGGCCTGCCTGCTGGCCCTGCCGGTCGAACGGCTCCAGGACGGACCCGTGTACGCGCGTCTGGGGTCCAGCGTGTTGAGCGGACCGGTGACCGGGACGTCGCGGCTGCCGGTGGCCCCGGCGACCGCCGCGGCGGCCGGACCCACGGCCGCCGTCCCGGTGCTGATCGGCACCACCGCAGACGAGTTCACCCCGTTCGTCGGGCTGACCTATCTGCGCGACCACCGACTCAAGCCGTACCCGACACTGATGAAGGACGCGTTCGGTGTCCATTCGCCTGCGGTGACGGCTCGCTACCCGCTCAGCCGGTACGACGGCAGCGCCGGACTGGCCTACGCCGCCGCGGTCACCGACGGCATGTTCGCCTGCCCGGTCGACGCCATGGCATCGGGTCTGGCGCAGCGGATGCCGGTGTACGCCTACGAGTTCAACGACCGGTATGCGCCCGTACCCGAGCCGCTGCGCCACACCCCGTTCACACCGGGCGCCGGTCACGCCCTGGAACTGCGCTACCTGTTCGACATGGGGGGCGCTCCGCAACTCGACCGTGCGCAGCGGACACTCGCCGAGCAGATGATCGACTACTGGAGCAGCTTCGTGACCGACGGCGCACCGGCCGTCGACGGACTCCCGGTGTGGCCGCAGCTCAATCCCGAAGAGCCGCAGCGCATGTCATTGGAACTCGGCACGCCGGTGATCACATCCGACTTCGCCAAGCGGCATCAGTGCGGGTTCTGGGATTCGCTGGGTTAGTCGCGGCGGCCTGACGGCCTGCCCAGCCCCGGAGCCGCACGACCCGCGATCAGCGGCAGATCCAGATAGGTCTTGAGGCCCGGGCCGGCTTCGCAGACGTAGGGGATCGCGTTCACGCA
Source organism: Mycobacteriaceae bacterium (assembly GCA_037141465.1). Lineage (GTDB taxonomy): Bacteria > Actinomycetota > Actinomycetes > Mycobacteriales > Mycobacteriaceae > Mycobacterium. The sequence goes on along the minus strand of JBAXCK010000078.1, from coordinate 1,173 downwards.
GTGGTTGGCGGTGGCCACCACGCCCGGATTGCGGATCAGCCCTTCGGCGACGGTCTCGGGCTGCAGTCCCTTGAAGGTCAGCATCACGTGCGGGTCGCCGGTGATCTCCACCTCGAAGCGCTCCCCGTCCGGGCCCAGCGTCCACGGCGGGTCCAGTTCCACCTCGCACATCAGCCAGTTGACGGCCGCCGTCACGACCGCCTTGCCGTCGACGATGGCCTCCCAACGGAACTTCCGTGCCGCCACCGTCCCCGGTTCCATCGGCACCACCAATTCGTCGCTGCCGTTCACCGCGACGGCCACCTCCTGGGTGGAGCGGATCTTCGGCTCGGCGTCGAAGCCCATCTCGTCGGCCACCATCCGCACCGACGCCTTGAAGCCGCCTTCCAGGAGGGCGCCGATGGGGCCGCCCATCGCCTCCTGCGGCGTCTTGCCGAAGCCCATCACTTCGCGCACCACCAGTGGCGCGTTGTAGGTGCGCAGATCGGAGAACTCCTCGGCGCGCACATTCGTTACACCGGAGGACAGCGACGACACCATCAGCGGAAAACGCTCGGTGATGCCACCGGGGTGGATGCCCGAGCCATGCAGGGTGACCCCGCCTTCCAGGGCGGCGGCTTCGATGGCCGCGACGGCGGGGTTCTCCCGGTCCGGATACACCCAGCCGACCGGGGTGACCACGTTCTTGCCCGACCGAAGGATCGCGGCGACCACGGCCTCGTCGGGCAGCAGCGGGGAGTACATGACGGCGTCGGCGTCGAGGGCGAGCAGGGCGTCGACGTCGGTGGTGGCCCTCACCCCGATCGGGTGCTCGCCGGCCAGCTCACCGGCGTCGCGGCCTTCCTTGTCGGCGCTGTGCACCCAGCAGCCCACCAGTTCGAGCTGTGGGTGGCGGATGACGCACTGGATGGCGGCCTTGCCGACCCCTCCGGTGGCCCACTGGATGACTCGGTACATGGTGCTCCCTCGACGTCTGGTGTGCAGACGATCTCACGACAAAGCCCCCGGCACGGGTCGAACCGTGCCGGGGGCTGGTGTCGGGCCTGGCGGCCGGGCGGATTAGCGGACGCCGCCGCGATTCGCCGACTTGCCGCTCTGCTCGGAGGACGCACTCCCGCCGCGCTGCGACGAGCTCTCCCGCAGCGCCGGGGCCGGGGCAGCCGGAGCCTTGGG
>JBAXCK010000077.1:0-15340 GCA_037141465.1 Mycobacteriaceae bacterium | reverse complement strand
GCCATGGAGGACACTGGAGGGCATGCGGACGGTGGTGGTGCTGGCTCTGATGTCATTGGTCGCGCTCGTGATCGCGGTCATCACCGGGAGCGCCTGGCCGGCGCTGGCCGCCGTCGCGTTGGCCGCCGCTGGCATCGTCGTGCTCGTCCGTGACTGGCGCACCGCCCGTGACGGCGAGTCCTCAGATGCCGGTGCGGATCAGATCTAGCGTTCCCAGTTCGCGGATGGCCCGGCCACCGCGCGCAAGCATGGCCAGCGCCATATCGTCACCGCGATCGGTGGCTGCCGAGAACGCGAAACCAAGGGTGGTGATCAGCGGGACCTGCAGCATGCCGAACCGGTAATCGCGCCAACAGGTTTCGTGGTCGTACTCGCCCACTCCCTGCGCCTGCAGTGCCGTCCGGTATGCCTCGACGAGCCGGCGTTCATGTGTGGTGCGGTCCTCGGGTGTAAGGCTGGTGGCAAGGAAGTACGCCACATCGCGGGCAGGCAGGCCGACCGCGAGGGTCTGCCAGTCCACCACCGTGACCTCCCCGCGTCGAGGGTCGAACAGCAGGTTGTCGATGCGGTAATCGCCGTGCAGCAAGCTGAACCGCTCCGGTGCGCCGATGAGCCAGTCACCGATCAGTGCCGCGGAGGCAAGAACCGTGTCGCGGTCCTCGGCGCTCATCCGCTCGCCGAGTTTGTCGATCGTGGTCCGGGCGGCCAGCACGGTGATGTCCCCGAGTCCGCGGGCGGTCGCTACGTCGGGTTTGGGCATGACAGTGGCCGCGAAGCTCAGCCACGCGGGGTCACCCCAGCGCGGACCGTGCAGACCGGCCAGTGCGGCGAGCGCCAACTCGGCCTCCCCCGGCGTGCAGCCCTCGATCTGATCGCCCTGCCTGGCGGGTGCCATGTCGGCGAGCAACAACACGAACTGCGCACCGTCGTCGGCGATCTCGCAGTGGTAGCACTGCGGCAGCGGAACCGATACGGTCGCGGCCACCTCGGTGTAGAAGGCGTGCTCGGAGCGGTAGCTCAACGACACCCGCTCGCGGACGGCGTCGTCCTGGGCGGGAAGTTTGATCACGAAGCTCTGCGGCAACCGGGGGTGGTCGCGGTAGCGCACCTCGAGGCGGTAGGTGGCCCCGGTCTGTCCGGTGCCGACCGGTGTCACGTCGACCTTCGTCACCTCGGTGCCGAGGACGCCTGAGAGCCACGCCTCGGTGACGTCAGCCGGGGTGCCGGGAATGTCCACGAGCCCTAGCCCAGCGGCCTGTTGGTGCGAATCCCGCGATAGATGCCGCGGCGCACGATCAGCGGCATGAGCACCGTGTCGACCGCGCGGCGGGGGATGCGGTACGGGCGACCGTTGGGCGCGAACACCTCGACGCCGTCGGACTGGGTGCCGATCACCGAGCCCCACCGCCGCCGGGGCGCGCGGAAGGAGCGCAGTGGCCGGCCGGCGATCTCGGCGCGGATGTTGTGGGCGAGCACGGCGTCGGCGCGGTTGCGCGCCGAGGAGCGCAGCGGATCGGTGGCCGCGACGTCACCGATCGCGAAAACTCCGCGGTGGCCGGGCACCCGGAGTTCGGGGGTGACCTCGACGAAGCCGCCCTCGTCGAGCACGTCTGCGGGCAGCCAGTCGGTGTTGGGCCGGACCCTTCCGATGGCCCACAGCACGGCATCGGCGTGCGACGGCGGCTGCCCGGTGCTCCAGGTAACGGGTGCGTCGGTGATGGCACCGTCGAAGCCGTCGGGAACGACCGCGCGGTGGCCGGGATGCAGACCGACGCCGAGTCGGGTGAGTCTGCGCCGCAGATGGTCCCAGGTGCGCCGGTGGTGGTCGGTCAACGGGCGGTCATGGGGGTAGTAGAGGTCGACGCGGGTGGACGGCCACTGTGCAGCGATATTGGCCGCAGCACTCAACGCGGCTGCGCCGCCACCGATCACGATCACCGACCGTGCTTCGGCGAGGCGCTGATGATCGGCGGTGATCTGCGCGGTGATGTCGGCGGCGGACTGCACGTCCGGCCGGCGCCAGAAGCCGTTGGTGACGCCACTGGAAATGACCAGTGCGTCATAGGGTTCGGCCATCGGCGAACCGTCAGGGCGTTGCGCGTGCACGATGCGTTTGTCGAAATCGACGCTGCTGAGCCGGGCTTGGATCGTGCGTACCCCGTCGAGTGCGCGGTAACGGTCGAAGGGCACGAGGTAGTCGCGCGCCCATTCGGCCGGACGCGTCAGCCGGACTCCGAGTTCCTGCCCGCTGACCAATGCCGGTTTGGTCGAGATGCCGACGACGTCGGCGAAGCGGGCCAGCCGGATGGCGGTGAGCACACCGCTGTCGCCGAGACCGGCGACCACCACCCGGGGGCGGATCAAGCCTGCGCCTTGCGGGGCGGCCGAGGCAGCAGGCGCGGCACCCGGTCGACGACGTCCTGGTACTCCGGACGGCGCTCGAGGCTGCGCTTCTCCATCATCGGGATACTGGCGCCGAGGAACATCGCCACCATGACCGCCACACCGACGAACAACCACCACCAGTCCGCCGGAGCGGCGGCGACACCGAAGAGCGCCATCGACAGCCAGAACCCGATCTCGCCCACATAGTTGGGATGGCGCGACCACGCCCACAGCCCCTGGTCCATCGCCCTGCCGGGATTGCCGGCGACGAACCGCCGCATCTGCGTGTCGGCGGTCAGTTCCAGCGTCACCGCGGCGACGCCGATCGCGAACGCGACCCACGCCAGCCACAACACGCCGTCGCCCGGACGGGTGGCGGCGATGTAGACCGGGAGCATGCCGACGAATACCTGCAACGTCGGGAACAGATGGATGGCGAAGAAGTCGATGAGGAACTCGAAGCGCGGCGCGCCGTCGCGCAGCAGTGGGTAGCGCCAGTCCTCGTGGTGCAGGCCGGGGAAACCCATAGCCCAGTTGGCGGTCAGTCGAACCGCCCAGTAACCGATGACCAGAGCCAGTAACCAGCATCGCAGCGCACCCGGCCCGGACAGACCGATCGGACCCTGCCACCACCAGTAGACGAACAGCAGAGGCGGGATCACGCTCCAGAAGGCGTCGTAGAAACTGGAGTTGCGGTAGACGCGGCTGAAGATGAAGACCACGACCGTGGCGATCACATCGGCGATCAGCACGTCGAGCCACAGCCGTCCGGTGTGCGGTCCGGCGCGCAGCCACAGCGCCGCCGCGGCGACCGCGATCACGTAGGCCAGCGTGACCAAGGCCAGCGATCCGGCCCGGGACCGCACGTCGCTCATGGTCTGCAGATGCTAGACGGGGCCGGCCGCTGCAGGGGCGGGCCGTCACCGAAGCGCCACAACCGCCCTCGTCGACAGGCGTTATCGTGACTCCCATGAGCACTGATACAGATGCCGCGCGGGTGGCTGATCTGGCGCACACGGTGGTGGCCGAGCACGACCCCAAGCAGGTTCCCCTCACCGAGTTCCTCGGCGCGTGTTACGACGCCGGACTGTCCTGGGTGAACTTCCCCGAAGGCCTCGGCGGCCTCGGAGTCTCGCGCGGCCTGCAGGCCGTCGCCGACAAGATCCTGCAGGGAGCCGGTGGCCCGGTTCCGCTCGGGCTGAACCCGATGGGCTACGGCATGGCCGCCCCGACGCTGCGTGAACACGCCCAGACCGAAGAACTCAAGAAGTTCTTCCTGCGCCCGCTGGCGACAACCGACGACATCTGGTGTCAGCTGTTCTCCGAACCCGGTGCCGGCTCTGACGTCGCCGGTCTGGCGACGTCAGCCGTGCGCGACGGCGACGAGTGGGTGATCAACGGCCAGAAGGTGTGGACCAGCCTGGCACACCGGGCGCGGTGGGGTCTGCTGCTCGCACGCACCGATCCAGACGCCCCCAAGCACAAGGGATTGAGCTATTTCGTGCTCGACATGCACGACCCCGGTGTGGAATGCCGCCCGCTGCGGCAGATGACCGGCCAGGCGGAGTTCAACGAGGTGTACATCACCGATGCCCGCGTCCCCGACGAGCACCGGCTCGGCGCGGTGGGCAACGGCTGGGCGGTGGCGATGACGACGCTGATGAACGAGCGCAGCGCTCTGGGCGCCAGCGGAAGCCGCCGTGGGGCGGGCACCATCGAGGAGGCCGTGCAACTGTGGGCGTCGCGGCCGGATCTGCATACCCCGGTGCTGCGTGACCGGCTCGCGCAGTTGTGGTTGCGGGCCGAGGCCCAGCGGCTGACCTCGGAACGCTCCCGGGTTTCGGCGGGCGCCGGCGGCCCCGGGCCGGAGGGGTCGATCGGCAAGATGGTCGGCGCGGAGCTGAATCAGAAGATCTACGAGTTCTGCATGGATCTACTCGGCCCGGAGGGCATTCTGTATCACTCTTATGCGCTGCACGGAGCCAACGAGGACGGCGACTGGCGCGGGCCGATCCAGCAGCGCTATCTGCGCAGCCGCGCCAACACCATCGAGGGCGGCACCTCCGAAGTGATGCGCAACATCCTCGGTGAGCGCGTGCTCGGGCTTCCCGGCGACCTGCGCGCCGACAGCGGACCGTGGAAGGACGTGCCCCGTGGCTGAGTTCAGCTTCACCGAGGAGCAGCAGGCGCTGCGCGCGGCGGTGCGCAAATTCTGCTCCGAGAACTTCGACGAGGCGACCGTGCGCCGGTTGATGGAGTCCGCCCCCGCCTACGACCCCGCGGTGTGGCGCCGGCTTGGCTCCGAACTCGGCGTGCTTGGCATGGCGGTACCCGAAGCCGACGGTGGTGTCGGCGGCTCACTGGTGGACCAGGCCGTCGCGGTCGAGGAGTTCGGCGCGACGCTGGCCTGCGGGCCGCTCTTCGGCACCGTTTATCTGGCGATCCCGGCTCTGGTGGCCTGCCCGGCGAGCACCGAACGAGATGAACTGCTCGGCGCACTCGTCGAGGGTGAGCGCACCGCGGCGTTCGAGCCGCAACCGGTCGACGTCTCCGGCGGAAAGCTGACCGGCACCGCACCGCGGGTGGTGGACGCCAGCGCAGCCGACGTCCTGCTGATCGCGGCGAGGGGTTCGGACGGACCGGGTCTCTACGCCGTGGACCTGGCCGGTCCGGGCGTGCGTCGCGAACCCCTGGTCACCATGGACCTCACCCGACCGCAGGCCCGCATCACCCTCGATAGCGCACCGGGCGCCCTGCTGGCCGGTCCGGACGAGGCCGAGCGGGTGATCACCCATGCGGTGCAGATCGGTTCGGCGCTGCTGGCCGTCGAGCAGGTGGGTGCGGCACAGCATCTGCTCGACGTGTCGGTGGAGTACGCGAAGTCGCGACTGCAGTTCGGCCGGCAGATCGGCTCGTTTCAGGCGATCAAACACAAACTCGCCGACATGCTGGTCGACCTCGAACACGCCCGGTCCGCCGCGTATCACGCGGTGTGGGCACTCTCGGACGCCTCGGACGATCCTGCGCTGGCGACGAGCATCGCCCAGGCGATCAGTTCGGCGGCACTGAGCCGGATCGCCGCCGACGCCATCCAGGTGCACGGCGGGATCGGCTTCACCTGGGAGCATCAGGCGCACCTGTACTTCAAGCGCGCTGCAACCGATGCCGCACTGCTGGGCAGCGCTGAGCAGCACCGCGGAGTGGTCGCCGATCTGGTTCTCGACACGGCGATCGCACACAGCGGTGCGGTCAAGGTCGCTGCCGGTTAGGTCGCCGGCCGCATCGGAGGAAGCCCATGACGACTGTCCTGATTGTCGGCGGCTTACTGCTGGCCGGACTCGGGCTGGTGTCCAGTCAGCTGTTCCGGCTCAAGGACTGGCTGGCCCGCCAGCCCCCGGCGGAGGGGAACCCTCCGGAGTCCGAGGCGCCACCGCAGAACTGAACGGCCTCGTGGAGGTTCATCGGGGCGGGTCGCCTCGCCACGTGAAGCTGTTGACGTACTTGCCCATGTCCTGGGCGATCTGCAGATTGGCCGGCGACGGAGGTCCGGGCCCGAATACCGGCGTGAACTCCCGGTAAGGACCTGCCGCCGCGGCCAGCAAGGCGAGGTCATCGCGGACGGCGACGATCACGATCACCCGGATGAGTTGGCTGGCGCTGCGCTCGCCAGGCGGACGGAAGTTGGCGACCACCCCGTAACCCGGGCTGTATCCGACGGTGGCGTTCGGCAGTTCGTAGGCCACCTGCGCGTCGGGGAAGTTTCGCGACAGCAGATCGTTGGTGATCTGCTGGGCATCACGGCCTCCCGCGGGCTGGCCGAACAACCGCAGCGTTCCACCGTCGCCGGCCGTCCACCGGGCCGTCACCCCGTCGGGGTCGACGGTGACGTCGTAGGCCGCACCCGGGGCGGGATAGGACACCGAGAACTCTCCGCCCGCAGCGGTGAAGCGCGGGTTGGTGGCGACCGGCAGTCCGGTCGGCGGCCTTCCGCAGTCGGGCGGACAGGCGTAGCGGGTCGGCACGTCGGCGATGTTGTGGTCGAGAATGGCGATGATCATCATGACCGTCACCAGACCGGCCACCCAGAGTCCCAGGGTCAGAAAGTATTTCGGACTTCTCGCCCGGCGGGCCAGGTAGCGCCCCGGCGGCACCGCGTATCCGTCGAAGGACCCCGTCCCCGAGCCGACACTCGCCATCACCGCACCGACGTCTTGTAGAGGAGGAGGTCGTACACCAGGTTCTCGACGTTCGGACTGCCCAGACCGGTCACCATGTCATAGCCGCTCACCGGCCGGGTGACGGCGTTGCCACCGAGTGAGATATCGCGGAAGGCGGGTTTGGCCGCGCCCTTGGCGAGCCGGTACAGCAGCGGGTTGAGATCACCGAGGGGTTTGACGCCACCGCCTTCGAGAACCTCGTTGATCACCGCCGCCAGTCCGGCCCAGATCGGCGCGGCCTGCGAGGTACCGCCGCCCACGACGACCTCCTGCCGGAAGACGAACTTCACGCCGGTGAAAGGATCGGCCACGGCAGACACGTCGGGCACGAGCCTGCGCGCATGTGACTGCGAAGGTCCCACCGCCTGCCACGAGGGCCGGGGAAACAGCGTCGAGGCTCCGCCCGCACTTCCCTGAGTGAGCGGAACGTCGTACCAACCCTGCTCCGCGAGGAATGCCCCGGCGGAGTCGGTGGACAGCGTGGTGCCGCCGACCGAGGTCATTTCCGGCAGCGAGGCGACGGCGTCGACGCCGAAATCGTCCGGGCTGGGCGGATCCGACCAGTTGTGGGTGCCCTTGCATTCCAGGCCCGCCAAATCCCCGGAGGCGTCGAACGCCGTCGTGCCGTTGCCGTGCGCCGCGGCGAGCGCGGACCGGACCGGCGCGAGATCCGCCGCGGTGAACAAGCGGTCACAGCCCCACCCGATGGAGAAGCTCCACACCGCCCCGGGGAATCGCCGGTCGACCGATTCCATCAACTCGGCCAGCTTGAGCAGCGAGCCACCGGTCTCGACGGTCGGGCGTGCGTTGACCATGACCAGCTTGGCGTCCGGTGCGACCGCGTGTATCACCTGCAGGTCCATGGTCGACTCGCCGGTGCGCTGAGCGGGCATGCCGCCGACGACCTCCGGTGTGAAGGGCGGCAGCTTGAACCATTCCGAGAAGCTGTCCATGTCCGCCTGATCGAAGCCGTCGAAACTGAACACCACCACGGTCTGTCCCTTACCGGTGTTCCCGCGCCGCACCACCGGGGTGGCGTTATAGGCGGTCAGCAACTGGTTGGGCAGCAGCCCGCCGCCGGGCACGTCCAACGGCGGCGTGGGCGGGAGTCCCTGGGTGTAGGGGGTGTAGCTGAGGATCCGACCGAGTCCGGCAACCTCGGTGTGCGCCGCTGCGGGAATCTGCGGTTGCTGCGGCGATGCGTAGAACACCTCCCCGCGCGGAGTCCGGTAGTCGTGCACGCCGACCCCGAACGCCTCGGACATCGACGCCGGCGAACCCTCGAGCACCGCCCAGGTGTCACCGTCGCGCCAGCGCAGGACGAGGCCGTGTGCGCCGGCCCACTGACCCAAACGGACGGGCCGTTCCGATGAGTGCAGCGATGCCGTCACCTGGATCCGGTCAGCGTGCGCGGGCCCGAGATCGGCGGATTCGGAAAGCAATCGGCCGTAGGGCCCTTCGATGACTTCGGTGGGACCGGGTTCCCACGGCCGGTCCCCGGCGAGCAGGGCGACGACGGCAACCGCGGCGACCAGGGGCACGGCCACCCGCGCCCCCGAGTGCTTCGCCACATCCACGATCGTGGACCCCGGCGGGCGATGGATCAACTTGTGGTCAGATCCGGACCGTGAGCTGGTCGTAGATCAGAGGTGCGATCTTGGCCGCCAGGTAGGCGTGGCCCGCGTCGGTGGGATGCACACCGTCATTCCCGATCAGGTCGGGCCGGCCCACGAACCATCCTTCGGCGATCGGATCGACGAACACCGCGCCCGCTGCGACGGCCTGGTCTCGCAGGCTGTCGCGGATCCGCAGCACCGCCGGTGGTGGAGTGGCGGTGGGCCATGGCGGGCCGATCACCAGAAGTTTCGCGGCGGGCGCATTGAACCGCGCGAGCTGGAATGCATTCGCCGCCAATACCGGGAAACGCTGGGGGTCGACGGGTTCGTCGTTTCGCGAACCGAAGAACACCACGAGGGCGTCATTGTGGCGGACGGCCTGGGCGGTGAGGTCGACGAAGACACGGCCCCGGCTACCCGGCTGGCCGTAACCGGCACCGCCCTCGGCGGCGACGTCGGTGTTGACGTCCACCCCTTGTGCGGAGAGCAGTTGCCAGGCCACCTGGGGCCATGCCCTGGGGCCGTTCCCGCCCTCCGTCGAGCCGGCCGTGTAGGAATCACCGATGATCGCGACCTGAGCCGACTCCTCGGCCGCGGCGTGCGGCCCTGTGCTGACAGCAACGAGTAGACCTGCGATCAGCAGAGTTCTACCGATAGCGACTCGCCCCACCCTCACCTGCGCAAGCCTAGGCCGGGATCAGCCCGCCCTTGCGGACGTCGCCGTCGCGCGCGCGTGCGCGTCGCGGCCGACCGACTGCAGCCGGCCCCTGGTGCCCGGGCCCTCAGTGTCGTCGGAGACCCCCCGGACGTCGCGGAAGTCCACCATCGCGCGCATCCAGCGGCGTGCCGGTTCCTCGACGAATCGAAAGAGCGCCATCGCTGCGGCTACGGCCACGAGAATGAGCCCGATCACCACGATCTTCGCCGCCGGCTTCGACAGCACGATCCCGTACTGCGCCGCTGCCCAATCCCAGATGGTGTGCACCGGCTCGTGGATCATGTAGAGGCTGAAGGAGATCTGACCGCCGTAGACCATCGGACGGGTCGACAGCAGAGCAGGCAGAGTTCCGGCTCCGATCGACAACGCCACCACCAACGGCATGAACAGCAACGCCACCACACCTGCCGGGTCGACCATGCCGGCAACCGGGTTGGCGTCGTAGTAATACAGGATCGCGACGATGCACGCGACGAGCGCCAGGGAGATGTAGCCCGCAATGCGTTTTCCGCGCGCTCCGATGTCGAGGCGCCGCACTGCGGCGCAGGCCAACGCTCCCGCCGTGAACTGCGCGATGATGCGCGGCAGCCAACTCCACGGTGTGTACAGCATTCCGCTGGACAGCAGGAGCAGCGTCGGCGGAAGGGAAGCGCAGAACGCCAACGCGAACAACGTACGTGCCCGTGAGACGCGGCCGATCCGGAAGATCATCAGGATGAGTCCTGCGAAGAGCAGGTAAGCCAGCCATTCCGCACTGATCGACCATGCGGGCCCGTCCCAGCTGGTGTGGTCGAAGAAGGGCGAGAACCACAGCTGAACCATGAATAACTGGCGCACGTAGTTCAGTGCCGTCAGCCTGTCGGCGTCCGGCGACGGCACGTCGCCGACATGCAGGGTGATGATGATCCACACTGCTGCCAGATGCATGGTCACCAGGTAGATAGGCAACACCCGCGAGAGGCGCAGCCACAGGAAGTGCAGGGTGGCGCGGCCCGACCAGTTCGGCCCCATCCGGTCCAGGTAGTTCCACGCGAGTACGAATCCGCTCAGGATGAAGAAGAGGTCGACACCCTGCGCGCCGGCGTTGAACACCGGAGCCAGATCCTCACGCAGTCGCGGCGAGGCGTCCCACAGCATCGGGCGGTAGTGGAACAGCACCACCCACAGTGCAGCGACGATGCGCAGCCCGGTCAGCGCTCTGATCTCTCCGGTGCGCGCGCCATTCATGGTCGAGGCGAGATTACCCGCTCACCGGGGTCCGAACAGGTGCGCGGCGCGCCTAAAGAACGTCGAGAATCTCGTTCTTCAGCGCTTCGGCCTGGGTGCCGAATACCGCCTGCACACTGCTGCCGACCTCGATGACGCCGGCGGCACCGAGTGCCTTGAGCCGGTCGTGATCCACACGCGAGGTGTCGGCCACGTCCATTCGCAGGCGGGTGATGCACGCATCGACATTGACGAGGTTCTCCCGGCCGCCGAACGCGGCGATGAGTTGTTCGGCCTTACTGTCGGTTCTCGCAGGCGCTGTCGCGACGGTGGCCGCTCCGACGGGGATGGCGGTCGCCGCATCGCCGCCCACGCTGAGGTTGGCGCTCTCCTCGGCCTCGAACTCGCCCTCGGGTTCGCGACCCGGGGTTCGCATGTTCCATCGGGTGATGACGAACCGGAACAGCAGGTAGTACAGCGCGAAGAACACCACACCCATCCCGATGAGCAACGGGATGTTCTTCGCCGCGGGTGCGGTGCCGTACAGCAATAGGTCCATCAGGCCGGCGGAGAACGAGAAGCCCAGATGGATGTCCAGCAGATAGGCGATCGCCAGTGACGCACCTGTGAGCAGCGCATGCACGATGTAGAGCGGGAAGGCCACGAACATGAAGGAGAACTCCAGCGGTTCGGTCACGCCGGTGAGGAAGGCGGTCAGACCGGCCGCCGAGAGGATGCCGAAGGCCACCTTGCGCTGCCGCGCGTTGGCCACATGGATCATCGCCAGTGCGGCGGCGGGTAGACCGAACATCAGGATCGGATAGAAACCCGCGGTGAGGTGCCCGCCGGATGGGTCGCCCGCGGTGAACCGGGGCAGCTCACCGGTCACGACCGTGCCGTCGGGCTTTGTGTAGCTGCCGTACAGGAACCAGATGTAGGAGTTCAGGATGTGGTGCAGCCCGACTGGGATCAGCATCCGATTGGCGAAGCCGTAGATGAAGGCGCCCAGGGCACCCGCGCCACCGATGAACTTGCCCAAGCCCGTTAGGCCGGCGTTGAAGATCGGATAGAAGTAGCTCATCGCGAAAGCGACGAACAGAATCGCCAGTGACACGACGATCGGCACGAACCGCCGTCCGCCAAAGAATCCGAGATAGGGCGGCAGCGCAATCGTGTGGTAGCGGTCGAAGAGCACGGCGGTGATGAGCCCCACCACGATGCCCCCGAGGACGCTGTAGTTGATCATCGCCTGTTTGCCGGCTTTGTCGAGCACACCGTCGAGGACGACAGGTGACATCGTCTTGAACACCGCCTGCATCACGAGGTAGCCGACCACCGCCGACAACGCGGTGGAACCGTCCGCCTTGCGCGCGAAGCCGATCGCCACACCGACGGCGAACAGCAATGCCAGGTTGTCGAAGAGGGCCCCGCCCGCAGCACTCATAGCCTGGAAGAACGGCCCGATCACGGGCGCCTTGATCCTGCCGAGCAGGTCGTCCTGGCCGAGTCGCAGCAGGATGCCGGCGGCGGGCAGTACGGCGATCGGCAGCATCAGGCTCTTGCCGAGCCGCTGAAGCTGAGCGAAACCTGGGATATTCAGACCCGACTTGGCTTGCGCCCCTGCTGATTTGGTCACATCACTCATCTGCGGTCAGCCCTTCCTCATCGCGGCTTTAGCGGAGCCTAGTCCACAAATACCCTCGGCAAATACGCAATGCGGGAGGCGGTCTTGGCTTTATTCTGGCGCTACAGCCAACGAAGGAGCTCCCGTGAGCAGGACTGATGTACTGGCGCCCGTCGAGGGTCGTGCGCTGACACTCGCCGAGGTGCCTGATCCGGTGTTCTCGCAAGGGATGGTGGGATACGGCGCGGCGATCGACCCGCCGCGTGTGGTCGTCGACGCGGTGGCACCGGTGACCGGGAAGATCCTCAAACTGCTCCCCCACGCCTACGTGATCATGACGGCGGACAACGTGGGCGTTCTGGTTCATCTCGGTCTGGACACCGTGCAACTGGGCGGCGCGGGATTCACGGCACACGTCGCGCAGGGTGACTCAGTGACCGCCGGGGACCGGGTCATCACCTACGACGTACCGGCCATCGTGGCAGCGGGCTACAGCCCGGTGGTACCGGTGGTGGTGATGGACGAGCGTGATGCCGCCAACGTCGTCGTCGGTGCGGCCGTCACTGCGGGAGCCGAACTGTCAGCGGGCGCAGCACTGTTCATCGCGAACAAGTAGGCGGGGCGATGGAGGTCATCATCCTGCGGGACGCAGCTGGGATCGGCGGCGTCGCGGCGGACGCCATCGAGTCACTGCTCAAGCAGAAGCCCGGCGCGGTGCTCGGGCTGGCCACCGGGTCATCCCCGCTGCCCATCTACGACGACCTTGCGGCGCGATGCGCCGCGGGCCGGGTGTCCTTCTCGCAGGCGCGCGGTTTCACCCTTGACGAGTACGTGGGACTCCCGCCCGAGCACCCGGAGCGCTACCGCAACGTCATCGACACCACGTTCGCATCGCGGGTCGACTTCGCACCCGGAGCGGTCCAGGGTCCCGACGGCCTCGCCACCGACATCCCGGCCGCGTGCGCGGCCTACGAGGCCGCCATCCGGGAGGCCGGCGGCATCGACCTTCAGATCCTCGGGATCGGCACCGACGGCCACATCGGCTTCAACGAACCCGGCTCCTCGCTGGCGTCGCGCACCCGGATCAAGACCCTGACACGACAGACCCGGATGGACAACGCCCGGTTCTTCGGCGATGACGTCGATGCGGTTCCCGCCCACTGCCTCACCCAGGGGTTGGGCACCATCATGGATTCCCGGCATGTGGTGCTGGTGGCAACGGGGCGCAACAAGGCTGAGGCGATTCACCACCTGGTCGAGGGGCCGGTGTCGGCACTGTGGCCGGCGAGCGTGCTCCAACACCACCCGCATGCGACGGTGCTGATCGACGACGCGGCATCCGGGCGTCTCCAACTCGCCGAGTACTACCGCGAGACCTATGAGGCCAAACCGGCGTGGCAGGGAATCTGAGGTGCTGCTGAGCGCCGGTTCACTGCTGACCGGCCGGGATCTGCTGCGTCCCGGGTGGGTCGAGATGTCCGACGGTGTCATCACGGCGATCGGCGACGGCACCGCGCCCCGGCCCGCCGATCGCGATCTCGACTGGGCCACCGTCGTGCCCGGATTCGTCGACACGCACGTGCACGGTGGCGGCGGCGCAAGTTTCTCCGGCGGCGCACAGGCGACCAGAACCGCAGCGGCGTTGCACCGCCGCCACGGCACCACCACGCTGATCGCGTCACTGGTGTCTGAATCACCCGCCGACCTTCTGGCGCAGGTCGGTGCGCTGGCCGACGACGTGCGGGCCGGCGTGCTGGCCGGCATTCATCTCGAGGGGCCGTGGCTGGCCGAAAAACGCTGCGGTGCCCATGATCCGGCCCTGTTGCGTGATCCGTCACCACAGGAGATCGAGGACGTCCTGGCCGCCGGCCGCGGAACGATCCGGATGGTGACGCTGGCGCCCGAGCGCGAGGGGGCCCTGGAGGCGATACGACGCATCGTCGGCGCGGGCGTGGTGGCCGCGATCGGTCACACCGAGGCCACCTATGAGCAGACCCGGGCGGGGGTGGAGGCGGGAGCCACGGTGGCCACTCATCTGTTCAACGCGATGCGGCCGATCCACCACCGCGAACCTGGTCCGGTGATCGCGCTACTCGAGGATCCGCGCATCGTCGTGGAGTTGATCGCCGACGGTGTGCACGTCGATGCCGCACTGTATCGGCATGTCTGCGCAATCGCCGGGCCGGACAGGGTGTCGCTGGTGACCGATGCGATGGCTGCGGCGGGTATGTCCGACGGCGCCTATCGAATCGGCCCGCTGGCTGTCGAGGTCACCGGCGGAGTGGCCCACCTCGCAGGAACCGACACCATCGCCGGCAGCACCGCCACCATGGATCGGTTGTTCCGCTTCGCGGTGGACCACAGCACTTCGCGCACCGGAATGTCCCGCGATGCGGCGTTGCTGCGTGCCGTTGCGCAGTCGTCGGTGACACCGGCCAGAGCGCTCGGACTGCCCAGCCCGGTCCTGCAGGCCGGTGCGGTCGCCGACCTGGTGGTGTTGGACTCCGACTTGCAGGTTCGTGACGTGATCGCCCGGGGCGAACGGGTATCGGCGGCCTAACGATTGCGCCTTAGGTCGGCATCGTTGCTGGCAATGCCTCGCGCGCGCGTGGTCCCCTGGAATGCGATGAGTACATTCATGCCTTCGTCCACCCCGCAGTCATCCGCGCTGCGCAGAGCAGGTCTCGTTGCCGCCGCTGCCGCAGCGACGGCGATAGTCGTGATCGGCATCCCGCTGGCCATCGCCGCGCCGACGGCTGCGCCGCCCTCTGATGCGCAGGGCTATGTCGATTCCACCGCCCGTTGCACCAAGCCCGACACCGCGGTGATCTTCGGGGTCACCGACACCTCACGGATCGCCATCTGCAAGACGGCTGCCGGCGCCTACGAATACCGCGGCGTGCGGGTGCGCGACGGGGCCAAACTCATCACTACGGCGACGCAGACCTCCGATTCGACCTTCGTCGCCAAAAACGACGGCGTGACCTATACCGTCACACCGACCGCGCTGAGTGTCACCGCGGGTGGCAGCACGTTCCGGACCGAATCCTGGCTGGACTACCACAGCGCGCAGGGCCCCGCGAGCGCGAGCACCCCGTCCAAGCCGAGCACGTCGACATCGGCAACGCCGTCCACGTCCGCGGCGTCGACTACCTCGTCCGCGCCCACCACGTCAGCGGCTCCGACATCGGCGGCGCCGACGGCGAGTTCAACGCCGGGCCTGACGTCCAGTGCACCCAAGACCTCTGCGGCGCCGGCCAGCTCGGCGACCGGTTCGGCTGTGCCCCCACCGCCGCCACTGCCCGCTGAGGTGGGCGGCGCCACCAAGACCGGCTGAGGTCGGTCTCGCCCGCCGGTGGGCCGGCGGGCGTTGACGAGAACTCGACTACTGGAACTGGATGCCGAAGATGCTTCGGCGCTGGATCGCCGGCGGCACCCAGGTGCGATCCAGTGCCGCCTGCTCCGGCAGGTACATGCGGAGGTAGGCGCTGAATCCGCCATTGGGTATGGCTAACCAGTTGGCGTTCGGGTCACCCGGGTCGGTCTTGGCGAAGATGATGTCCAGCGAGCCGTC
>JBAXCK010000076.1:0-15346 GCA_037141465.1 Mycobacteriaceae bacterium | reverse complement strand
TTCGGGTCAGTCGTCGCGGGTCATCGACCGCACCGCCGATAACCACCCCTCGGTTTAGTGCGTACGTTTTGCCACCCAGTACCGCCTCCGGTCGACGGTCGTGACGGGGATAGGGGTTCTCCCCTGGTATTTGTCCCCGGACTGCGGTGCTGCCGATGTACGAGACGGGACACGGCATCAGCTTTAATAGCGGCGTGATCAATGTGCCCCCGCCACGTCGTCGTGCTCGTACCCCGTATGGCTGGTTAGGTGCCGGCGCCCTCGGGGTGGGGGTATGGGCCGCGGTGGCTGGTGCCGGGGTGGCTCACGCTGACCGGACCGATGCGGCCTCGGCGGGAGCTGATCGCACCGAGCGCGCCAACTCGAGCCCGCGCGCCGCCGCGCGCGGGTCGGTAGCACCCCGCGCGGGAGTCCACCCCCCTGTCGCCGCAGCCCAGCGGGCGGTTCGCCAACCTGCCGCCGTCCAGCCTTCACAGGGCTCGTCGAGCCGGCCGTCGCCTTCTGCGGCCGCTGACACTCAGAGGAGCCGTGGGGTGGGTGGGGCGGCGTCGCGCCGGACTGCAATCGCGCCGGCCGCATCGACGACGAATCCGCCCGCCGCCGCACTCAGCGAGCTGAGCGGGTCCTCGATCGGTTCTGTCGCGACCGCTTGGGCCTCGAGCAGCGCGCCGACTGCCGTCCCTGTCGCCGCGAGCTACACACCGCTGGCCGCCGCCCAGACGGCGACGCCCGCCGCCGCCGCGACCGCTTCACCCGGTTCGCTGAACAGCCTCGTCACCGGGTTCGTCGACAACAGCCTCAGTTGGCTCGGCGGACTGCCCGCTAACCCCGTCACCGACTTTCTTTCGGGCGCGCTGTTCCTGATACGACGGCAGCTTCAGGGCCCGCCGACGGTCGTACCCCCGATCAAACCGACCAGTCCACCTATCGCCCAGACCTTCGTCGTAAGCACCCTGGACGACTCCGGGCCGGGTTCACTGCGCCAGGCGATCATCGATGCGAACACCTCCGCCGGCACCGACCTCATCACGTTCAACGTCGCCGGGGTGATCAGGCTCGGACCGACAGCCTTGCCCACGGTGACCGACACGACGGTGATCGACGGAACAACTGCGCCCGGTTTCGTCGGAGCGCCACTGGTCCGTGTCGACTTCGAGAACACAAACGGCCTGACTCTCGCGCAGGGTGCATCGGGATCGCAGGTCATGTCGCTGTCCTTTGTCGATGCCGCGTCGGCCGGCGTGACCATCGCCGCGTCGAACACCATCTTCACCGGCGACTACATCGGAGTCTGGGAAGACGGATACACCTCCGAGGGCAACCGCGGATCGGGAATCCTGATCCAAGCAGGGGCCAGCGGCAACCAGATCGGTCTCGGGTCCACCACATCGTTTGTGCTGTCGAACGTCATCAGCGGCAATCGC
Source organism: Mycobacteriaceae bacterium (assembly GCA_037141465.1). GTDB lineage: Bacteria > Actinomycetota > Actinomycetes > Mycobacteriales > Mycobacteriaceae > Mycobacterium. Next base: position 13,922 of record JBAXCK010000076.1, on the reverse strand, counting down.
GGCGACGGAATCACTATCACCGGAGCTGATAACAACACCGTCCAGGCCAGCTATGTCGGCACGGATTCGTCCGGCATCATCCGGATTGCCAACCGCGGCAATGGAATCCGAATAACCCTGGGATCGAGGGCCAATTTCGTTGGCGGCGATGCAACCGGCGGTAACAACCCCACCAGTGGCGTCTTCGTCCGTCCGCCCCAGGGCAATCTGGTCTCCGGTAACCAGGGCGACGGAATCCTCATCGACGCCGATTCCAGCGACAACCAAATCAGCGGAAACTTCGTCGGCACCTCGGCGTCCGGATTATCGGCGTTGGGAAATCAGGGCGACGGCGTCGCGATCGTCAACGCGAACCGCAACCGCCTCGTCGGAACCACCGCCCTGCAGGACCCGTTCGTATTCTTCAATGTCCTCGGCGGCAATCAGGGCAACGGCCTGCGCATCTCGGACTCCAATGACACCATCGTCTGGGCGAACTTCTTCGGCCTCGGATCCGACAACGCGACAACCGTGGGCAACCGCGGCGACGGACTGCTCGTCGACGGTGCCTCTCAACGCGTCATCCTTGGCGGCGAGATACCCCTCGGCAATGTGTTGAGCGGAAACGACGGATTCGGCATCGAAGTGGCCGGCACCACCACTGGATTCATCTCGTTCAACAGTTTCGTGGGCCAGGCCGCATTCGGGTTGTCGCCCACGCCGAATCGCGCCGGCGGAATCCGCATCACGTCGAGCAACCCCGACTTCGACCCGACCGATTCCACGACGTGGAACATCATCCGCACCTCACTCATCGGCGGCAACTGGGGTAACGGCATCGAGTTCGCGGGCAACGCCCACGGAGCAGAGGTCACTGACACCGCCGTCGGCACCACCTACAAGATCAACGCACCGCTGCCCAACCTGGGCAACGGCATCGTGATCGGCGGCAATTCCAGCGAGATCGCCATCGGCGGTTTCAAGCCATCCGTTCAGCAGTTCGACAGCGATTTCAGCGTCCACGTCGGCAGTAACTTCGGCTACGGCATCGTCTTCAAGGACAACGCCCATGACAACACGGTGTTTAACACCCGAGTCGGCCTGGGAATCGGGGTGCCCATCGGTACCGCCTATCAACTCCCGAACAAGGCGGGCGGAGTCTTCGTCGGCCCAGGAACATCGAACATCCGCATAGGCGGGCCGCGCGATGCTGCTCAAGGGCTGCGGTTCTCCAACGAGATCGCAGCCAACAGCGGTAACGGCATCACAGCCCTGTTCACCGACGGCCTCAAACTGCTCGGCTCGACGGTCGCGGGCAACACCGGTTCGGGCGTGGCGCTGATCGGCTCACTGCGCTCGGTGATCGGCTCGCCCACGTCTGGCAACGTCATTCGAGACAACGGCGACAACGGCGTGTTCGCCTTCGGACAGATGGATGGATCGGTCATCCAGTCGTCGAACATTGGCGGCAACGGCGAGTCCGGTGTCCGCCTCCTCGGCGCCCGAGGAATCACGATCGGCGGCGCCGACGCGACGAGGGTGAACGACATCTCCGGCAACCAGGGCTGGGGAATCCTGGCCACGGGCTGGAGTCGCGGGACCACCGTGTCGGGGAACGTCACGAACAACAACTCCCGGGGCAGCGTGAACACGACTTTCACACTGGGGCTCAGCACCGTCTAGCACGTGATACGGGACGATTATCCCCTTGATCCGCAGCATCGGCAGACTGGGTCCGGTCAAGGTCACCGGCCTCTCGTGGCAGCTGCGCTGGACGTTGGAATGCCCTGGCCGGATCTTCGGGCTCGGGCCGCGGGCACTGTCACCTTTGGCGGCACCAGCTACACGACTGCCAGCACTGGCCTCGGCGGCTATAGCGCCAACGGACTCGGCTGATTGTGCTGGCGAAAATACCCTCCGACGTGGGGCGGGCGGGGCTCGAACCCGCGACCAACGGATTATGAGTCCGCGGCTCTAACCAACTGAGCTACCGCCCCTGGAACACCAAAGAACTAGAACGACGATAGCGCCTCAGGTGTTCCGCAACGTGCGGGCCAAACCCTTGTTGATCGCCTTGAGGGTGGCGATCCGGGCGCAGTACTTGTCGTTGGCCGGTATCACGTGCCATTGCGAGCCCTCGGAGGTGGTGCGCAGCACCATCTGGTCGACGGCCTTGACGTAGTCGTGCCACTTCTCCCGGTTGCGGTAGTCCTCCTCGGTGATCTTGTGCTGCTTGTACGGCGTCTGCTCGCGGGCCTGGAAGCGGGACAGTTGCTCCTCGGCGGAGATGTGCAGCCAGAACTTGGCGATGAACGAACCGTGTTCGACGAGCTGGGCTTCGAAGTCGTTGATCTCGTCGAACGCACGCTGCCATTCGGCCAACGTGGCGAACCCTTCGAGCCGTTCCACCAGCACCCGGCCGTACCAGGTGCGGTCGAAGATGACGAACTTGCCTGCCGGCGGCAGGTCACGCCAGAACCGCCACAGGTAATGGAACTTGCGCTCGTCTTCGGTCGGGGCGGCCACCGGGATGACGCGGAAGTCACCGGCCTCCAGTGCGGTGACGACGCGACGGATCACCCCGCCCTTGCCGGCGGCGTCCCAGCCTTCGAAGGCAAGCACCGTGCTCACGCCCCGCTTTCGGGCCTCGATCGACAGCTTGTGCAGCTTCGCCTGCTGCTTGGCGAGGGCCTTACGGTAGGTGTCACGATCCATCGACTGCGAGAGATCGATCGCGGACAACACATTGGCCTTCTCGTCGATGTCACCGAACACCGACTCGGCGATCGAGGCCGTGGTGTGCATGATGTGCCCCTCGTCGAGGCGGGCCCGGATCGCGGCGAGGATCGCGCGGGCGACCGTCAGATCGCGATAACGATCATCGGTGGACTCAACGACGATCCACGGCGCGCCGGGTCCGCTGGTCTCGCGCAGAATGCGCTCGGCGATCGGCAGCACCGGCCCCAAGGTGTCCAGGGCCGCCCAGTCGCGCTGGTCGATCTGCCAGCCGAGTTCGGGGTGCTTCTCTGCTTCCTTGAGTTTCTTCTTCTGCACCTTGGCAGGTGTGTGCAGGAAGAACTTCACGATCAGTGCGCCGTCGTCCACCAGGGCGGTCTGCATCTGCGCGACGTGGCGCAGCCAGGCGTTGAACTCGAGCTCGCCGATTTCGCTCTTGGAGTACTGAATGGCGGCGCGCATCAGTCCACCGACGAAGAACGACGCGCGGCCCTTCGGCGGCAGGGAACGCCACAACCGCCACAGCGGCGGACGCTGGTGTTCCTCGGCGGTCGGGTCGGCGAACACCCGGGTCTCGATGAAGCGGGAGTCCATCCACTCGTTGAGCCGGTTGACAAGGGCGTTTGCGGCCATCCGGTCATCGCCGGCGATCCAGATGACCACGGGGAAGTCGGCACGGCCGAGGTCGTACTGGGCGTTGATCAGGCCGACGCGCAGATCCGGGATGGCAGCCCTGTAGTCCTCCTTGCTGATCTTGTTGCCGACTTCGGAGACCTCGAGCATGCGGTCACGGTATTGCGCCGCGACGGTCGGCGGGGCGGAATCAGCTGTAGACCGTCTGGCCGTCCTCGTCGATGAGATAACGCTCGGTACCCTGCTGCACCCGCGGGGCATCCGCCTTCAGCGCGACAGCGATCTTGTTGCTGGCGTTGCGCATGACATCCAGCGTCAGCTCACGGGCCTGCGCGGGCGTGAAGTGAGCCAGCACGTCGTCGGCCACCGGGGACTCGATGTGCGCGGGCGTCCAGATCAGCGCGTCGGCGTAGCGCAGCGCGGCTTTCTGCCGGTCGCTGATCAGATCGGAGCTTTCGTAGCGGTCGACTTCGTCGTAGAGCGTTTCGGATCCGCCCGCGTCCAGGGCCGTGCCCTCGCGCAAGGATTTGCACATCCGGCAGTCATGGGCTCGCGCGCCGCGCAACCGGACCAGTTCAGTGGTGATCGGATCGAGGGCGCGCAGTCGCGCGACGGCAGGCAGGAACGAGTTGAACAGTACTTCGGAGACGTCGGTGTGACTGGTCTGCGGTGTGGTGTCCCACCACGTGGCGGGCAGGCCGAGCGCGTCGAGTCCGGCCTTCACGCGCGGCAGGAAGTCGGCGAGGTAGATCCTGACCACCACCGGGAACGTCGCCTTCCCGAGTGCGGTGCTCAGCGCGGCCCGTTGTGCGTCAGTGATTTCCGAGACGTCGGCGCTGAACTGGTCGGCGAACTCGGTGACGGCGTCTGGTTGGCTGCCCAGCTGCGACTGGCCGCGGAGGCGCGACAGCAGTTCGTCGATCTCGTCGGCCATGGGGTGATTATTGCGCCTGGCTGACCGAGGACATGTGGAAGTCGGGGATCCGCAGCGTCGGCATGACGGCGCGGGTGGCCCAGTCGGCCCACTCCCGCGGCAGAGTCTGCTGGGCGGTTCCCGCCTCGGTGGCGCGGCGCAGCAGATCCAGCGGGCTCTCGTTGAATCGGAAGTTGTTGACGGCGGCGGTGATCTCGCCGTCCTCGATCAGGTAGACACCGTCGCGGGTCAGGCCCGTGAGCAACAGTGTCGTGGGGTCGACGGTGCGGATGTACCACAGCGTCGTCAGCAGCAGTCCGCGCTCGGTGGCCGCGATCATCTCAGCCTGCGACGCGGTGCCGCCGGTCATCAGCAGGTTGTCGGCGGGGACCGTCGGGGTCGCGCCGAATTCCGCCGCCGCGGCGCGCGGATACGTCAGCGCGTTGATGGCACCGTCGCGGATCCAGTCGACCCGGCCGATGTCCATACCGTTGTCGAAGACCGACATGCGTTCAGAACTGGTGGCGGCGTGGACGAACGGGGCGCACTCCAGGCCCTGTGCTTTCGGGTCGGAGTACAGGGTGATCGGCAGAGCGGTGAGCGTCTCCCCCACCCGCGTCCCTCCGCCGGGTGCGGACAGCGCGGTGCGGCCCTCCTGGGCGCCGCGGCCTTCCATCGACCAGCCGAGGTAGATCATCATGTCGGCTACCGCCGAGGGCGGCATCAGTGTCTCGTAGCGACCGGCCGGAAGCTCGACGGTGCGCCCCGCCCAGTCGAGTCGCGCGGAGAGTTCGGCGAGCATCGCATCGATATCCACGCCGGCGAACCACGGCGTGCTGGTTCCCGCCCAGGCGCTGGCGCCGCCGCGCTTGGCGTTGATCTCAACCGACCCGGTCGGCTGGGTGAACCGGCGCCGCACACCGGTCGAAGTGCCCAGGAACGTCGTCTCGACGATGTGGTGGGCGAAACCGTAGAGCCGGTCGGTGCGGCCGAATCCCGTCGACAAGGTGCGGGCGAGGCCGGCGAATGCGCCGGCACCGGTGCCCGGCACCGGATCGCCCCAGTCGGCGGGTTCACCTGATCCGGTCAGTAGCGGCGCACTGTCGCCGGCCTCGGGCGCGGTGTGTGCGGCATATTCCGCGGCCGCCACCACATCGGCGACGGCATCGGGGTCGAGGACGCTGCAGCGCTGCACCCCGACCCGTGCGGTGCCGCCCTGTCGGACGATCGCGATCACCGACATCGAGCGGCTGGTGGCCACACCGTTGGTGGTCATCGAGTTACCGGCCCACCGCAGCGACGCCTCGGTGCGGTCGGTGACGATGACGATGGTCTCGTCGCAGCGGCCCGAGTGTGCGGCGGTGCTCAGCGCGCGATCGACGACGTCCTGCGCCGGGATCACCGGCTCCACCCCGACTTGGCCTCTTCGCTCACGCTCATCGGCCCTCCTCGATCGTGTTGAGGACGTTGACCTTGCGGAACAGCGCCGAGGGGCAACCGTGACTGACGGCGGCCACCTGGCCGGGTTGAGCCTTGCCGCAGTTGAACGCCCCGCCCAGCCGCCACGTGGACGCCCCGCCCACCGCTTCCATCGAGTTCCAGAAGTCGGTGGTGGTGGCCTGGTAGGCGACGTCTCGCACCTGGCCGTCGAGGCGGCCGTCGCGGATGCGGAAGAACCGCTGCCCGGTGAACTGGAAGTTGTAGCGCTGCATGTCGATCGACCAGCTCTTGTCGCCGACGATGTAGATGCCGTCCTCGACGCGACTGATGAGATCGGCGGTGCGCAGATCCTCGCGCCCGGGTTGCAGGGACACGTTGGCCATCCGCTGGATCGGCACGTGGTGGGGCGAGTCGGCGTAGGAGCAACCGTTGGAGCGGGCCTTGCCGAGCCGTTTGGCGAACACCCGGTCCAGCTGATAGCCGACGAAGATTCCGTCTGCGACCAGATCCCAGCTTTGGGCGGCGACGCCCTCGTCGTCGTAGCCGATTGTCGCCAGGCCGTGTTCGACGGTGCGGTCGGCGGTGACGTTCATGACCGGCGACCCGTATCGCATGGTGTTCAGCTTGTCCGGGGTGGCGAACGAGGTGCCGGCGTAGGCGGCCTCGTAGCCGATCGCGCGGTCGTACTCGGTGGCGTGGCCGATTGATTCGTGGATGGTCAGCCACAGATTGGTGGGGTCGATGACCAGGTCGGTCGGGCCTGCGACGACGCTCGGCGCCTTGGTCTTCTCGGCGAGCAGCACCGGGATCTCGGCGAGTTCTGAGGTCCAGTCCCAGACCTCGTCACCGGCGACGGCCTCCCAGCCTCGGGCGGTCGGCGGGGCCAGCGTGCGCATGGATTCGAACCGGCCGGCGGCGGCATCGACCGAAACGGCGTCGAGCGAGGGCATGATGCGCACCCGTTGCTGGGTGATCGACGAGCCGAAGGTGTCGGCGTAGAAGGTCTGTTCCTTGACCGAGTGCACATGGGCGGAGACATGGTCCACGCCGTCGGAAGCCAGCAGGCGTCCCGAGTACTCGCCGAGTAGCTCCACCTTGTCGGCGGTCGGGATGGTGAACGGGTCGATCCGGTAGTCCGACACCCAGCTGGCATTGAGGTGCACCGGTTCGTCGGCGAGTTCGATGCGCTCGGCGTTCAGCGCCGACAGTGTGACGGCGACGCCGACCGCGTGCCGCGCGGTGTCCGCGGCGACGTCGGGGGTCAATCCGGCGTGGGAGGCGAAGCCCCACGTGCCGTCGACGATGACCCGCACCGCCAGGCCGATCTCCCTGTCGACGACCGCGCTCTGAAGTTCGCCGTCGCGCATCTGAACCAGTTCGGTGGTGATCGCGTGCACCCGAAGGTCGGCGTAGCTCGCGCCGGCCGCCGTCGCCGCCGCCAGTGCGGCGTCAGCGAGCTCGTTGCGGGGCAGGGCCAGGAAGTCGTCGTCGACGGCGCGGCTCACCGCACCACCGTAATCGACTAGCGCGCTCCTCGAGCAGCCGTGCGGCCGGTGCGCTGCGCCGCGGCCGGCCGGCTGGCCGCCGCACTGAGTGCGCGCTGGACCGTCACCGCGGCGGGTGCGGCCTTCACTGCGGTCCGTGCAGCGACCGGTCGCGGAGTGGCGGAAACTCTCGCCGGTACCGATGCGGCCGGCTTCGTGCTCACACCGACCGGGCCGATCGGGCGGTCGTAGGCCGATTCGATGATCGGCCGCAGGATCGGATCCAGGATCGGATTCAGCAGGGGCGCAAGCAGTCCGGTCGCCTGGATCAGGGGCAGCGTGTCATTCGGCACGAATACATAGGTGATGTTGCCGGGTGTGCCGTCAGCCTTGTCCGGCACCCAGAGGATGTTGTTGGGATCGTTGAGGTTGACGTCGAAGTAACCCCACACGTGGGTGTTGTTCTTACCCGCCGCCGCGTTGAGCCACGCCAGAGCGTTCATCTTCCCGGTCGGATAGTCGGCCCAGCCGTCGTACTGCTTGATCACCTCGATGCCCTTGTACGGGGTATCGGGCGGAAGACCGTCCTGGCGTTTGGTCCCGCCGAAGGCGTTCTCCGGGTTGCCGATCGACACCCACGTCACCTGTGACGGGTCGGGCGCGTTGACCGGGTCGGCGACCCAGCGGCGGATGGTGGTGTAGATGACCTGTCCGCCCTGGCTGTGCCCGAACGGGGTGACGGGCGTGCCGGCGGGCAGCGCGTCGATGGCGGAGATCAGTTCATCGGAGCCCAGATTGTTGAAGTACTGGCCCAGCGGCCATGCCGGGTAGTCGACGGGCGTGCAGGTCTTCGGCGCCTTGCACAGCGAGCCCTGCAGCTGCCGCGGGGTGAAGTGCAGCAGGTGCTGAATCCCGACCAGACCGCCCTCCAACGTCAGCACGGTGGGGCCGAGATCGGAGGTGAGGTCGGCGGCGCCGGCGGCCGGGGCGCTGATGTTGGCTCCGGCGAGGACCGCGGCGGCGACACCCACCGCGGAGATCACAGTCTTCACGAGGGTTCCTATTGATCAGCCGGCGGCAGAGCAACCACCGGTGGGGGTGTTGGCGACTCGGGAGAGGGAGACGGTGCGGGCTCGGGCGGGGGCGGCGGGGGCGGCGGCAGCACCGGAAGAATGCCGGCCCGGTTCATGGTGAAGCCCTTGCCCGGGGGGTTCACGGTGCAGGTGATCGCCTGCGCTTCGGCGAGGCAGCTGAACGGGCCGAGGCTGGCGGTCTGCCCGTAGCCCAGGGCGACCGCTCCGCTCATCGGGGTGACGGTGCACCGGTCGACGAGTTCGACCGCGGGATTGATGCAGGGGTCCAACGCGCCGTTGGCGGCCATCCGCACGGTGTGCGAGCGTTCACCGTCGCCCCATCCGCAGAAGACCCCGTCGGGGGTGGCCGATCCCGCGCCGGCGGTGATGACGCAGCCGATGGCCTGATTCGGTGAGGTGAACGAGCACGTGGTGCCGTTGCAGACGGGCTGGTCGGCGCCAGCCGCCGGAAGGGGCGGCAGCAAAACCCCGGCGGCGGCCAGTGCCACCGCGGTCGCCATCGTGCCCGCCCCGATCCTCATCGGGCCAATGTTAGCCCACGGTGGCGTCGGAGCGCATCGACCGGGGTGCGGCAGTTTGCCGACGGGGCCGCTAGCTGGTGCCAAGCCCTCCGAGATCCCGGATTTCCACCAGCACGGCCAGCACGCACAGCGCAGTGACGGCGCTCAGAGCAACCCAGTCGGCGCGGCGCGGGTGAGAGGGCGCCGCCGAGATCTGACCTGTGCCGCCGCGGGCGGTGATCGCATCACCCATCTCGTCGGCACGGCGCAGGGCGACGGTGACGCCGGCGGCCAGCATGTCGACGACCTCACGGCCCCAGCGCCGGCGGCGGCTGCCGTCGGGCAGCACCGCACGCGGCCGCAACCGCCGGGCGGCGTAGAGCAACCGGAATTCGTCGATCATCATCGGAAAGGCACGCAGCGACAGTGCCAGCGCGACGGCCCAGTCGTCGACGGGTATGCGCAGCGCACGTGCTGGGCGGCCCAGCTTCGCGACCGCCGGTGCGACATCGGCGACGTCGGTGGTCCACGACACCATCGCGCCCCAGCCCAGCAGGACGACCGACAACGCGGTGAACCTCAGGAACTTCAGCAGCCCACCGGTCTCGAGGTTCAACGACCACAGGTGAAGAACCGGATCCCCGCCGCCGAGTGCCGCGGTGATGGCGCCGATCGCGAGCAGGATCCACAGCCAGCGCGGTATCGACGGGAGCGCGCCGGCGGGAATGTGCGCCAACCGCGCCGTCGCCAGCAGCAGTATCGCCATCAGCGCGATCGGTATCCACCCGGGGTAGAAGGCAAGCAGGAGCGAAACCGCGAACACTACGATCATTTTCGTTCCGGCCCACAGTTCGTGGATGACCGATGTCCCCGGGACGGGTCGCAGGAGCACCACCGGGCGGCGCTGCCGGGTCTGGGTCATGACAGCATCCCGTTGTTCAGATGCAGGATGCGCGGGCAGAGTTGTTCGAGTCCGGCGAAGTCGTGCGAGATCACGACCACCGTCAGACCGGCGTTACGGCGAAGGTCGGTCAACAAACTAAGAAGGCCGCGCTGGCTGTCGGCATCAAGGCCCGCGAGCGGTTCGTCGAGGATGAGCGCCTGCGGCCAGCGTGCCAGGAGACCGGCGATCACCACCCGGCGCATCTGCCCGCCACTGAGCTGGTCGATCCGCCGCTGCGCCAGTGACCCATCCAGGCCGACGGTAGCCAGGGCCGCCACCACCCGCGCGGTGTCGAACGGAGAGAACCCTGCGGCGGAGGCGATTTCGAGATCGACGCGGCTGCGCAGCAGCTGCAGGCGAGCGGCCTGGAAGGCGATCGCGACCTCGCCCACGCAGTCCTGCGCCGCTTTGTCGCGCACCAGACAGGTGCCTGAGGTCGGTGTGGTCAGACCGGCCATGATCCAGGCCAGCGTCGACTTGCCGGAGCCGTTGCCGCCGTGGATCAGCACTCCATCGCCTTCGTTGACGGTGAAGCTGACGTCGCGCAGTGCGGTCTTGGCCCACGGCGTGCCGGCGGCGTACTCGTGGCTGACCCGGTCCAGACGCAGCACGGGTGATCGGCTGGTCGCGGCGTGACCGGGAATCGGCACCGGCCCGGTGGCCTCGGGTGCGGCGGCCGGTGAGACCATCACCATGTTGTCGGCCGAGCCGCTGAGATTGATGGTGCGGTCGGCGATCTGCGCTTCGTTGTTGTAGTGCGTGATGTGCACCAGCGCCATCCGGTGGCGGTCGGTGAGATCGGAGAGCACTCCGAGCAGTGCGTCCCGTCCACGCTGGTCGACCATGCTGGTGACTTCGTCGGCGATCAGCAGGGCGGGCCGGCGGGCGAGCGCGGCGGCCACGGCCAGGCGCTGCAACTCCCCACCGGAGAGTCCCCCGGTGTCGCGTTCCTCCATACCGCCCAGGCCCACCTCGCCGAGCAGCGCGCCGACATCGGGGCGGGCGTCCGGCGGCAATCCCCAGACCACGTCGTCGGCGACCCGCGAACCGAGCACCTGACTTTCGGGGTGCTGCATGACGACCGACGTTCCGCCCAGCGATCCGAGTCCCACCGCGCCGGGGCGGTCGATGATTCCCGACGTCGGTGCCCGGCCGGAGAGCAGCAGCATCAGCGTCGTCTTGCCGGAGCCGTTGGCGCCGACGACGGCGATGTGCTCGCCCGCATCGACGGACATGCTCAGCGGACGCAATGCGTCGTGGCCGGCACCCGGATAGCGGAACCTGGCGTCGGTGAGCCGCACCGGCAACGGCGCCACCGGCCCCTGCTCATCGAGGGTCTCGAGCTTGTGCACGTCCGGGATGCCGCGCAACCGGTCGAGCACCCGCGACAGCGCCCACCAACCGACCAGCGTCACCAGCATGATGGTGAAGATCGAGTACCCCATGATCAGCACCGGCCAGTACTGCAGTGCGGTGCCGAACATCGCTCGCACGTCCAGGGCGGACTGCCGGAACGGTTCGAACTGCGACATGGCCTTGACGACGCCGTCGACGTTGGCCGTCATCGCATCGAAGGTGAGTGTGCGCAACCGGACCAGAACCAGCAGCGCTCCGATCACCCACAGCCCGTTGAGAATGCCGGCGACGATCGACACCGCGATCACCGCCGGCATGCCCTGGCGGCGCCGTTTGATGATGCCGGTCATGCCTCCGACGTAGGCGCAGTTGAGCACCACCATGAATCCGCTGATGCCGGCGATCAGGAAGGCGATCGTGCTGGCCGCGAAGGTGGCGGCCAACAGCACCCGCAGCCGGTAGCGGTAGCCGAGCAGGCCCATCGGGACCGTGACCAGAAGGGACAGCCCGCCCGCGAACGGGACCACCACCGAGATGATCGCCAGGGCGGCGCTGAGTGCGCCCATCACCGACGCCTGCGCCATCTCCACCGGCGACAGCCGCCGGCCGGGGCGGGCGGGCAGCCCCGGACCGGGCCGACGCGACGGGAGCGCGTCGGGCCGCGTCGAGGTCATTGCATGATTCTGCCAGCTAGAACGGCCTTAGGCGGTTCGACCTGCCGCACCGTTCTCTCCTAGCATGACGGCCATGACCGGCGGCCGCGGCAACGAACTCGGAGCGGAGTTGCTGACCGCGGTGGCGCGACTGAACCGGCTGGCATCACAGCGCATCCCGTTGCCGCTGCCGTGGGCGCAGGCGCGACTCCTGGGGACCATCGACGATCAGGGCAGCGGGGGTAAGAGCGGGGCCCGCATCTGCGACCTCGCCGACCTCGACCACTGCTCACAACCCACCATGACCACCCAGGTGCGACGACTGGAGCAGGCCGGTCTGGTGACGCGCGCTCCGGATCCGCATGATGCCCGCGCGGTTCGGATCCGTATCACTCCGGCGGGCTCGGCGATGCTCGCGCGGGTGCGCGCGGACCGCGCCGCGGTGATCGACCCGCACATCGCCAAGCTCCGCTCGGCCGATCGCGAGGCATTGCGGGGCGCCGTCGATGCTCTGCGCCGCCTGATCGAGGAGATCTCGGGGGAGATCTCTGATTGAGCGACCGCACGTCAGCCCGGCGGACTTTTCGGTTGATCGCTCATCGTGTTGAAACAGCCCGTCATCACCGGGCACCCGAAGATGAATTGACGCGGAGGCCACCACGCTCAGCCGGTGCCGCCGGTACTGCCGTTGGTGGCCCCGTCTAGGCCGGGACCACCCGCTCCGCCCGCACCGCCGGGAGTGCCCCCGTTACCACCGGTGCCGCCACGGTAGCCCGTGCCGTTTCCGGCTCCACCGGCGCCGCCGGCGCCACCGGAGTTGACCGGACCACCCGCGTTCCCACCGGTGCCGCCGGTGCCACCGTTGGCACCGACGCCGATCTCGCCCCCCACTCCGCCCTGTCCACCGGTGCCGCCGACGGAACTGCTCAACCCCTGAATGCCGCCCGGTGCCAGGGCGTAACCACCGGCGCCACCGGCACCACCGACGCTCCCCGCGGCGCCACCTTTGCCACCTTTGCCGCCGGCTCCCCCGAATGCGGACAGTGTGGTGCCGGCGCCGCCGACGGCCTGGCCTCCTGCACCGCCGTCGCCGCCGGCGTTGCCGATGCCGCCCGCGCCGCCCGTGCCGCCAATGAGGCTCAACTGATAGCCGGCGACGTCGTTGAAGGCGCCGCCGCCGGTGCCTCCCTGACCGCCGACGCCGTTATCCGATTGCCCTCCGTAACCGCCGGCACCGCCGAAGCCGAATAGAAGCTGCTGACCCGATATCGCGCCGGACGTCGACGAACCACCGGCACCGCCGGTGCCTCCATTGCCAAACGTGAACGCCCTACCGCCCGCACCACCGGCGCCGCCGAAGCTGATGCTGTCAGTGCCGAACACCACCGCGTTGCCGCCGCTACCGCCTGGGCCGCCGGCACCGCTCGAGCCAACCCCGCCGTATCCACCTAGGCCGCCTTGCGCGGCGGTTTCAGCGACGCCGCCGCCTGTGGCGTAGCCGCCCGCACCGCCTGCTCCGCCGACCTGGCCAAAGCCACCACCGCCGCCGGCGCCGCCATTTGCAATGCCACCGACACCGGAGACGGATGCCGTCCCACCCCGCCCGCCGGTCCCGCCGATCCCGCCTGAACCGCTGCCGCCGAGGCCGCCCGACCCCCCAGAGGGCCTGCCCTGGTAGCCGGCCGCCGCGCTCCCGCCGGTGCCCCCGGCACCGCCGATGACACCGTTACCGCCGGCACCTCCGGCACCGCCGTCGACATAGCCGAAATCAACGGCCGTCGTCCCGGCGCCGCCGGCACCCCCGGTACCACCGTTGCCCGCGCCTACGCCGTTTCCGCCGGCGCCGCCGGCGCCGCCGGTGCCGGTGGGGTTGGTGTACCCGGCGCCGCCGGCACCGCCGTTGGCTCCGAGAGCCGGCCCCGGACCGGGTGCACCCGTCGCGCCACGGAAGCCACCGGTACCACCGGCGCCGGGGCCGCCCCCGCTTCCCCCGGCTCCGGGAGCACCGAGAGCACCGCCGTCGCCGCCGCGGCCGCCGTTGATCGTGACGGCGTTTCCGGGCGCGCCGGTGCCGCCGTCACCGGGTGCACCTCCAGTGCCGCCGACGCCGCCGGGTCCACCGTTGCCGTTGGCGCCGGAAGCACCGCCGCCTCGCACCGCGCCACCCGCTCCGCCGGTGCCGCCGGTGCCG
>JBAXCK010000075.1:0-15384 GCA_037141465.1 Mycobacteriaceae bacterium | reverse complement strand
GCCTGCGGCTGGAACGGTTCGTACCACCACCAGTCGGCCCGCTCACCGGTCGGCCCGGAGCACGGCGCGACGGGCGGGGGTGTGCCACGGGGCGGACGCGCCAGCGATCCGGGGCACAGTTGCTCGCCGTCGCTGTCGGTGACCACGAGGCGACCGGCGGGCCCGGTGATGGTGATGACGCCTCGATGATGCAGACGGTGATGGTAGGGGCATATCAGCACCAGGTTGTTCAACTCGGTTGCGCCGCCGTCTTCCCAGTGCCGGATGTGATGCGCGTGCAGGCCGCGGGTGGCTGCGCAGCCGGGGACGGCGCAGCTGCGGTGACGGTGCTCGAGCGCGCGGCGCAGACGACGACTGATTGTGCGGGTGGTTCGACCGGAGCCGATCACGTCGCCGTCGCGTTCGAACCACACTTCACAGGTGGCATCACAGGTCAGGTACTGCCGCTCGGAGGCGGGCAGCAGCGGACCGAGGTGCAGTGCGCCGATCTTCTGCTCGACGTCGAGGTGCACCACCACCGTGGTGCGCTGCCCGTGCGGCCGCCGTTGCACCTCGGCGTCCCATCCACGCTCGACGAGCCGCATGAAGGCCTCGACGTTCGTCGGCATCGCTGACGGCTCATCAGGTTTGCACTCGGCGACCAGTGCGTCGCGGTGGGAGTGCAGTGCTGCTTCGAACGTCGCCGATTCGACAAGCGGCAGGGTGATGCGCCACAAGTCGAACGCACCATCGCTGGTCTTGGTTATCGCCGCTTGCGGACCGGGTCGGGGAGCGGGATCCGGGCGCGGCTCCATACGGATCGCGGTGTGCAGTTGACTCACCGTTGCCACCGAGGCCAACTGCGCGTAGTGCGCATCGGACCCTTCGCCCGCGCGCCCGGCGATGACTCCGACCTGATCCAGTGACAGCCGGCCCTCTCGCAGGCCCTGAACACAACGGGGAAATGCCTCCGCCCGCTGAGCCACGGTGGCTATCGCCGCGGCATTGGCGTGCGAGGTGCCGGTCTTCCAGGCCACCAGCGCGGCGACCGAACGCGCCCCGGTGGCGCCCCACAACTCCTCACGATCGATTTCGGCGACGAGGTCGACGATGCGCCCGTCGATCGCGTTGCGCTGACCGGTCAACTCCGCAAGCTCATCGAAAAGGCCTGCGAGCCTCTCGGTTGTGGTCGCGGTGGCGGACATGGCATCAGCTTTGCAGGGGGGTCTGACAGAATCGCCACCCATGAAAGCCGTCCTGTTCGACATGGACGGCACGCTCGTCGACTCCGAGAAACTGTGGGATATCGCGATTCAGCGACTCTACGAGCGGTTCGGGGGAGTACTCACACCCGAGGTGCGCCTGTCCACGGTCGGCGGTTCAGCCGAAGGCGTGATGCGGATCGTCTACACCGACCTCGGCATGGATCTCGATCCCGACCACATGGCCGCCACCGCGGACTGGCTGCATGAGGTCACCGGCGACCTGTTCGAAGCCGGGCTGCCGTGGTGCGACGGCGCCCGGGAACTGCTCGAGGCGGTCACGGCGGCCGGGGTGCCGATGGCACTGGTGACCAACACCCGTCGCGCGCTGACCGAACGCGCCCTGGACAGCATCGGACGGCACTACTTCACCGCCAGTGTGTGCGGCGACGAGGTGCCCCGCGGCAAGCCGGCGCCGGATCTATACCGCCGCGCGGCCGAACTCCTGGGGATGGCGCCGCGGGACTGTCTGGCCGTCGAGGATTCGGTCACCGGGGCGGCGTCGGCGGAGGACGCCGGCTGTCCGGTGCTGGTGGTGCCCAACGACATCGAGGTGCCCCTGACCGCACGCCGCCGCCGCGTCGACTCGCTGGCCGGCATGGGTGTGCTGGGGTTACGCGACATCTACCGCGAACTGCAGTCCGGTGGGGCATCTGATATGCCATCGTGATCGCACACAGCCTGCGAGAGGATGTCAGATGTCAGGTCAGGGTCCGATCAGTGACACACCGTCGGTCTTCGACGACGACGAGCTCGGCTCCGGCCGCGGGGCGGTGCGCATCGCCTCGGTGGCCGCACTCGGCGGTCTGCTCTTCGGCTACGACAGTGCGGTGATCAACGGGGCCGTCGCCTCGATCCAGAAGCACTTCGGTATCAACAACGCCTCGCTGGGGTTCGCGGTGGCTTCGGCACTTCTCGGCGCTGCGGCTGGCGCGATGACAGCCGGCCGGCTGGCCGATCGGATCGGGCGGATCGCGGTGATGAAGATCGCCGCGGTGCTGTTCCTCATCAGCGCCATCGGAGCAGGCCTGGCCGCCAGCGTCTGGATGATCGTGCTGTTCCGCATCGTAGGCGGGATCGGCGTCGGTGTGGCCTCGGTGATCGCACCCGCCTATATCGCCGAGACGTCACCGGCACGCATTCGCGGCCGGCTCGGCTCACTGCAGCAGCTGGCCATCGTCACGGGCATCTTCCTCTCGCTGGCCATCGACTACCTGCTGGCCCACCTCGCCGGCGGCGCTGACAAGCAGCTGTGGCTGGGGCTGGAGGCCTGGCGGTGGATGTTCCTGCTGATGGCTATTCCCGCGGTCGTCTACGGCCTGCTCGCCTACACCATCCCGGAGTCACCGCGCTATCTCGTGGCCAGCCATCGGATTCCCGAGGCGCGCAAGGTCCTCACCCTGCTGCTGGGCGAGAAGAACCTCGACATCACCATCGACCGGATCCAGAGCACCCTGGCCGGTGAGACCAAACCCTCCTGGCGGGATCTGCGTAAACCAACCGGCGGTGTCTACAGCATCGTCTGGGTTGGCCTGGGGCTGTCGATCTTCCAGCAGTTCGTCGGGATCAACGTGATCTTCTACTACTCCAACGTGCTGTGGGAGGCCGTCGGCTTCGACGAGAGTCAGTCCTTCCTCATCACGGTGATCACCTCGATCGTCAACATCGCCACCACGCTGATCGCCATCGCGCTCATCGACAAGATCGGCCGCAAACCGCTGCTGCTCATCGGCTCGGCCGGCATGGCACTCACACTCGCCACCATGGCAATCATCTTCGGCACTGCCGAGCAGGTCAACGGGACGCCGCAGCTCGGCGACGTGACCGGTCCGGTCGCCCTGATCGCGGCGAACCTGTTCGTGGTGGCCTTCGGGATGTCCTGGGGCCCGGTCGTGTGGGTGCTGCTCGGCGAGATGTTCCCCAACCGCATCCGCGCCGCCGCGCTGGGCCTGGCCGCGGCCGGCCAGTGGGCGGCCAACTGGCTGATCACCGTCACCTTCCCCGGTCTGCGCGATGTGCTGGGTGTGGCGTACGGCTTCTACGCGCTGTGCGCCGTGTTGTCGTTCCTCTTCGTCTGGAGATGGGTGCGCGAGACCAAGGGTGTGGCACTGGAGGATATGCACGGCCAACTCGCCGCAAATAAATCGCCGTGACGGCCGTACCGGCCGCATGGAACAATCCCGTCCCGTGAAGACCTTCGAGGAGTTGTTCGTCGAACTCGGCGAACGGGCCCGCTCCCGGCCAGCAGACAGCGCAACCGTCGCGGCTCTCGACGCCGGGACGCATGCGCTCGGCAAGAAGGTTCTCGAGGAGGCCGGCGAGGTGTGGCTCGCGGCCGAGCACGAGTCCGACGAGGCGCTCGCCGAAGAGATCAGCCAGCTGCTGTATTGGACGCAGGTGCTGATGATCTCGCGCGGTCTTGGCCTCGATGACGTCTACCGGAAGCTGTAGAGCCGTGTTGCGTGTCGCCGTTCCCAACAAGGGCGCGCTGTCTGATCCCGCGGTCGAGATCCTCGCCGAAGCGGGCTACCGCAGGCGCACCGATCCCAAGGATCTCACCGTCGTCGACCCCGCCAACGGGGTGGAGTTCTTCTTCCTGAGACCCAAGGACATCGCGATCTACGTAGGCTCCGGCCAGCTCGACTTCGGCATCACCGGACGGGATCTGGCCGCCGAGTCCGATGCCCCGGTCGCCGAACGACTGGCACTGGGATTCGGCTCCTCGAGCTTCCGGTACGCGGCACCGGCGGGCCGTTCGTGGACGCACGCCGATCTGGCCGGCAAGCGCATCGCCACGGCGTATCCGAACCTGGTCCGAAAAGATCTGGCGGCCAAGGGGATCGACGCCACCGTGATCCGGCTTGACGGTGCGGTGGAGATCTCAGTCCAGCTGGGCGTCGCCGATGCGATCGCCGACGTCGTCGGCTCCGGTCGCACCCTGAGTCTGCACGACCTGGTCGCGTTCGGCGAACCGCTGTGTGACTCCGAAGCGGTGCTCATCGAGCGGGCGGGTGGCGATGACGGCAACCGGGCCGCCCGCGACCAGCTCGCCGCCCGCGTGCAGGGCGTGGTGTTCGGCCAGCAGTACCTGATGCTCGACTACGACTGCCCGCGATCGGTCCTGCCGCGGGCCCTGGAGATCACCCCCGGTCTGGAATCCCCGACGATCGCACCGCTGGCCGATCCGGACTGGGTGGCGGTGCGGGCCCTGGTGCCCCGGCGTGAGGTGAACGCCATCATGGATGAGCTGGCGGGTAATGGAGCGAAGGCCATTCTGGCTTCCGATGTGCGGTTCTGCCGCTTCTGAGCAGCAGCGCACCGTCGCCCCCGTGCTAGCGTCACCGCCATGACGCACGCGCTGGTTCTGTTGCTGGCCCTGCTGATCGGCGTAGTCGCCGGGCTGCGAACCTTCACCGCCCCCGCGGTGCTGGCGTGGGCCGCGGCTCTGCACTGGATCAATCTGAACGGCACGTGGGCCTCCTGGATGGGTCACTGGGCCACGGTCGCGGTCCTCACCGTCGTCGCGGTGGTGGAGTTGATCAGCGACAAGATGCCCACCCTTCCCAGCCGCAAGTCCGCGCCGCAGTTCCTGGCGCGAATCGCCTCCGGTGCCTTCTCCGGTGCGGTGCTGGGCACGGCCTGGGGATACAAGTGGGGCAGCCTCGGCGCCGGGATGATCGGTGCGGTGCTCGGAACCATCGGCGGCTACGAGGCGCGGACCCGACTGGTCGCCGCCACCGGCGGCAAGGACCGCTCGGTCGCACTCGGTGAGGACGTCATCGCCGCGGCAGCGGGTATCGCCGTCGCGTATCTCACCAGCGTTCTCTAACCTCGGCCTCTAACCCCGGCGCTGCACGAGCAATGTCTGGGCGCAGGTGCCCACAAAGCCGTCACCGTCGAAGATCTCGGTAGTCGTGACGCCGATACCGTCCGGCCCGATCGACGCGCGCGCCCGCAGGGCGAAGTCCGACCCGCGAGGTTGCCGGTGGAGATTCACGGTGGTGTCGGTGTTCATATAGGTGAATTGATGCGGATCCAGCACTGCGCCAACGCCGTTGGCGGTGTCGACCACCATGGTCAACCGCTGCAGAGCCGTCGTCGGTTCGTCGTCGACCAGCGCGATCAGCGGCCGCACCCAGAAGACGGAGGCACCGGCCGACTCACCGGGCTGCGGGCGGAACTCGACGGTGCTCAGATATCTGCCCGCCTGCCTCCACTGCGCGGGCACCGGATCCGGGGAACCCTCGCGCAGTGGGGGATAGCGGTCGGTCGCGACATCAGCGGTATCGGAGACGGCCAGTGCCCACGCACTCAGCCGCGCCACCGGCCGTCCGCCCGGCTCGGCCATCTCGGCGGCAAGCAGACTGATGCGCCGTCCAGGCCGTTGGATCCAGGCGTGGACGGTGACCTCGGCGACCGGCACCGCGCCGAGGATGTCGAGGGTGAGCCGGCCCAACCGCATACCGGGGTCGGTCTTCTCCTCGACCGCTCTGGTCAGCAGCGCCAGCGGCGGTGAACCGTGCTGTATGTCCGGGGTCCAGTTGCTTCGGGTGGCGTCGGTGGACGCGAACACGGTGAGGTCCCCGGTGCCTCCCAGCCGCCGGTAGTAGCACCCGGTCGCACTCTGACCCACGCGGGCGAGCCTAGGCTGATCGGCTGTGACACCACCGAGTGCCCCGCGGCGGACGGGCCCGTTCGCCGTCGGCGACCGGGTCCAGCTGACCGATACGAAGGGCCGGCATTACACGATGGTCCTCGCGCCGGGTGCGGAGTTCCACACGCACCGCGGGATCGTCGCGCACGACACCGTGATCGGTCTGCCGGAGGGCAGTGTGGTCAAGGCGTCCGGCGGCGACGCGTTCCTGGTGCTGCGCCCACTGCTGATCGATTACGTGATGTCGATGCCGCGCGGCGCCCAGGTGATCTATCCCAAGGATGCCGCCCAGATCATCCATGAGGGTGACGTCTTCCCCGGCGCCCGGGTGCTGGAGGCGGGCGCGGGGTCGGGTGCACTGACCTGTTCGCTGCTGCGCGCCGTCGGACCGGCCGGCGAGGTGGTGTCCTATGAGTTGCGCGAGGATCACGCCGAGCACGCGCAGCGCAACGTCGCGACGTTCTTCGGTTCTGTCCCCGAGACCTGGCGGCTGATCATCGGCGACCTCGCCGGCACCGACCTCGAAGAGGCCTCGGTGGACCGCGCGGTGCTCGACATGCTCGCTCCGTGGGACGTCTTGGAGGCCGTGTCGCGGGTGCTGGTGCCCGGCGGCGTGCTGATCATCTATGTTGCGACGGTCACCCAGCTGTCCAAGACCGTCGAGGCCCTACGGGCACAGCAGTGCTGGACCGAGCCGCGGGCCTGGGAAACGCTGCAGCGCGAGTGGAACGTCGTCGGGCTGGCGGTGCGGCCGCAGCACAACATGCGCGGCCACACGGCGTTCCTGATCTCCGCGCGGCGGCTTGCGCCGGGAACGGTGACTCCCACGCCGTTGCGCAAGAAGGGCCGGTCGGGTTAGCCGTCTGAGGCGCTAGTCGTCGCTGCGCCGCAAAGCCCTTCTGGCGGAGAGCGACTCGATCTCGGGACGGCCACATGTGGGTGTCAGCCCGGTGTGCCGAAGGCGAGCAGGGACTGCGCGGTCTCGCGCGTCAGCTGCCAGCCCTGGCTTCCCGGCGTGAATTCCATCGGCATGCTGAACTGCGGCGGCCGGTCATCGGCGGGCTTGGGACCGGTGAGGGTGACCATCGCAAGAACGTCCCCAGGTCGGGCGTCAGACCACCGAAGGTCGCGCGCCGTCACTGTCAGCGGCGAGTAACCGACGTCGCGCAGTGCCGCCGCGAAGCTGTCGAGAACGCGGACGTCGGGCGCGGCGCCGTTTTGCACCAGCGTGATTTTGTCCATCCCGGGCACCGCCGGGTCGGCCATCCGCGAGATCACATCGGCGAGCGCCTCCGGCGGGGGCAAAGCGGCCGGTTCGGCTGCCGCGGCGACCCCGCTCGTCGTCGCGCTGACCGCCGGTGGTGCGGGGGTTGGGGTGGGCGAACACGCCGAGATCACCGGTGTCAGCCCGATCATGACCGGCAGGAGCACGGTCGGCAGGGGCACGGTGAGCAGATACCGCTGCACGTGGGGGATTACCCGTTGAACATGCCCAGGACCGTGGTGGCCGAGGCGCGGGACAGCTTCCAGCCGCCCTGATCGACGAAGGTGACCGTCTGGGTGAGCGCCGGAGTGGCCGGCCCGGTGGCCGTGACGGTCGCGCTCGCGACTCCGGGCGCCGGCGAGGTGATGTCGGCGACCGCGAAGTTCAGTGGCATTTGGCCCCTGGCGACGGCCTTCTGCATGAGCCCGTCGGCGGCCCGGGCTTCCAGCCGCCCGATCCCACCCTCAATCAGGTAGGCCTTCGCCGCGAAGGGAACGGCCGGGTCGGCCAGACCGTAGAGGACCCCGTTGAGCTGATCGGTGCTCGGCAGGTCCGCGCCGGGGTCCAGCGGCATCGGAACACCGAAGACGACGGGTGCGACAGCGAGGGAGGTGACCGGGATGCCCGTGGCGGGCAGCCCGCCGAGCAGTCCCGCAGCGGCCGCGCCGGCGATGGCGGTGACCCCGCTGGCTAGCAGTTTTGCCCTCACAGTCATCCTGTCCCTCCGGTCGATCTCACCCGACCTCGCCCGACGTTGCCCTCCGAGGTTAACAGCGACGTCAGAGTGTCGAAATTCCTGCACAGCCCCTCATGGTTCAATCGCCGGTAGCGTTGGCGTATCCACCGCACCAGGCCCATGGTGCGCGGAAGGAGCCGGTATGACTGAATCGCATCGTTCTGGAGCCGCTGACGGCGTGGAGCCCGATGAGGGCGAGGCCCAGGAGTTGGAGCGGTTGCGCCGGGAGGCTTCACTTCTGCGTGAACAGCTGCAGGACGCCGTGGGCGGTCAGCGCACTCCCCGGGATGTGGCTCAGCTCGAGGCCAGGATCGACTCGCTGGCCGCACGCAACGCCAAACTGATGGACACCCTCAAAGAGGCGCGCCAGCAACTCCTCGCGCTGCGCGAGGAGGTCGACCGGCTGGGTCAGCCGCCCAGCGGTTACGGCGTGCTGCTCGGTGCCCACGACGACGACACCGTCGATGTGTTCACCTCCGGCCGCAAGATGCGGCTCACCTGCTCGCCCAACATCGAAGTGATGACCCTCAAGAAGGGGCAGACGGTCCGGCTCAATGAGGCGCTGACCGTGGTGGAGGCCGGAACGTTCGAGGCGGTCGGAGAGATCAGCACACTGCGCGAGGTGCTCTCCGACGGACACCGCGCGCTGGTCGTCGGGCATGCCGATGAAGAGCGGATCGTGTGGCTGGCCGAGCCCCTGGTGGCGGCCGAGGACATGGCGCCGGAGGTGGCCAGTGCACTTGAAGGGGCGCTCGACGACGATCTGCGGCCGCGCAAGCTGCGCCCCGGTGACTCCCTGCTCGTCGACACCAAGGCCGGCTACGCCTTCGAGCGCATCCCGAAGGCGGAGGTCGAGGATCTTGTTCTCGAGGAGGTCCCCGACGTCGCCTACAGCGACATCGGCGGGCTGACCCGGCAGATCGAGCAGATCCGCGACGCAGTGGAACTGCCGTTCCTGCACAAGGAGCTCTACCGGGAGTACTCGCTGCGCCCGCCCAAGGGCGTGCTGCTCTACGGTCCGCCCGGCTGCGGCAAGACGCTGATCGCCAAGGCTGTGGCCAACTCGCTGGCCAAGAAGATGGCCGAGGTCCGCGGGGAGGACACCCGCGAGGCCAAGTCGTACTTCCTCAACATCAAGGGCCCCGAACTGCTGAACAAGTTCGTCGGTGAGACCGAGCGTCACATCAGGCTGATCTTCCAGCGTGCCCGTGAGAAGGCATCCGAGGGCACGCCGGTGATCGTCTTCTTCGACGAGATGGACTCGATCTTCCGCACCCGCGGCACGGGTGTGAGTTCGGACGTGGAGACCACCGTCGTGCCGCAGTTACTCAGTGAGATCGACGGCGTCGAGGGCCTGGAGAACGTCATCGTCATCGGTGCCTCCAACCGCGAGGACATGATCGATCCGGCGATCCTGCGGCCCGGCCGCCTCGACGTCAAGATCAAGATCGAGCGTCCCGATGCCGAAGCGGCGCAGGACATCTTCAGCAAGTACCTGGTGGAGACCCTGCCGTTGCACGCCGAGGACCTCGGTGAGTTCGGTGACGACCGCGGCGCCTGCATCAAGGCGATGATCGAACAGGTCGTCCAACGGATGTACGCCGAGATCGACGACAACCGCTTCCTGGAGGTCACCTACGCCAACGGCGACAAAGAGGTCATGTACTTCAAGGACTTCAACTCCGGCGCGATGATCCAGAACGTGGTGGACCGGGCCAAGAAGTACGCGATCAAGTCGGTGCTCGAATCCGGGCAGAGAGGCCTGCGCATCCAGCACCTACTGGACTCGATCGTCGACGAGTTCGCCGAGAACGAGGATCTGCCCAACACCACCAACCCCGACGACTGGGCGCGGATCTCGGGCAAGAAGGGCGAGCGGATCGTCTACATCCGGACACTGGTGACCGGGAAGACCTCCAGCGCGAGCCGTGCCATTGACACCGAGTCCAACCTGGGTCAGTACCTGTAGAGGTCAGTACCTCTAGAACTGCAGCGAGTAGCTGTTGGTCAGGTCGTCCTGCAGTACCTGCGCCGGACGATCGGTCGTGTCGACGGTCAGCGGTTCGGTCAGCGTGCGGGTCTCGAAGCGCCAGCCATCCGGCAGCTGCAGCCGCGACCCGAGTGCGGGCAGATCGTCGAGGCTGAGGTTCTTGTCAACGACCTGGCTGTAGGTCTGCATCACCCAGCGGTGGCCGTCGGTGTCGATGAGTTCGAACACCGGGCGGCCGGCGTCGAAGGTGAACACGGCCTTGCGGTCGACGGTGTTCACCGAGTACGGCGCCGGGTTGCTGGACGCCAGTTGCACCGTCGCCTGTTCGATCATCTCGATACCACCGAAACTCTTCGTCGGCTGCGGGGTGCCCGGCTTCTTGGCTATCCGGCTCATCAGCCAGTAGCGCGGTCCGTTCAGCAATGCCGCCGCCACACCGTTCTCCTTCGCCAGTCGATCGGCGTCGAGGGCGTCCCACGGTTCGGCAGGGCAGTCGTTGAGCGGAAAGCTGTTGTAGACCGTTGCCTGTGGACCGGACTCGCCGATCCGAACCAGCAGCACCTCGCCGTAGCGCTTCCCGAAGACGTCATCAGCCGGTGTGGTCATACGCTCCATTCTCCTACCCTGCTATCAGGCGGTTAGGCTGAGGCCCATGCAGCGGATCATCGGCACCGAGGTCGAGTACGGCATCTCGTCGCCCTCGGATCCGACGGCGAATCCGATCCTCACCTCGACCCAGGCGGTGCTGGCCTACGCGGCGGCCGCCGGCATCCAGCGCGCCAAACGCACGCGGTGGGATTACGAGGTGGAGTCTCCACTGCGCGACGCCCGTGGGTTCGACCTGAGCCGGTCGGGTGGGCCGCCGCCGATCGTCGACGCCGACGAGGTGGGTGCGGCCAACATGATCCTCACCAACGGTGCCCGCCTCTACGTCGACCACGCCCACCCGGAGTACTCCGCTCCCGAGGTGACCGACCCCCTGGATGCGGTGATCTGGGACAAGGCCGGCGAGCGGGTGATGGAAGCCGCCGCGCGCCACGTCGCGAGCGTTCCGGGCGCGGTCAAGCTGCAGCTCTACAAGAACAATGTGGACGGCAAGGGCGCCTCGTACGGATCGCACGAGAACTACCTGATGAGCCGGCAGACACCGTTCTCGGCGGTGATCGCCGGGCTCACCCCGTTCCTGGTCTCGCGTCAGGTCGTCACCGGCTCGGGCCGGGTCGGGATCGGCGCCTCCGGAGACGATCCCGGGTTTCAGCTCTCACAGCGTGCCGACTACATCGAAGTAGAGGTCGGTCTGGAGACCACGCTCAAGCGCGGCATCATCAACACCCGCGACGAGCCGCATGCCGACGCCGACAAGTACCGCCGGCTGCACGTCATCATCGGCGACGCCAACCTCGCGGAGACCTCCACGTATCTGAAGGTCGGTACCACCGCCCTGGTACTCGACGTGATCGAGGAGGGCATGGCGCACGGCATCGATCTGTCCGACCTGGCACTGGCCCGGCCTGTGCATGCGGTGCACGTGGTGAGCCGCGACCCCTCACTGCGCGCCACCGTTGCACTGGCCGACGGGCGGGAACTGACCGCGTTGGCACTGCAGCGCATCTATCTCGACCGGGTGGCGAAACTCCTCGACGCGCGCGATCCCGATCCCCGCGCCACCGATGTCGTCGAGACCTGGGCGCGGGTGCTGGATTTGCTGGAACGTGACCCCATGGATTGTGCCGAGTTGCTGGATTGGCCGGCCAAGCTGCGGCTGCTCGACGGCTTCCGGCAGCGGGAGAACCTGCAGTGGTCGGCGCCCCGGCTGCAGCTGGTCGATCTGCAGTACTCCGACGTGCGGCTGGACAAGGGTCTCTACAACCGGCTGGTTGCGCGCGGGTCGATGAAGCGCTTGGTCACCGAGCAGCAGGTGCTCGACGCGGTGGACAATCCGCCGACCGACACCCGGGCGTACTTCAGGGGTGAGTGCCTGCGTCGCTTCGGTGCCGATATCGCCGCCGCCAGCTGGGACTCGGTGATCTTCGATCTCGGCGGTGATTCGCTGGTGCGAATCCCCACCCTCGAGCCGCTGCGCGGCAGCAAGGCCCATGTGGGCGCCCTGCTGGACTCGGTGGACAGCGCCGCGGAGTTGGTGGAGCAACTGACGAACTAAGACGCCGGCCCCGATGGGTGGGACGGTACTGTGGAGGCCTGGCCGCCGGTGGACTCATTTCTCGTGCCGGGCGGCCGACGATAGCGGGAGGCAGCGATGGCTCAGGAACAGACCAAGCGTGGCGGTGGCAGCGGCGAGGACGACGACCTCGCCGGTGATGCGGCCGGCCAGGAACGCCGCGAGAAGCTCGCTGCGGAGACCGACGACCTGCTCGACGAGATCGATGACGTTCTTGAGGAAAACGCCGAGGACTTCGTGCGCGCGTACGTCCAAAAGGGCGGACAGTGACTGGAGCGTTCGGGCAGTGAATGGGCCGACCCCCGATCTGGCGTCCACCAACCTCTCCTCCTTCTCGGATCATCTGCGCCGCAACTCACCTGAACTGCTGCCCAGTCCCGCACCCGACGCCGGCTTCCAAGGCGGCACGGGCGACGCACTGCCGCACGGCACCACCATCGTCGCGCTGCGCTATCCCGGCGGTGTGCTGATCGCCGGTGACAGGCGCTCCACTCAGGGCAACATGATCGCCGGCCGCGATGTACAGAAGGTTTACATCACCGACGACTACACAGCCACCGGTATCGCCGGAACCGCGGCGCTGGCAGTCGAATTCGCCAGACTGTATGCGGTGGAACTCGAGCACTACGAGAAACTCGAGGGCGTCCCGATGACTTTCGCCGGCAAGGTGAACCGGCTCGCCATCATGGTGCGCGGCAATCTCGGCGCGGCACTGCAGGGGTTCGTCGCACTGCCGCTACTCGTGGGCTACGACCTCGACGATCCCAACCAGCAGGCCGCGGGGCGCATCGTGTCCTTCGACGCCGCCGGTGGTTGGCACATCGAGGACGAGGGTTACCAGGCCGTGGGTTCGGGTTCACTGTTCGCAAAGGCCTCGATGAAGAAGCTGTACCCGGCTGTGGCCGATGGCGATTCAGCGCTCAAGGTCGCCGTCGAGGCGCTCTATGACGCGGCTGACGACGATTCGGCCACCGGCGGCCCAGATCTGGTGCGCGGCATCTATCCCACCGCGGTCACCATCGAGGCCGCGGGTGCGCAGGAGGTCACCGAGGAGCGTGTCGCCGCACTGTCCCGCGACGTGATCGCGGCGCGGACCGCGACCGACGAGTTCGGGCCCGGCAAGGGGCCGAGTAATCAGGCGCCCCGGGCTGATTCATGAGCTTCCCGTATTTCATCTCGCCCGAACAGGCGATGCGCGAGCGATCGGAGCTCGCCCGCAAAGGTATCGCCCGGGGCCGCAGTGTGGTGGCGCTCGCCTACGACGGCGGAGTGTTGTTCGTGGCGGAGAATCCGTCGCGTTCACTGCAGAAGGTCAGTGAGATCTATGACCGGGTCGGCTTCGCAGCGGTCGGCAGGTTCAACGAATTCGACAGCCTGCGACGAGGCGGCATCCAGTACGCCGATACCCGCGGATACGCCTATGACCGTCGTGATGTGACCGGCCGCCAGCTCGCCAACGTCTACGCCCAGACGCTGGGCACCATCTTCACCGAACAGGCCAAGCCCTACGAGGTGGAACTGTGCGTCGCCGAGGTCGCGCACTTCGGCGAGACCAAGCCGCCGGAGCTCTACCGGATCACCTACGACGGCTCGATCGCAGATGAGCCGCACTTCGTGGTGATGGGCGGCACGACCGAGCCGATCATCAACGCGCTCAAGGAGTCCTACGCGGAGAACGCCGAACTCGAGGCTGCGCTGCGCATCGCAGTCGACGCGCTCAAGGCCGGCATCACCAGCGCCGCGGGCGGTGCGACGCCGGCCGCTGAGCCGCGCGTGCTCGCGCCCACCACGCTGGAGGTGGCGATTCTCGATGCCAGCCGGCCGCGGCGGGCGTTCCGCAGGATCACCGGACCCGCACTGGAGGCGATACTCCCGGCGGACCTGGCGGGCGACGCCCCGGAATAGTGCGGATCGTCCTCACTCGGCGGGCCCCGATCACCGGGCGCACTGAATATCGCTGATCGACCGCACGCCGTAATTCGGTGCGACGTCCTGCGCGCACCGGCTGTAGGAGACCTGATGAAAATTCGCCGGGGGGCCGGATCGTTGCGGCTGCGGTTCGGGTGCCATCCAGCTGAGCGCCACCACACCGGTCCCGGCAAGTGCCAGTAGCAGCACCCACCACCTCGGGGTAGGCCGTCCGCGGACAGTCACCGGGCCAGCGTAGTGACATGTGCGCCGGAAACAGAACGCACCACGCCGGGGCTTGCGGTGATTTGCCGTCGGTGTCCGGCGTCCGACGGAGCGCGGTTGCTGACCGGCCAGCGCCTGCCCGGGCGGCCCAGCAAGTAGGCTCGTCGTCGTGCAGCGTCGGATCATGGGCATCGAGACCGAGTTCGGTGTCACCTGCACGTTCCACGGACATCGGCGCCTGTCCCCGGACGAGGTGGCCCGCTATCTGTTCCGCCGGGTGGTGTCCTGGGGGCGCAGCTCCAACGTCTTCCTGCGTAATGGCGCGCGGCTGTACCTCGACGTCGGCAGCCATCCGGAGTACGCCACCGCAGAGTGCGACAACCTCATCCAGCTGGTCACCCACGACCGCGCGGGGGAGCGCGTGCTCGAGGACCTGCTCGTCGACGCCGAACAGCGACTGGCCGATGAGGGCATCGGCGGGGACATCTATCTGTTCAAGAACAACACCGATTCGGCCGGCAACTCCTACGGCTGTCATGAGAACTATCTGATCGTGCGTGCGGGGGAGTTCTCCAGGATCTCCGACGTGCTGTTGCCGTTCCTGGTGACCCGCCAGCTGATCTGCGGCGCGGGCAAGGTGCTGCAGACACCCAAGGCCGCGACGTTCTGTCTGTCCCAGCGCGCCGAACACATCTGGGAGGGCGTCTCCAGCGCCACGACCCGCAGCCGGCCGATCATCAACACCCGCGACGAGCCGCACGCCGACGCCGAGAAGTACCGCCGGTTGCATGTGATCGTCGGCGACTCGAACATGAGTGAGACCACCACCATGCTCAAGGTGGGTACCGCCGCCCTGGTGCTGGAGATGATCGAGGCGGGCGTCCCGTTCCGGGACTTCTCGCTGGACAACCCGATTCGTGCGATCCGCGAGGTGAGTCACGACCTGACCGGCAAGCGCCCGGTGCGGCTGGCCGGTGGGCGGCAGGCCAGTGCGCTCGACATTCAGCGCGAGTACTACGCGCGCGCCGTCGACTACCTGGCCTC
Source organism: Mycobacteriaceae bacterium (assembly GCA_037141465.1). Taxonomy (GTDB): domain Bacteria; phylum Actinomycetota; class Actinomycetes; order Mycobacteriales; family Mycobacteriaceae; genus Mycobacterium. Next base: position 143 of record JBAXCK010000075.1, on the reverse strand, counting down.
CCGTGAGCCCAACACCCAGATCGAGCAGGTGGTCGATCTGTGGGGCCGCCAGCTCGACGCCGTCGAGAGCCAGGACTTCGCCAAGGTGGACACCGAGATCGACTGGGTGATCAAGCGCAAGCTGTTCCAGCGTTACCAGGACC
>JBAXCK010000074.1:0-15455 GCA_037141465.1 Mycobacteriaceae bacterium | reverse complement strand
GGGCCTGATGGTCGGGGCCTACACCGACGCCTTGAGGTCCTCGACCTTGTCGAGGCGCTCCCATGGCAGATCCAGGTCGTTGCGGCCGAAGTGACCGTAGGCCGCGGTCTGCGCGTAGATCGGACGCAGCAGGTCAAGATCACGGACGATGGCACCGGGCCGAAGATCGAACACGGCGCTGATCGCCTTCTCGATTCGGTGCGGATCCACCGTCTCGGTGCCGAAGGTCTCGACGAACAGGCCCACCGGGGCGGCCTTACCGATGGCATAGGCCACCTGAACCTCGACGCGCTCGGCGAGGCCGGCCGCGACGACGTTCTTGGCCACCCAGCGCATGGCGTAGGCCGCCGAGCGGTCGACCTTCGAGGGGTCCTTGCCGGAGAAGGCGCCTCCGCCGTGGCGCGCCCAGCCGCCGTAGGTGTCGACGATGATCTTGCGGCCGGTCAGACCGGCGTCGCCCATCGGACCGCCCACGACGAAATTCCCGGTCGGATTGACCAGCAACCGGAAATCGGAGGTGTCCAGACTCTCGTGCGCGAGATCCCCGAGCACCGCTTCGACGACGTTCTTGCGGATCTCCGGGGCGAGCTGGGTGACGAGGTCGATGCCCTCGGCGTGCTGGGTGGACAGGACGACGGTGTCCAGCCTGATCGGGGTGGTGCCCTCGTACTGAATGGTGACCTGGGTCTTGCCGTCCGGGCGCAGGTAGGCGAGCGTGCCGTCCTTGCGGGCTTCGGCCAGCTTGCGGGACAACCTGTGCGCCAGCGCGATGGGCAGCGGCATCAACTCCGGGGTGTCGCCGATCGCGTAGCCGAACATCAGTCCCTGATCGCCGGCGCCCTGGAGGTCGAGGGGGTCGGCTGCGCCTTCGACGCGGATCTCGTGCGCCTCGTCGACGCCCTTGGCGATATCGGGCGACTGGCGGCCGATGCCGATGTTGACACCGCAGGAGGCGCCGTCGAACCCCTTCTCCGAGGAGTCGTAGCCGATCTCCAGGATGCGACGGCGGACCGTGTCGGTGATGTCGGCGAATGCCTCTTTGGCCGAGGTGGTGACCTCGCCGACCACATGAACCTGACCGGTGGTCACCAGGGTCTCCACCGCCACGCGAGACTTGGGATCGCCTTCGAGCAGAGAGTCCAGGACCGAATCGCTGATGGCGTCACAGATCTTGTCGGGATGCCCTTCGGTCACCGACTCACTGGTGAACAGACGACCGTTATCACTCACCGTGCGCATTCCCTTTCCGTCATGACCCGCCGCCGAGGGCCGCGGCGATCGCGTCCACGATACGGCTCGCCATCAGAGTCTTCGAACCGTGCTCGAGTGCTACTTCGGTGCCATCGGCGGACAGCAGCCAGCCGTCGTTGCTGTCCACCTCGAAGGCGCGGCCGTCTCCGACGGCGTTGACCACGAGCAGATCGCAGCTCTTGCGGCGAAGTTTGGCGCGGGCGTGGAACAGCACATCACCCTGCGCGTCACCGGTTTCGGCGGCGAAGCCAACGATCGCGCGCATGTTCGGCAGCTGTCCTTCGTCGCGCAGGCGGACTGCTCCGGCCAGCACGTCGTCGGTGCGCACCAGCTCCACTGTTCGTCCCTCACCCGCGTCGGCGGTCTTCTTGATCTTGTTCGCCTCCGGATGCGCCGGCCGGAAGTCGGCGACCGCCGCCGCCATGACGAGGACGTGGGACTCCGGTGCGTGTTTGGTCACCGCCTCATGCATCTGGGCGGCGGAGGTCACCCGCAGCACGTGCACGCCTGCGGGGTCGGCGAGGCCGGCGGTGTTCCCGGCGATCAGGGTCACCTCGGCGCCGCGCTGTGCCGCGACGCGCGCCACCGCGTAACCCTGCTTGCCCGAACTCCGATTGCCGATGAACCGCACCGGGTCCAGCGCCTCCCGGGTTCCGCCGGCGGTGACGAGAACCTTCGTGCCCGCCAAGTCGTAGGGCAGTGCGTCGGACCGCTCCAGCAGAAGCTCTGCGAGGGTGGTGATCTCCTCCGGTTCCGGCAGGCGGCCGGGGCCGGTGTCGGCACCGGTGAGCCGTCCGGAGGCGGGTTCCATCACAAAGGAACCCCGGCGCCGCAGGGTGGCGACGTTCTCCGTCGTCGCAGGGTGCTGCCACATCTCGGTGTGCATGGCGGGCGCGAACAGCACCGGGCAGCGCGCCGTCAGCAGCGTCGCGGTCAGCAGATCATCGGCCCGCCCGACCGCAGCGCGTGCCAGCAGATCGGCCGTCGCCGGCACCACGACCACCAGATCGGCCTGCTGGCCCAGACGCACGTGGGGAACCTCGGGCACATCCTCGAAGACGCCTGTGCGCACGGGATGGCCGGACAGCGCTTCGAAGGTGGCGGCGCCGACGAAATTCAGCGCCGACGCGGTGGGCACCACCCGAACGTCATGACCGGCCTCGCTGAGCTGGCGCACCACCGAGCAGGCCTTGTACGCGGCGATGCCACCGGCGACGCCGACGATGATGCGCTTAGCGGTCACGGGAACGCGGCTACTCGCCCTCGGTGTGCTCGAGCAGATCCCCGTGGATCTCGCGCAGCGCGATCGACAGGGGCTTCTCCTGCAGGCCGGGCTCGACCAGCGGACCGACGTACTCCAGGATGCCGTCACCGAGCTGGTTGTAGTAGTCGTTGATCTGCCGTGCGCGCTTGGCCGCGTAGATCACCAGTGCGTACTTGCTCGACACCCGATCGAGGAGTTCATCGATGGGCGGGTTGGTGATGCCCAGCGGGGTGTCGTAGGCGCTGGCCGCACCGGGGGCGGGATCGTAGTGATCCGCGGAAGCTGTCACGTCGGGGTTCTCCTGGCATTCGGATGGATGAGTGGTCGACCGGTGAGCTCACGCAGGCTACGGCGCGTTTCCCACCAGCAAGGATACCAATTCAGCGCAGGCGGAATCCAATTGGCTGTTGACCACGACCGCGTCGAACTCGTCCTGGGCGGCCAGTTCGGCCTCCGCGGTGGCCAGTCGCCGGGCCATGACGTCGGCGGTCTCGGTGCCGCGGCTGGTCAGGCGTTCGCGGAGGGCGTCGCGGTCGGGCGGGGCCAGGAACACGGTGACGACGTCGGGAAGGGCCTGTTTGACCGCGCGCGCACCGGCCAGGTCGACCTCGATGAGCACCGGGCGCCCGGCCGCCGCAGCCTCGAGGACCGGGCGGGCCGGCGTGCCGGAGCGGTGCAGTCCGCCGTGGATCTCGGCCCATTCCAGCATCTGCCCGGTGTCGATCAACTGTTGGAAGCGCTCCGGGGTGACGAAGTGGTAGTCCACGCCGTCGACCTCCCCGGGGCGCGGCGCGCGCGTGGTGGCCGACACGCTGAACAGGAGGTCCGGCACCCGCTCACGCAAGTGCCGGACCACTGTTGACTTTCCCACCGCCGACGGTCCGGACAGGACCAGCACGCGACCGTGCGTGACTGGCCGATGGGGCACTCGGGCCCCGCTATCCGGCACGCGTGGCGCGGTGCGTCAGGCGAACTTTTCCAGCAGCGCCTTGCGCTGCCGATCGCCCAGGCCGCGCAGACGGCGGGTGGGGGCGATCTCAAGCTCGGTCATGATCTCCTGTGCCTTGACCTTGCCGACCTTGGGCAGGGCCTCCAGCAGAGCGGAGACCTTCATCTTGCCGAGGACCTCGTTGGTCTCGGCATCCTTCAGCACCTGCTGCAGATTGGTGCCGCCGCGCTTGAGCCGATCCTTGAGCTCGGCACGAATGCGACGTGCTGCGGCGGCCTTCTCCAAGGCTGCGGCGCGCTGCTCGTCGGTCAACTGGGGAAGGGCCACGGTTTCCTCCGTCTCGATAACTGCCAATAACTAACTGTTTCAACTGCTTGGGCCGGGTTCTTCAGCCAGCGTCGCCGACCGTACTCAGCCTCTGCGACGAAATCTAACCCGCTCCCGCGATTTCGCGGCGAAAGGCGCAGGACAGCGTGCCGCGGCGAGCCGATTCCTGGCGTTCCGGCGATCCGTCTCCCGGCCGCCGCAGAACCGGGGCTTCGGGGCGCGCCAGGCCCCTGTACTGGGACTATGCCGTGGAGGGCGGGGCCGCGGGTCAGGGCCGGGAAACCGCCGGGCCCTCGCAGCGAGGCCGTTTTCTGAGGATTCGGCCCGCGACGGCGTGTCGCGCGTGTCGCGGTGCCGGCGATCAGGCCAGGTAGGCGACCGCGTCGCGCAGGCGCTGTGCGGCGGCGCGGACCGCTGCGGCGTCCGGCCCGGCGCGCAGCACCTCCCGGGAGACCGCCGGCAGCAGCTGGCCGGGCCGTGCTCCGCCCAGACCGCCGAGGGACTCCGGACGTCCGCCCTGGGCGCCGACGCCGGGGACCAGCACCGGCCCGCCGAGCGCGCCGACCTCGGGTACCGCCGTACCGAGGGTGGCCCCGATCACCACCCCGACCGATCCGGGTTGGGGTGCGGCGGAGGCGTTGAACTCGGCGGCGGCGTCGACGATGGACTGCGCCACGGTCCGGCCGTCGACGAGGGCGCGCTGAACCGCCGCACCCTCCGGGTTGGACGTGGCGGCCAGGACGAACACGCCGCGGCCGTGGTCGGCGGCGATGGTCAGCAGCGGCGCCAGCGACCCGAACCCGAGGTAGGGCGAAGCGGTGACCGCGTCGGCCGCCAGCGGACCCTCCCCCGCCCACGCGCGGGCGTAGGCAGCCATGGTGGACCCGATGTCGCCCCGCTTGGCGTCGGCGAGCACGAGAACGCCCGCCGACTGCAGCGCCGCGATGGTGTGCTCCAGGACGGCGAAGCCCGCCGAGCCGTACGCCTCGAAGAACGCCACCTGAGGCTTGACGACCGCGAATTCGGTGTAGGCCGTCACGCAGATGTCGCAGAAGCGAGCCAGCCCGTCGACATCCGCACTCAACCCCCACGCCGCCATGAGCTCGGGATGTGGATCGATGCCCACGCACAGCGGGCCGCGCGCGGCGATCGCCGCCGCCAACCGCGACCCGAAGCCGCCGCCCACCGTCACGGCCCGGCCATGGCGGCGTGCAACTCCTGCAGGGACTGCACGCCGATGTCGCCGCGAATGGCCGCCTCGATGCCCTGCACCGCCGCCGAGGCGCCCTGCACGGTGGTGATGCACGGGATGTTCATCGCCACCGCCGCCGAGCGGATCTCGTAGCCGTCGATACGCGGACCCGAGTTGCCGTACGGGGTGTTGATCACCATGTTGACCTCGCCGGCGTTGATGGCGTCGATCGCCGTCATGGCAGGCCGGCCCGATCCGGGCTCCTCGAAGTGCTTGCGCACGATATCGCAGGGAATCCCGTTGCGCCGCAACATCTCCGCCGTGCCCTCGGTGGCAAGTACCCGGAATCCGAGATCGGCCAGCCGTTTCACCGGGAAGACCAGGGAGCGCTTGTCGCGATTGGCGACCGAGACGAAGACCGTTCCGCTCACCGGCAGCGACCCGTATGCGGCGGTCTGACTCTTGGCGAAGGCACTGCCGAAGTCATGGTCGATTCCCATCACTTCGCCGGTCGACTTCATCTCCGGGCCGAGCAGCGAGTCGACACCGGAGCCGTCGATCCGGCGGAAGCGGCGGAACGGCAGCACCGCCTCCTTGACCGCGATCGGCGCGTTCGGGGCCAGTGTGGTGCCGTCGCCCACGCGGGCCAGGACGCCCTCGGCCCGCAGTTCGGAGATGCTGGCGCCCAGCATGATTCGCGCGCACGCCTTGGCCAGCGGAACCGCCGTGGCCTTGGAGACGAATGGGACGGTCCGGCTGGCTCGCGGGTTGGCCTCCAGGACGTAGAGGACGTCGTCCTTCAGGGCGTACTGCACGTTGAGCAGGCCCACCACCCCGACACCGTGGGCGATCGCCTCGGTGGCGCGGCGCACCGCCTCGATATCGCTGCGGCCCAGTGTCACCGGCGGCAGTGCGCACGCCGAGTCTCCGGAGTGGATGCCGGCCTCCTCGATGTGTTCCATCACCCCGCCGATGTAGACCTCGGTGCCGTCGCACAGTGCATCGACGTCGATCTCGATGGCGTCCTCCAGGAAGCGGTCCACCAGGACCGGATGCTCGGGTGAGAGTTGCGTGGCCCGGGTGATGTAGCCGTGCAGCGTCTTGTCGTCGTAGACGATCTCCATCCCCCGCCCGCCCAGGACGTAGGAGGGCCGGACCAGCACCGGGTATCCGATGCGCGCGGCGATCTCGCGGGCCTCCTCGAAACTGGTCGCGGTGCCGAATTTCGGCGCCGGGAGCCCGGCGTTGACCAGCACCTGGCCGAACCGGCCGCGGTCCTCGGCGAGGTCGATGGCCTCCGGCCGGGTGCCCACGATCGGAACGCCGGCCGCTTCCAGACGGCGAGCCAGTCCCAGCGGCGTCTGCCCACCGAGTTGCACGATCGCCCCCACCACGCCCGGACCGCCCTGCCCGGACAGCGACTCCGCGCGGTAGACCTCGAGTACGTCCTCGAAGGTGAGCGGCTCGAAGTAGAGCCGATCGGCGGTGTCGTAGTCGGTGGAGACCGTTTCGGGATTGCAGTTGATCATGACGGTCTCGTAGCCCGCCTGCGACAGGGTGGTCGCCGCGTGCACGCAGCTGTAGTCGAACTCGATGCCCTGGCCGATCCGGTTGGGCCCGGATCCAAGGATGAGCACCTTGGGTTTCTCGGTCTGCGGGGCGACCTCACTCTCGGCTGCGGGATCGAGCTCATAGGACGAGTAGTGATACGGGGTCTTGGCCTCGAACTCCGCGGCGCAGGTGTCGACCGTCTTGAACACCGGATGGATGCCGAGGCGCTGGCGCAGCGATCGCACACCGGCCTCGCCGGCCAGCTCCGGCCGCAGCGCCGCGATCTGGCGATCGGACAGCCCGCTGTGTTTGGCCCGGCGCAACAGATCGGCGTCGAGCACCGCGGCGTCGAGCAACTCTGCGCGCAACGCCACCAGGGAGTGGATCTGGTCGACGAACCAGGGGTCCACTCCGGAGGCCTGCGCGACCTGCTCGACCTCGGCACCGAGTCGCAGCGCCAGCTCGATGTCGTAGAGCCGCCCCTCGGTCGGGGTGCGCAGCCGGGCCAGCACGGCTTCTCGTTCCAGGTCGGCCCCGCCGCAATCCTCGTCGGGTCCGGTCCAGAACCCGGCCTTGGTGGTCTCCAGAGATCGCATCACCTTGCCGAGCGCCTCAACGAAGTTGCGGCCCAGAGACATCGCCTCGCCGACGGACTTCATCGTCGTGGTGAGGGTGGGATCGGCACCCGGGAACTTCTCGAAGGCGAACCGAGGCGCCTTGACGACGACGTAGTCCAGCGTCGGCTCGAAACAGGCCGGCGTCTCCTTGGTGATGTCGTTGATGATCTCGTCGAGGGTGTAACCGATCGCGAGTTTGGCGGCGATCTTGGCGATCGGGAACCCGGTGGCCTTGGAGGCCAGCGCGGAGGATCGCGACACCCGCGGGTTCATCTCGATCACGATCAGCCGGCCGTCTTCGGGGTCGACGGCGAACTGGATGTTGCAGCCGCCGGTGTCCACTCCGACCTCGCGCAGGATCGCGATGCCCAGATCGCGCATCACCTGGTACTCGCGGTCGGTCAGCGTCATGGCCGGGGCGACGGTCACCGAATCGCCGGTGTGCACGCCCATCGGATCGACGTTCTCGATCGAGCAGACCACGACGACGTTGTCGTTGCCGTCGCGCATCAGCTCGAGTTCGTATTCCTTCCAGCCGTAGATCGACTCCTCGATGAGCACATTGGCGCTCGGCGAAGCAGCCAGGCCGTCGCCCGCCATCCGTTCGACGTCCTCGAGACTTTTCGCCATCCCCGATCCGAGTCCGCCCATGGTGAACGACGGGCGCACCACCACCGGCAGGCCGAGTTCGGCGACGGTGTCGCGGACCTCGTCCATGGTGAAACACACGCGGCTGCGGGCGGATTCACCACCCACCTTCTCGACGATGTCCTTGAACATCTGGCGGTCCTCACCGCGCTGGATCGCATCGAAATCGGCTCCGATGAGTTCGACTCCGTAGCGCTCGAGCACCCCGTTCTCCGACAGCGCGACGGCGGTGTTGAGTGCGGTCTGACCGCCGAGGGTTGCCAGAAGTGCGTCGATGCGATTGCCCCGGGCCTCCTGCTGGGCGATCACCTTCTCGACGAAGTCCGGGGTGATCGGCTCGACGTAGGTGTGGTCGGCGTACTCCGGGTCGGTCATGATCGTCGCCGGGTTGGAGTTGACCAGGCTGACGGTCAACCCCTCGGAGCGAAGCACGCGGCAGGCCTGGGTTCCGGAGTAGTCGAACTCGCAGGCCTGTCCGATGACGATCGGACCCGAGCCGATGACGAGCACATGGTTGAGATCGGTGCGGCGTGGCATCTAGCGGGTCTCCCCCTCGATCAGACCGACGAACCGGTCGAACAGATAGTTGGCGTCGTGCGGCCCGGCTGCGGCCTCCGGGTGGTACTGAACCGAGAACGCGCGGCCGTCGAGAAGTCGGACACCTTCAACCACCCCGTCGTTGGCGCAGGTGTGGCTGACCGTCGCCGGACCGAAGTCGGTGTCGAAGACCTCGCCGGCCTCGCCCTCGAGGGCGAACCCGTGGTTCTGCGCGGTGACCGCGACCCGACCGGTTGCGTGGTCGATGACCGGCACGTTGATTCCCCGGTGACCGAACACCATCTTGTAGGTGCTCCGCCCCAGTGCCCGGCCCAGGATCTGGTTGCCGAAACAGATTCCGAACAGCGGAATTCCGGCACCGAGCACCTCGCGCGTGACGCCCACGACACGATCGGCGGTGGCGGGATCTCCGGGTCCGTTCGACAGGAACACCCCGTCGGGTTTGAGCTCGGCGATCTGCTCGAAAGTGGCGCTCGACGGCAGCACGTGAGTGCGGATGCCGCGCTGTGCGAAGTTGCGCGGTGTGTTGGTCTTGATGCCGAGGTCCAGCGCGACGACGGTGTAGCGGTGCGGGGTGTCCGGTTCCACGATGTAACCCTGGGACGTGCTGACCTCGCCGCACAGGTCCGCGCCGAGCATCGAGGGCTGGTTGCGCACCCGGTCGAGCAATTCCGTGTCGGAGACCAGCGCACCACCGGAGAAGATGCCGGCCTTCATCGACCCGCGCGAGCGGAGATGACGTACCAGCGCCCGGGTGTCGATGCCGGCGATGCCGACGATGTTCTGCCGAACCAGCTCGTCATCCAGGCTGCCGGTGGCGCGCCAGTTCGACGGCCGGGGCGACGGGTCACGCACCGCGTAGCCTGCCACCCAGATCTTGTCCCCGCGGCTTTCGCCGTCCTCGCCGTTCCAGCCTGTGTTGCCGATCTGCGGGGCGGTGGCCACCACGATCTGGCGGTGATAGCTGGGATCGGTGAGCGTCTCCTGATACCCCGACATCCCGGTGGAGAACACCGCCTCGCCCAGGGTCTGCCCCACCGCGCCGAAGGCTGCGCCGGTGTAGACCCGTCCGTCCTCGAGGACCAAGACGGCTTTCCGGTGGCTCACGCGCTCGCTCCTGTCGTCCCCGTCGTTCCTATCCATTGGCGATAATCGCAGCGGCCGTCACCGCGGAAGCCGGTGTCGATCTCGGTTCCCGACGGCAACCGCCAGTTGATCACCAGCAGGCCGGCCGCCGGTGCGCCGGCGGCCTTGCCGCCGATGGAGAGCACCTTGCCGGCCAGCGCACGCTCGGTGCGCACGCTGCTGACTGATTCGTTGGCCATCCAGATCGGGCCGGCGCCCAACCGCTCCAACAGGATGCCCTGCGGATAGCGGGTCAACACCGCCCGGCACCGGTATCCCAGGTCCCCGGCGACGACGCGCTCAAGCCAGTTCCCCGCCAGGGTGCTGCCGATGTAGAGACCCGGCGTCGGCGCCACCACCGAGCCGCCGAGCAGATCCGGCACGGCGGGAAGGGCACCGATGAGTTCGGCCTGGCGCTCACAGCGCGCCCGCCACCCGCCCAGCATCCGGCGGATCACGATGGCGATCAGAGCCACGATCACGAACCCGAAGACATACGTGGCGACGGCGGTCTGAACGTTCACGGCATACCCGGTCCCGGGTTGGCCTTGCCGTCCCGCGCGGTGATCCGCCCGCGCAGCAGAGTCGCGGTGACCACCGCCGGCAGCGTCATCTCCTCATACGGGGTGTTGGCCGAACGGCTGGCGAGCAGCTCACCGCGCACCGTCCAGGTGGCGTCCGGATCGATCACCACGAGGTTGGCCGGCTCACCGACCTCCAACGGCCGACCGTGGTCGTCGAGGCCGACGATGTGGGCCGGGTTCTCGCTCATCACCCGGGCCACACCGCGCCAGTCCAGAAGTCCCGGCGCGACCATGGTGGAGGCCACCACCGACAGTGCGGTCTGCAGTCCGAGCATCCCGGGGCGGGCTGCGGAGAACTCGCAACACTTCTCATGTTCGGCGTGCGGCGCGTGATCGGTGGCCACACAGTCGATCACACCCTCGGCCAGTGCCCGCCGCAGCGCCTGCACATCGGAGACCTCCCTCAGCGGCGGGTTGACCCGATTCACTCCTTCGTAGCCGGCCAGCCTGCTGTCGTCGAGCATCAAATGATGCGGTGTCACCTCGGCGGTGATCGAAATGCCCTGTCCCTTGGCCCATCTCAGGATCTCCACCGTCCCGGCGGTGGAGGCGTGGCAGACATGCACCCGACCGCCGGTATCACGGGCCAGCAGCGCGTCGCGTGCCACGATCGACTCCTCGGCGACCCGCGGCCAGCCGGCCAGCCCCAGCCGCGCCGCGGTCGGCCCCTCGTGGGCGACGGCGCCGGCGGTGAGCCGCGGTTCCTCGGCATGCTGGGCGATCAGTACGCCCAGTCCGGCCGCGTATTCCAGGGCGCGCCGCATCACCAGCGGGTCTGCCACACACACGCCGTCGTCGGAGAACAGCCGCACCGCCGCCAGGCCGTCGGCCATCAGTCCCATCTCGGTGAGTTGCCTGCCGGCGAGTCCGACCGTGACCGCGCCGACCGGATGCACGTCGACGAGGCCGATCTGCTGACCGCGCCGCCAGACGTGATCGGTGACCACCGGGCTGTCGGCGACCGGATCGGTGTTGGCCATCGCGAACACCGCGGTGAAGCCGCCGAGGGCGGCCGCCGCGGAACCGGTCTCGATGTCCTCGGCGTATTCGCGGCCCGGCTCCCGCAGATGGGTGTGCAGGTCCACCAGGCCGGGCAGCAGGATCTGCCCGGCGGCGTCGATCACCTCGGTGCCCTTGGCGGCCTTCATATCCGGGCCGATCTCGGCGATCTGACCATCGGCGACCAGGACGTCCACCGGATCACCCTCACCGTAGAGCCGCACACCTTTGATCAGGACCGTCATACGCTCACCGCCTCATCAGTGCCCACGAGTAGATGGAAAAGCACCGCCATCCGAACGTGTACACCGTTGGAGACCTGCTGCAGGACCGCCGATTGAGACGAGTCCGGGACGGCGAAGGAGATCTCCATGCCGCGCAGCATCGGACCGGGATGCAGCACCACCGCGTGCTCGGGCAGCAGAGCCTGTCGGCGATCGGAGAGTCCGTAGCGGATCGAGTATTCGCGCTCCGAGGGAAAGAACCCGCCGTTCATGCGCTCGGCCTGGACGCGCAGCATCATCACCGCATCGGCGGCGGGCAACTCGGAGTCGAGGTCGTGCGACACCGTCGCGCCGCCCCAGTCGGCCACCCCGACCGGCAGCAGGGTGGGCGGGGCCACCAGCACCACTTCGGCGCCGAGGGTGTTCAGCAGGGCGACGTTCGACCGCGCCACCCGGCTGTGCAGGACATCGCCGACGATCACCACGCGACGGCCCTCGATACCGCCGAGACGCTGCCGGATGGTCAGCGCATCCAGCAGAGCCTGGGTCGGATGTTCGTGGGTGCCGTCCCCGGCGTTGATCACGCAGGGCCCTCCCCCGTCGGACTCCCGTGTCCACTCCGCGAGTTGCTGTGCCGCACCCGACGCCGGGTGCCGGATGATCAGCGCGTCGGCTCCGGCGGCGCGCAGGGTCAGCGCGGTGTCGCGCAGCGACTCGCCCTTGGCCACCGAGGATCCCGAGGAACTCACGTTGATCACGTCGGCGCTCATCCACTTGCCGGCCACCTCGAAGGACACCCGGGTGCGGGTCGAGTTCTCGTAGAACATCGTGATGATCGTGCGCCCGCGCAGGGTTGGCAGCTTCTTGACGTCGCGGCCGAGCAATGCCGATCGAAACTTGTCGGCGTCGTCGAGGATCGCGGTGGCCTCGTCACGGGAAAGGTCCGCAGCGCAGAGAAGATGCCGTGTTGTCATCTGACGGGCCCTCCGTCCGGTGCGATCCAGATGCCTTCGACGCCGTCGTCCTCGGTCAGTCGCACCTTGACGTTCTCGTTTCGTGACGTCGGGACGTTCTTGCCGACGTAGTCCGCACGCAGGGGCAGCTCCCGGTGTCCGCGATCGACGAGGACGGCGAGCTGCACCGCCTTGGGCCGGCCGAGGTCGCGCAGCGCGTCGAGCGCCGAGCGGACCGAGCGTCCGGTGTAGAGCACGTCGTCGATGAGGATGACGAGCGCGTCGTCGATGCCGCCGGCCGGGATGGACGTCTCCTCCAGAGCGCGGGGCGGCTTGATGTCGAGATCATCGCGGTAGAGGGTGATGTCCAGGCCGCCGGAGCCGACGCTGACGCCGGCGTACTCGTGAATCCTCGCGGCAAGCCGGTTGGCCAGCGTGACCCCCCGGGTGGGGATGCCGAGCAGGACCACCCGGGGCGCATCGTCACCGTCCAGAGCGGTCTTTTCGATGATCTGGTGGGCGATGCGGGAAACAGTCCGCCCGACGTCCGCTGCGGACATCAATTCCCGGTCGGTGGCAGCCACCAGTGACCAGACCTCCTTCTCCGCCTCTCGGGACGGATCGTTAAAGGATGTCGATTGGTGCGAACTCTAACACTGCCCCGAAGGCCGTTCTGCGTAGACTCTCGCCGGTGAGTCTCGCCGACAACCGTTCCTCGGTCGCCCAGGCGGTTGAGGCCGGCCTGCTGTCCGGCGCTGTGACACTGGTCTGGCATCGCGGCGAGGTGCTGCAGGTCAACGAGGTCGGCTTCCGCGACGTCGAGACCGGGTTGCCGATGAGCAGGGACACCATCTTCCGGATCGCCTCGATGACCAAGCCGGTCACCGTCGCCGCGGCGATGGCGCTGGTCGAGGAGGGCAAGCTCGCCCTGTCCGACCCGGTGAGCCGCTGGCTGCCGGAGTTGGCCGACATGCGGGTGCTGGCCGACCCGACGGGGCCGTTGGACAACACGGTGGCCGCGGTGCGGCCGATCACCATCGACGATCTGATGACCCACCGCAGCGGCCTGGCCTACTCGTTCTCCGTGGTCGGCCCCATCGCACGCGCCTACGCCGGGGTTTCGCTGCGCCAGGATCAGGACAGCTGGCTTTCCGAGGTGGCGCGGTTGCCGCTCGTGCATCAGCCCGGTGAGCGGTTGACCTACAGCCACGCCACCGAGGTGCTCGGCATCGCACTGTCCCGCATCGAGGACAAGCCGCTGCACGCGGTACTCGCCGAGCGGATCTTCGAACCGCTGGGTATGACCGACACCGGGTTCTGGATCTCACCCGATAAGCGGGCACGTGCGGCCACCATGTACCGGCTCAGCGAGGAGTCCGAACTGCGCAGCGACGCGCTGGGCCCCATCCCCGTCAAGGAACCGCGGTTCTGCCAGGGCGGCGCCAGTCTGGTGTCCACGGCGGACGACTACCTGAGATTCGCACGGATGCTTCTCGCGGGCGGTGAGGTGGACGGCGTTCGCGTACTCAGCGAGGACTCGGTCGCGGCGATGCGCACCGATCGGCTCACCGAGGAGCAGAAACGGCAGCCTTTCCTGGGGGCACCGTTCTGGATCGGTCGCGGCTTCGGGCTGAACCTGTCGGTGGTCACCGATCCGTCGCGTTCGGGACAACTGTTCGGCCCGGGCGGAGTGGGCACCTTCGGTTGGCCCGGTGCATACGGGACGTGGTGGCAGGCCGATCCGGCCAACGATCTGATCCTCATCTACCTGATCCAGAACTATCCGGATCTCACCGCTGCGGCCGCGGCGGTCGCGGGCAACACCGCACTGGCCGCATTGCAGTCGGCACAACCGCGATTCGTCCGCCGAACCTACGGGGCGCTCGACGCCGTCTAGTCCGACGCGCCGCGCACGGCGGCGGCAGCAGCCCGGATCTGCGGAGTCACCAACATCAACTGACCGAGCACGCCGTTGACGAAGCCGGGCGACTCGTCGGTCGAGAGTTCCTTGGCCAACTCCACCGCCTCGTCGACCGCCACGGGTTCGGGCACATCGGCGGCGTGCAGCAGTTCCCAGACCGCGACACGAAGGATCGCCCGGTCCACCGCCGGCAGCCGCTCCAGCGTCCAGCCCTGAAGATGGGTGGCGATCAGTTCGTCGATGTGCGCGGCGTTCGCGGTGACTCCGCGGGCGACCGTTTCGGTGTAGGGGTTCAGCGGGCTCACGTCTGAGTCGGACTGCGCCAGCGTCGAGCGACTCTCGGCGACTTCAGCCGGCGTGATGCCCCGCGCCTCGGCTTCGAAGAGCAGGTCCACCGCGCGCTTGCGGGCCTGGTGCCGTCCCTGCGCCGGTTTCCTGTCAGCCATCGGTCAGTTGACGCGACTCACGTAGCTGCCATCTCGGGTGTCCACCTTCAGCTTGTCCCCGGTGTTGATGAACAACGGCACCTGGATCTCCGCCCCGGTCTCCAGTGTGGCCGGTTTGGTGCCCGCGTTGGAGCGGTCACCCTGCAGCCCCGGCTCGGTGGATGCGACGACGACCTCCACCGTCACCGGCAGCTCGAGGTACAGCGGCGCGCCCTCGTTGAATGCGATCTGAACCGGCATGCTCTCGAGCAGGAATCTAGCGGCGTCACCCACCAGCGACTCGGGCAGCGGATGCTGCTCGTAGTCCTCGGAGTCCATGAACACGAAGTCGTTGCCGTCGCGGTAGAGGTAGGTGGCGTCGCGGCGATCGACCGTCGCGGTCTCCACCTTCACCCCGGCGTTATAGGTCTTGTCCACGACCTTGCCGGACAGCACGTTCTTGAGCTTGGTGCGCACGAACGCCGGACCCTTCCCGGGCTTGACATGCTGGAACTCAGTGATGGTCCACAGCTGGCCATCGATGTTGAGCACGAGGCCGTTCTTGAAGTCGGCAGTGGTCGCCACGGTCGGTCGTTCTCCTCCGGTTTGCTGGTCTGCGGCAGCTTACCCGGCCGGTGTCGTGGCATCGGCTGACCCGGGGGCGGGCGGTCCGACCTCGGTGATCGCGTTGGCGGCCACCAGCACCGCACTGCCGAAGATCGCGATGACCACAGCAAGAACGTGATTGAGCGATTGTGTCCGCTGATGAGATCGAAGTTCGGTGTCGATGGCGTTGCTGGTCTCCACCAACTCCCGGGCGCGGTTCTGGCCCTGCGTGATCGTTTTCTTCTCGAAGATCTTGACGTC
>JBAXCK010000073.1:0-15695 GCA_037141465.1 Mycobacteriaceae bacterium | reverse complement strand
GGCCGTTCTTGATCTCGGTGACCTCTTCGGTGGGCACCTCGACCTGGAAGATGTAATCGCCGACGTCGAGGTTCTGCACGCGGGTCTCGAGGTTCGCCTTCACCTTGTTCTCGTAGCCGGCGTAGGAGTGGATGACATACCAGTCGCCCGGCTTGCCGCGCAGTTCCTTCTTCAGGGCGGCGGCGGGGTCGAGCTCTTCTTCGACAGGAGTCTCTTCGACAGGAGTCTCTTCGGCAAGGACGGCCTCGGCGGGGGCTTCCACGTCGATGACGTCGACGACCTCGCCCACGGTCGCGTCCCCTTCGGCGGTTGTCACCGTTGTCCGTCCTCTCTCCACAAACTCTTCTCGCGCTCTTGTCGCGGTACTCTTCTCGCGCTCTTGTCGCGGTACCCGGCCTAGCCGAACACCAGCAGAACCAGCTTTGCCAGGCCGACTTCGAGTGCCCCGATCAGCGCGACCATGAACACCAGGAAGACGAGCACCACGATGGTGTAGTTGACCATCTCCTTGCGGCTGGGCCAGATCACCTTGCGCATCTCGGCGACGACCTGCTTGAGGTACGTCCACACGAACACGAACGGATTGCGGCTCTCGCCGGCGTCCTTGGTCTTCTTCGGCGTCCCGGACTCGTCGAGTGCCTCGAACTGCTCGGTGAGCCCCTCGTCGCTGACGTCGATCTCGGCCAGGGCGGTTCCGCCGGCACGCTGCCGTGACCGCTTACCGGTGGGGCGCTGCGGACGGCCTACCAGGGCGCCGTTGCCCTGATCCGGATCGCGTTCGTCGCTCACCGCGTGCTCCTTCGTCTCGCCGTTTGTCGGTAAGTCTATTCACTTTGAGCAGGGGCGACAGGACTTGAACCTGCAACCTGCGGTTTTGGAGACCGCTGCTCTGCCAGTTGAGCTACGCCCCTCGGTTTACGGCGGGGCGCCCCACATAGTTCGCGCGCTCCCCGACCGGCCGCGACCGACGGACAGCGCGCTTTACGTGGGAAAACCCGACGCCTGAGTGTAGCGCGAGAGGGTCGGGAGGTGTTAATCGTGGGAGACCGGCTTGCGCAGGACCTGGCCGGATTCGGGGTCCCAGCCCGCGGAGATGGAATTGTCGCCCTCGTGGCTCATCAGGGTCGTGTAGGACTCCATCACCACCTCCCCGGTCTTGGCGTCGGTGAGGACGTTGTGGGAGGTCACGATATCGGCACCGAACCGTTCGACCACCGAGTCGATGTACAGCGCGGCGCGCACCACGTCGCCCTCCTTGATCGGCCGGTGGAACTTGAACTGCTGATCCACCTGGACGATCTGCAGGGTCTCCAAGCCGAGGTCGACGTGCTGGAAGAAGTGCCGCTGGGTCATGATGGCCAGGATCGAGATGAAGGTCAGCGGGGCCACCAGGCCGTCGTAGCCCAGTTCCCGCGCGGCCTCCTCGTCGAAACTGGCCGGGTCGGAGGCCTTGATGGATTTGGCGTACTGGCGGATCTGTTCGCGGCCCACCGCGAAAGGCTCCGGGTACTCCCAGATCATGCCCCGGATATCGGTCTTGAGCGCCATCAGGCCAACTTCGTGACGGCGATGGCGCGACCGAAGATCTTCTTCCCGCCGTGGGTCGCGGTCAAAGCGATGGTCGCCATCTTCGCATCCGGGTCGACGGCCTTGATCCGGCCGTTGAAGACGATCTCGGCGCCGACGCCGTCATTGGGCACCGGGACGATGGAGGTGAAGCGCACGTTGAACTCGGTGACCGCGCCCGGGTCACCGACCCACTCGGTGACGTAGCCCCCGCCGAGGCCCATGGTCAGCATGCCGTGGGCGATCGCGGTGTCCAGACCGACCTGCTTGGCGATCTCGTCGTCCCAGTGGATGGGGTTGAGGTCACCGGAGACCCCGGCGTAGTTGACCAGATCTGCGCGGGTCAGGGTGATGACCCGCTCCGGCAACTCGTCCCCGACCTTGACCGAACTGAACTCACGCAACGCCATCGTTGAAGCCACTCTCTCCGTCTTCCTCACTTCGCCCGGCGAGCGTCGTGTAGGTCTCCTGCACTATCTGGCCGTCTTCATCGGTGAACACGACTTTGTTGACAATGATGTCAGTTCCATGGGCCTGGCGGACCTCGTCCACGAAGACCTCGCAGTACAGCTTGTCCCCGGCGGTGACCGGCTTGAGGCACTTCACCACCTGATCGACCTGGACGATCTTCTGATCGGCGATCCCGATGTTCGCCGATTCGAACATCGCCCGCTGGGCGGTGTAGCTGAACCGCGACAGGAATGTCAACGGCGCCGGCACCCCCTTGTAGCCGAGATCGGCGGCGACATCGTCGTCGAAGAAGGCCGCGTCGTTGTTTTGCACAGCGCGGGCGAACTCACGTACTTTTTCGCGCTCGACGAGGTAATAGTCGGGATAGCGGTAATGGGTCCCGACCAGTTTTGCCGACAGAGCCACGATTGCGTCAGCGAGACTCTTTGTGAGCCTGGTGCTTGCCGCAATTCGGGCAGAACTTCTTCAGCTCGAGCCGGTCGGGATCGTTTCGGCGATTCTTCTTGGTGATGTAGTTGCGGTTCTTGCACACCTCGCACGCCAAGGTGATCTTGGGCCGCACATCTGTACTGGAGGCCACGTCGGTTTCTCTCTTTCACTACTGCTGCTAGTTATGCCTGCTTCGTCTGCGTAGCGGTGGGGGGACTCGATCCCCCGACCTCACGATTATGAGTCGTGCGCTCTAACCAGCTGAGCTACACCGCCATGCCGGCGCCGCCGCTGGGGAACGGCGTACACCGAGCCCCCTAACGGAATCGAACCGTTGACCTTTTCCTTACCATGGAAACGCTCTACCGACTGAGCTAAGGGGGCCTGACCCGCACCGCGGGCCTCAAGAAGACTACAACCTGCTGATCTGGCTATCCAAACCGCTTGCCGGCCGTCGCGGCGGCGGCTCGGGCCACTGAACGGGCTGCTCCGGGGGTGCTTCGGGACTGCCCGCGCGACGCGCCGGCGAGTGCTCGGACCGGGCCGGCCGTGGCGGCCTCGCTGTCGCCGGGCTTGGCTGAACTCCTCGCTGCGGCCGCGGTCGCGCGGGGCGCCCTGACGCTTGCCGCGATCGGCGGCAGCGGCGCGGGTGGCTGCAGGCCGAGGAAGCGCAGTTGCGCGGAGACGTAGTTGTAGCCGATGTCGTAGAGCGTCACTCCGTAGGCCTGGGTGGTCGGGATGACGTTCACCGGATCCTGGACCACACCGGCCAGGTAGTTGACCGTGGCGGCGACCACAGGCTGGATGAGCTGGAAGTAGTTGATGTTGACCTGGGCGGCGATCGGGGCGCCGATGATCGGGATGACGTTGATCAGGTAGCTGCCGCCGCCGACGACGTACTGCACGGCGGGCGTGACGGCGTTGTAGATGTCCTGCCCCACCCCGGCGAGCGTGATGTCCTCGACGTGGACGACGGGGACGCTGACCGGAGCCGACGGCACAGTCGAAGCGGGTCCCAGCGCCAACACTCCGGCGCCTGCCATGACGGCCGCCGACATCGCCCAGGGACGAACCGAGACGCTCACCAGCTCTCCCCGCACCGTCAGCCGACGGAGGCCGCCGGGCGCGCCGCGGCGGTGCGGGCGCCCTGGCGGCCCTCACCGCTGCGGGCGACGCTTGCCGCGCTGCGCGCCGCAGCGCCCGGGACGGCGGCGGCGTCTCGGCGGGGAGCCGACGCCGCCGCGCGGGCGGCGCGGGTGACACCGGAACGGCTCGGCGAGACCACCGGCGCCTGGGCGTCGACGGCGGGCGTGGCCGCCTCCACCGGTGCGGGATCGTCGGCGACGACCGCCGCCGCAGCCGCCGCTTGACGCGCGGTCCGGCTGGATGCGCTCGATGCCGAGGGGGCCGCGCCGCGCGTGCTCGCCAGCGGCGGGGCCGGCGGGAAGGGGAACGGCGGGAACGGCGGTGCGCCGAAGAACTGTGCCTGTGCGTTGACGTAGCTGAGGCCGACGTAGGCCTGGTTGATCAGATACGAGTTGATCCAGCCCGGGAGGTTGAACGGATCGGCGAAGATGTCGGACAGCACGTAGACGGTGTTGGCGATCAGCGGCTGGATGAGGTTGAAGTAGTTGATGCCGATCTGATCGGCGATCGGCGGTCCGATGTAGGGGATGAAGCTGACGGAGTACTGCGCCAGCGAGACCCCGTACTGGACCGACGGCGTGATCGAGTTATAGATATCGCGGCCGATACCGGCCAGTGCGATGGAGTCGATGTGCACGGTGGGCACGGGGACCGTCGGGGCTGCGGAGGTGAGAGCGGCCGGGGCCACCACGGCCGGCGCCAGTGCGACGACACCGGCGGTAGCCACAGCCACGCCGGGGGTGATCAGCGAACGGACTGAGACGGTCATGGTGCCTCCTGGCTCGGGTTTCAACGCTGGGGCAATGATGCCAGCACATCATTGTGGTGGCAAACACCCACGCCAGCCCGACGTCGGCCTAGCGGGGCTTACTGTGGCCCCATGGCCTCGGACGACCGCCTCTACTTCCGTCAGCTGCTCTCCGGGCGGGATTTCGCCCCCGCGGACGTCATCGCGCAGCAGATGCGCAACTTCGCCTATCTCATCGGCGACCGGCAGACCGGTCAGGCGGTGATGGTCGACCCCGCCTACGCCGCCGGGGACCTGCTCGACGTCCTCGAGGCCGACGGAATGACGCTGTCGGGCGTACTGGTCACCCACCACCACCCCGACCACATCGGCGGGTCGATGATGGGCTTCGAACTCAAGGGCCTGGCCGAGTTGCTCGAGCGGGTCAGTGTGCCGGTGCACGTCAACAAGAACGAGGCGCAGTGGGTTTCCGGCGTGACCGGGATCGCGGCCAGTGAACTGACCCCTCATGAGCACGGCGACACGGTGAACGTCGGCGATATCGGCATCGAGTTGCTGCACACCCCCGGCCACACCCCCGGCAGCCAGTGCTTCCTGCTCGACGGCCGGCTGGTGGCCGGCGACACCCTGTTCCTCGACGGGTGCGGGCGCACCGACTTTCCCGGTGGCGACGTCGACGAGATGTTCCGCAGCCTGCAGCAACTCGCCGCGCTCAAGGGCGACCCGACGGTGTTCCCCGGTCACTGGTACTCCACCGAACCCAGCGCGCCGCTGGAAGAAGTCAAGCGGTCCAACTACGTCTACCGGGCGTCCAACCTGGACCAGTGGCGCATGCTGATGGGCGGCTAGCGCCGGCGACGGCGCAGGCGGAAGAACACCAGCACGAACGCGGGCACCCACGGCGAGGTGGAGATCTGGTAGCCGATGTCCTTGAGGATTCCGGCCTCGACGGGGTTGAGTTGCCGCGTGCCGTTGCCGGTGCCCGACGAGGGGTTCATCACGTAGCCCGCGAGCTCGTTGACGTGCGACACCGAGCTTCCCTGCTTCCAGGTATTCGGCGTGTACAGCCTCACCTTGCCGGCGTTGGAGCCCTTGAAATAAAGACCGCCGTTTGCAGCGGGATCGGTGAACAATGGAATCTTTCCGGCGTTAACGGCCTTGGTGCCCGGATTGATCACCGCATTGTTGCTTGCATCCACCAGGAAGCTGTCGTACACCGTCCATGAGCGATCGGCGCTCAGTGGGGTCTGCGCACCGCTGAGGAAGCCCACCGCGTGCAGCAACTCGTGGATGGCGACAGCCTTGAAGTCGTACTGACCAGACGGCACCGAGTCGATGCCGGGAACCGAGGGGTCACCGAGGTACCAGGGCTGCGACCAGTTGAACGAAACGAGCGCGTCTGCCGTCGGACCGTTGGCGTCATTGCCGGTGATCACTTTGGACTGCGGCACCGTGTAGAAGAAACCGTTGGGGCCATTGGCGAATTCCGCGGAGGCGTGCGCGAGGTTGTTGGGGTCGGAATCGTCGGTGATGGCGTCGAGGGTGATCGTCATCGGCGCGTTCACGACGAAATAGGACGCCAGTGAGCGTGCGGCCAAGTTCATCGCGCCTTGGGCGTCGATGGTCCATCCGCTGTCGTAGCTGAGGAACGTGAAGGTCACACCGGCCGGGGCGATGCCCACCGACACCGGGACCGTGGCGACCCCGCCGTACCCGTCGTTGACGTCGATGACGAAGGCGTCACCGGCGGGTCCCAGGTTGAAGAACGAGTCATGGCGCGCCTGCGGGGTGGGCGCATATGTGAAGGTGCCGTCGGGGTTGACGCTCACCGATCCGTTCGACGCAACGGAGGCGGCGTAGGTCAACGGGTCCGCATCCGCATCGGAGCCGATGATCGCCCCCGCCACCAGACCGGTCACCGGATCGGGATCCCTGAGCACGAGCGTGGCGGTCGGTGCGACGTTGCCCCCTGGCACGGAGACCGACACGGTGCGCCGAGTGGTGTGGCCGCTGTCACCGAGCAGTCCGAACGTCAGCATGTTGATCAGACCCAGCAGGCCGTGGATGTGGAAGCCGGTGTCGGCGTCGCTCACACTGACCGTGAAGTTGTCGGTGTAGGCGATCCTGGCCGTCGTGGAATAGGGCGTGTAGGTGTAGTTGCCGTTCGCATCGATGGACACGCTGCCACTGGCCGGGGGCGTCACGACGGTGTAGCTCAGCGGAGCGCTGTCGGGGTCGACGCCGTTGAGTTGTCCGGTGACCACGCGGCCCAGTGGGGCATCGGCGGCAGGCGTCATCGTCGGCGTCTGGTTGAACAGCAGGGTGGCGATCGGATTGGTGTCGGCCGACGCCGCCGCACGTCGGGATGCGGTCGCGGCGGTGCTCACCGCCGCGGCGGGCGCGAGGGGCTGGGACCGGGCGATCACGTTCGCCGCGGAGAGCACCGCCTGGTCACCGATGACCTGGACGGGCGAGGTAGGCGTCGGCGCTGTCGAGGCCGCCGCTACCGCGCGGCCGGCGACGGTTGCCACGGACGCGGGGCGGGGACTGCGGACCGCAGGCGGCCTCGCGTGGCTGCGCACCGCCGGACCGGCACCGGGCGCTGTGGCCGTGGAGGTTGCGTCCTCCCCGGAGGTGGCTCCGGCGACAGCACAGCCGCCGATGACGACGACCGCCCCGACCCCCAGTGCTACGGCGAGTCCACCGACGCGGCCGATGCCTGCTGAAGCATGCATAGAGGTAGAAGGGTATCCCGGCGGCGGTAACGTTTCCGATCCGCGCAGGTAACGTCATCGCCGGACCCCGACCGAGGAGAAGATTCCGTGACCGAGCGCCTCAGCTACCGCCGCGACGACCAGGTGGCCGTGATCACCCTGGACGACGGCAAGGTCAACGCCCTCGGGCCGGACATGCTGGCCGAGATCAATACCGCTCTGGACCGGGCCGAGGCCGAGGACGCCGGCGCGGTGGTGATCGCCGGCAACGACCGGGTCTTCAGCGGCGGGTTCGACCTGAAGGTGTTCCGCTCCGGCGACCCGCAGGCCGCCCTTGCCATGTTGTCGGGCGGATTCGAACTGTCGCACCGGCTGCTGTCGTTCCCCAAGCCGGTGGTGGCCGCCTGCACCGGACCTGCCATCGCCATGGGGTCGTTCCTGGCCGCCAGCACCGATCACCGGATCGCCGGACCCACCTACACCTTCCAGGCCAATGAGGTCGCGATCGGGATGGTGCTCCCCTATCCGGCGCTGGAGGTGATGAAGCTGCGGCTCACCCGGTCGGCCTATCAGCAGGCCGTCGGCTTGGCCAAGGTGTTCTTCGGCGAGACCGCGCTGGCCGGCGGCTGGATCGACGAGATCGCCATGCCGGAGATGGTGTTGGAGCGCGCCCGCGAGGCGGCGACGGAGTTCGCGACCACCCTGCACGCCAAGGCGCACCACGCCTGCAAGATGCGGGCGCGGCAGGAGACCCTCGACGCGATCCGCGCCGGCATCGACAACCTCCCCAAAGAGCTTGGGCTGTAATCGCTTGGGGCGCTTCGCCGATCGGGTCGCCATCGTCACCGGCGCGGGGGCGCCGGACGGGATCGGCTTCGCCGTCGCCAGGAATCTGGTCGACGAGGGTGCACGCGTGGTGCTGGGCGCCACCTCGGAACGTGTCCATGAGCGCGCCGCGGCACTCGGCGACGGCGCACTAGGCGTGGTGGCCGACCTGACCGTCGACGGCGCGGCCGGTGATTTTGTCGCTGCGGCCACCGGTCGGTGGGGACGGCTCGACATCCTGGTCAACAACGCGGGCATGACATCGGTGGCCACCGGTTGGGACGCCGACGCGCGAGTCGCCGATCTATCCCTGGCCGACTGGGACGCCGCACTGGCCCGCAATCTCACCACCGCGTTCCTGATGTGCCGGGCGGCGGTTCCGGTGATGTGCGCGGCCAACTACGGACGGATCGTGTCCGTCGGTTCCACCACCGGCACGGTCAACGCGATGCCCGGCCAGTCGACCTACACCGCCGCCAAAGCCGGACTCGTCGGTCTGTCCCGCGCCCTGGCACTGGAGGTGGCCGGCAACGGGGTGACCGTCAACGTCGTCGCACCGGGCTACATCGCGACGGGTTCACAACTGGAGTTCGAAGCCGCTGCGGCGTCAGCGGGGCCGATCGGGCGCAGCGGCACACCGGCCGAGATCGCGTCGTGCGTCACGTTCCTCTGCGACGAGTCGGCGTCGTTCGTCACCGGCGCCGTCCTCGTCGCCGACGGTGGGCACAGCCTGCCGGAGACCTGGCCCTAACCGGCGGCCTGCCACGCCAGCAGCCGTCGGGCGAGCTCGGGACCGGCGTCCTCCTGAATGAAGTGCCCGGCGGTGATTCGGGCGTGCGGCTGGCCGGCCGCACCCGGAATGTGGGCGATCAGCGGCTGATCGGCCTTGCCGAGGATGGGATCGTTCTTGCCGAACACGCACAGAACCGGTTTCTCCCAGCGGCCCAACACCTCCCATGCCGCCCGGCAGGCCGGGACCGCCGGATCATCCGGCGACGTCGGCACCAGTTGGGGGAAGGCGCGGGCGCCGGCCTGATAGCGCTTACCGGGAAACGGTGCGTCGTAACCGGCGCGGACCGCCGCGGGCACCGGCTTGACGGTCGCCCGGTCCACCAGCCAGCCGGCTGAGAACACCGGCGTGTACCGGGCGAACGCGCGCCACAGCCGGAAGGCGGGCGGAGCCGGCCGGTCCGCGGTGGACAGGAAACCGTTGGCGATGAACAGATGGGAGAACCGGTCGGGGTTCTCCGCGGCGACGCGCAAGCCGATCAGCGACCCCCAGTCCTGAACGACGGCGGTGACCCCGCGCAGGTCGAGTTGGTTCAGCCATGAGGTGATCCACTCGACGTGGCGCTGGTAGGTGTAGTCGCCGATCGCCGCGGGCTTGTCCGAGCGCCCGAAGCCGATCAGGTCCGGTGCCAGCACGCGGCGCCCGGCCGCGGTCAGCGGTTCGATCATGGAGCGGTACAGGTAGCTCCAGGTGGGTTCGCCGTGCAGCAGCAGCACCGGCGCCCCGTCACGGGGGCCCTCGTCGACGTAGTGCATGCGCAACGGCGCAACCCCCGGGGCCGTGACGTCGAGGTAGTGCGGCTCAAACGGGTAGCCCTCGAGGCCGGCGAATCGGGCGTCGGGTGTGCGCAGGATTTCCACGCCGTAAATCTACGGGTAGGCGACAGAATGGGTCTGTGGGCGACGAACCGGTGCTGCTCGGCGCTCATGCCGCCTGGCACTGCCCCGTCGTGGTGCACAACGACTTCGACCGTCTGATTCCCAAGATCGCGTGGGAACCGAGTCCGGAGGTCGCGGCGCGCCAGGAGGCCGGCCGGGTGTTCGAGTCCGAGGTTTTCACCGTGCTGGCTGGTCTGCATCCCGACGCCGCGGTGATCTCGGCGTCGGCGCGCAGATCCGAGGCGATCGCCGCGACACTGGCCGCGATGGACGCCGGCGCGCCGATGATCCTGGGCGGCTGGCTGCCCGATGACCCCGACGGCGGGCGCACCGGAAAACCCGACATCCTGCTGCGGTTCCCCGGCGGGTATCTGCCGGCCGACGTCAAGGGCCACAAGACGCTCAAGGCGGCCACCCGCACCACCGCGACGGTGTCGCGACTGGAAAGCCCGGCTGAGCGCGTCGAGTTGCAGGGCTGGTCCTGCGAGCACAAGAAGCGGTTCCGAGATGGCGTGCAACTTGCGCACTACACGCGGATGCTGCAAGCCTGCGGCCATCATGCCGGACCGCTCGTCGGCGCGATCCTCGGAACCGACCGCATCGCAGTGGATCCCGGCGGCGAACCGGAGCTGCTTTTCACCTGGCATGCGTTGGACGAACCGCTCTATGAGACGTTCTCGCGCAGCGCGGGCAAGAAGAAGCGGTCACTGCTGGAGCGCTATGACCACGAACACGATTTCCGCGTCCGCGTCGCCGAGAACGCGCAGCGCATCACCGGCGCCGACGGCGATCCGGCTCCGATGGTGCGCCCGATCGGTCAGAAGGAGTGCGGCGGGTGCCGCTACCAGCAGTGGTGCGCCGAGCAGATGGGTCCGGACGACGCGTCGGCGAGGATCATCATCGGCCGTCTCGACGTGCGTGAGTGGCTGTCGTTGCACCGGATGGGTGTGGAGGCCACCGCGGAACTCGCCGCCATCGACCCGCAGGATCCTGAGTTCTTCGACGACTACTACACCGAGGTCACCAACCACAGCCGCGAGGAGGCGCGCAGCCGCCTGGCCGGCGTGGTGATGCGGGCGCAGCGGATCACGTCCGGCACCGAGATCATCCGCTCCGGCGACACACCGCTTCAGGTACCCACCGCCGACGTCGAGATCGACTTCGACGTCGAGAGCGATCCGGCAGGGCGGGTCTACATGTGGGGTGTGCGGGTGCGCAGCGGGACCGACGACTCGACTGCGCGCTACCTGGAGGACTTCCTGACCTGGGAGCCGCTGGACTCACCCGCCGAACACGAGTTGGCACACCGGTTCGTCACCTGGCTGCGGGGCGTCGTCGAGGATGCGGACGCCGCCGGCCGGACGGTCGCGGTGTTCCACTGGACCGATTACGAGATCAAAAAGCTCAGAAGCATCCTCGGCCTCGCGGAAGTCGGCGACCTCATCGACCCGAAACGCGGGGTCTTCGTCGATCTGCACCGGTTCTTCAAGGCGAACTTCTTCTCCGCCCACGGCGCGAGCCTGAAGACCGTGGCGCCGTACTTCGGGTTCAGCTGGCGTGTGGAGGATCCCGGCGGCGGAATCTCCCAGCTCTACCTCGCCACCGTGCACACCAGCACCGACCCCGACGAGGTCGCCGCCGCCAAGCAGTGGCTGCTCTCCTACAACGAGGACGACACCGTCGCCACGGCCGTCATCCGCGACGGGATGCGCAGCTGGACGGCTTGAGCTACCGCCCGGGGACACCGGAGGGCATTGCGACCTCCGGCGGTGGGGCGGCTTTCGCCGGCATGCCGTCAGCCGGCGAAAGATCGCGGAACACAACAATGGTCCCCGGCTGCCCCGCCACCGCTACCGCCGTGTCCATCGACAGCGCCGGAGTGTCGTCATCGAGGTCGAGGTTGAGATACGCCGATGACTTGCGCTCGGCGTGCCACTCGGTGATCACCTGGTCGGCGATCATGTGGCCCTCCTCGCGGCAGGCCTGCATCGCGGCCATGCTGACCGGCGCATCACCCTCGTCGATGCGCGCGAGCGCGCGGGCCGCCAGTTGCGGGCCGACGACCGCGAGCCCGGAGGCCTGGAACATGACGGGCAGATACTCCAGCATGTTCTCCAGGTTCGCCTCCCCCTGCGTGGCGTCGACCACGTAATGCAGGACGAAACCGCGCTCGTGCAGTTCGCGCACCACCTCACCGGCCGTGGCGTGAAGGTAGTCCAGCACCCCTTCCGAGAAGAAGGTGAGGCCGAAGAACGACCGGTAGATGTCGTCGACCATGTAAGTCGATGTGGCCACCAGCCATCCGTCGTCCAACGCGCGGACCACCGATGCCGTCCGCTGGGTGAGCTCCTCCAGCGAGCGTTGTCGCTCTTGCTCCCCCAGTGCGTCGAGTTTCTCCGCGCCGGCCATGATTGCGCCGTTGCGGTACTCCCACAGATACGCCAGTGTCGGAAAATCCCAATCGGTGTTCATGATTACCCCCACCGACAACAGCACGCGGGCGGGGCGTTTGATTCCCGCTGACAGGCGCTACGGGCCGGGAGCCGGCGTCACCGACTGCGACGGCGGCGGCACCGGGATGGGACCGGGTGTCAGAGCGCTTCCCTTGAGCCATTCGGCCCATGGAACGGTCCAGTCGCCGCCCTGTCCGATGGTCAGCGGTGGACCGCCGGTGTAGCGCACCTCGACCACGTCGCCGGGCTGGGAGAAGTTGAAGTACCACCGGGCGTTCTCGCCGCTGAGGTTCAGGCAGCCGTGCGAG
This sequence comes from Mycobacteriaceae bacterium, assembly GCA_037141465.1. Taxonomy (GTDB): domain Bacteria; phylum Actinomycetota; class Actinomycetes; order Mycobacteriales; family Mycobacteriaceae; genus Mycobacterium. The sequence goes on along the minus strand of JBAXCK010000073.1, from coordinate 3,367 downwards.
AGGTTGGTGTTGCCCTGCGCCCAGACGGTGTCGTCGAGCTGGTGCAGGTAGATGCCGTCGAGGCTGATCCGGGTGGCGTAGCCGATCTTGCGCTTGTATCCGAAGGCCGAGTCGTTCGGCAGACCGTAGGTGGCCGAGTCCATGGTGACGACCTCGCCCTTGTCCAGGACGACGTAGACCCCCGGCGGGGTCCACCAGGAGAACGTCTTGCCGGCGACCATGGCGGTGCCGCCACGGCCCATCGACGTCGGCATGGTGCGCACCAGGGCGCCGTTGTCGAACACGCTCACCTGCTTGGTGATGTCGTTGGCGACGGCGATGTGCGAGTCGCCGATGACGAAGGTGTTGGTGGCGTCGGCCTGGCCGTAGAGACCCTCGCCGAGTTTGAGTCCGAACATGTTGATCGACGCGGTGACGCGGGTGCCCGGCGTGTAGTAGTTCTGCGGCCGCCAGTGCGCCACGGCGTCGCTGACCCAGTACCAGGAACCCTGCACCGGCGGGTCGGTGGTGACGGTCATGTTCCTCTCGGCGAGCGCCTTGTCGGCGATCGGCTCGTCGAAGTGGGCGATCACGATGGTGCCGACCCCGTAGCGCTGATTCTCGTTGATCGCGAAGCCGCCCTGGACCTCGAGATAGGGGTGCACGTAGTTGTTGGGCGCCAGGGTGGAGAAGGTGCTGGTGCGGTTCAGCACGACGCCGCTGTTGCCCTTGCTAGAGACCCGCATGGTGTAGGTGCGGGCGAAGTTCAGCCGCTCGGTGGGCGCCCAGGTCTTGCCGTCCGGCGCGATCTGCCCGTTGACGGCGTTGCCCCAATCGTCGACCAGCGAGACGTTGGTGATCTTGCCGTCGACCACCGTCGCGTTGACCGGGGTGACCGGGTTGATCTCCTCGGCGCCGTTGTACGGCGACACCCCGATCAGCGGCGGCTTCGGCGGTCCCGGAGGCAACTGCTCGGCGGCGGTGGCGGTGGCCGTCTTACAGGAGCCCTGGCAGCCCGGGAAGCCCGCCACATCACTCACCAGTACGCCGGCCAGCAACGCCACGAAGACGACGCTCGCGGTGCGGGCACGACGAGGGAAGCTCACCTAGTTTCTCCAGCGCTGGTTGTGTCTGTACGAGGGCTTTCGGGTGGCGAACCACCGGAGGACCGACGACGCTGAAAATCATAGCGATATCGTCGCGGACCGCCGCATCGAGTGCTCGATTGCGCTGGTGGCAAAGACGGCGAGGTTTCCCTGATAGACTCAGATCAACGCTGGCCCAAGATGTTCGCCAGCACGTCGTGGAACTCTTTCACTCTCTCGGGATGATCGTGCCCTCGCGGCGGCCCCGATATTGCCGACCGGCAATCTCCTCAACTGCGCTCAGCAGCGCAACCATGCCTGGAAAGGCGCCTGATCATGACTTCTGAAACCACCTTCGCCGACCTCGGCGTACCCGCTCCCCTGGTGCGGGTGCTCGCCGACGCCGGCCTGAACCATCCCTTCCCGATCCAGACCCAGACCCTGCCCGACACCCTCGCCGGACGCGACGTGCTGGGCCGCGGCAAGACCGGCAGCGGCAAGACGCTGGCGTTCGCCATCCCGCTGGTCAGCCGGCTGGCCGGCGGCACCCGCCGCCCCGCGAGCCCGGCCGGCCTGGTGCTCGCCCCGACCCGCGAGCTGGCCACCCAGATCACCGCGACCCTCACACCGCTGGCGGCCGCCTACGGCCTGCGGGTCGTGACCATCTTCGGCGGGGTTCCCGCAGCCCGGCAGATCACCGCGCTGAAGTCCGGCGCCGACATCGTCGTGGCGTGCCCGGGCCGACTGGAGGACCTGATGCGCCAGCGCCGCGTCAGCCTCGACGCGGTGGCGATCACCGTGATCGACGAGGCCGACCACATGGCCGATCTGGGCTTCCTGCCGAGCGTGACGCGCATCCTGGCCGCCACACCTCGCGGCGGCCAGCGACTGCTGTTCTCGGCGACCCTGGACAACGGCGTCGACATCCTGGTCCGCAAGTTCCTGCGCGACGAGATCGCCCATGCGGTCGATCCGCAGGAATCGCCGGTGCCGGCGATGACCCACCACGTGTTCCACGTCCGCGACGCCGAAGCCAAGCGACAGCTGGTGCACACCCTGGCCTCCGGCTCGGGACGGCGAATCCTGTTCTCCCGCACCAAGCATCAGGCGCGCAAGCTGGCAAAACAACTCACCGCCGCGGGCATCCCTTCGGTGGATCTGCACGGAAACCTCTCCCAACCCGCCCGTGACCGCAACCTGGCGGCGTTCACCGCCGGCACCGCGCGCGTGCTGGTGGCCACCGACATCGCGGCCCGCGGCGTGCACGTCGACGACGTCGAACTCGTCGTCCACTGCGACCCGCCCGCCGAGCACAAGGCGTATCTGCACCGTTCGGGCCGCACCGCGCGAGCCGGTCAGTCCGGTGACGTGGTGACGGTGGTGCTGCCCGAGCAACGCAAGGACACCCAGGCGGTGCTGCGCAAGGCGGGCATCACCGTGGCCGCCCAGCAGGTGGCCGCCGACTCCGGTCCGGTGCTGCAACTGGTGGGCACGGTGGCTCCGCGCATCGCGCCGTCGGCCGCAGTCGCGCAGGCACCCGCACAACAGCGGCAGCAGCAGCAGCGCCGGCCACGGCCGGACAAGCGTCGCCGGGCGTCGGGTTCGGCGGGATCCTCAGCCCGCTAGCGGGCCGCAGACCACCGCACGCTCTCGACCCTGGCGGCACGGACAACCCGTTGTGCCGCCTCGTATTCCGGCGTCCGATGGTCGACAGCCGCGATCGGAAGCTTCGCGGCGTAACGCAGCACCATCAGCGCCAGCGGAGCCGGCGTGGTGGACGGCACCAGCAGGATGTTCGCCACCGCCGTACTGCCGGTCACCACCATCAGACGATGGCGTGCGGCATTGCCGTGAACCTTGGCGGCCATCTCCACCGACATGGTGCTCAGCACGGGCGCGGTGGACTTGGCGGACCAGTTGACGTCGATGTCGACGACGGCTCCCAGCGCCGGCTGCAACGCCTGCACAAGGTCGGGTAACTCGCGGGCCATGGAGGCACTGCGCATCCACCATGCACCGTCGACGTCGTTTCCCAGAGAGGTGGCAAGGGAGACCCGGACCGGGCTGGCGATCCGCCGAGAGGTGTTCATCGAATCCTTCGGCTCGAGCCGGAGGCCGGATACCGCAGGCTCTTGTGACACTACACCCACACCAGGGCGGTTCTGAGAGCCCGAAAATGTCAGTGGCCAGCGATAACATCAGGGTGCAGGGGGTGATGAGATGGCTAGAGAACCGATCGACGTCCAGCGGACGTTCCTGGCGCGCTCGTTGTTCGGCGAATGGACCGGGGTGACCAACCCGGA
>JBAXCK010000072.1:0-15942 GCA_037141465.1 Mycobacteriaceae bacterium | reverse complement strand
GCTGTTCCCGTGGCGCAGCGTCGGCGGCAATGTGGAACTCGCGTTGAAGTACGCCCGTGTGCCCCGGGAGGACCGGGTGGGGCGGCGCGACGAACTGTTGCACCGGGTCGGCCTCGACGGATTGGCCCACCGCCGTATCTGGGAGATCAGCGGTGGCCAGCAGCAACGTGTCGCGATCGCCCGTGCGCTGGCGTCCGAAGGCAGCGGGAATTCCCTTCTGCTGCTTGATGAACCGTTCGCCGCGCTGGACGCGCTCACTCGCGAGCGTCTCCAGGAGGACGTCCGCGCCGTGAGCGCCGAGTCCGGACGCACCACGGTGTTCGTGACGCACAGCGCCGACGAGGCAGTGTTCCTCGGCAGCCGCATCGTGGTGTTGACAGCACGCCCCGGGCGCGTGGCGCTCGATCTCCCCGTCGATCTGCCGCGAACTGACATCGACTCCGACGAGTTGAGACTCACCTCGGAGTATCAGAAGCTGCGTCAAGTCGTCAGTCACGCCATCAAAACCGCCGCGGCCTGAGAAGGAGTCCCATGACCGCGAAGTTCTTCTGGTTCCTCCCGACCAATGGCGACAGCCGTTCCATCGTGGGCCTCTCCCACACCGCGACGCACCAGTCGATCCCCCACGGCTACCGCTCGCCGAGCCGTCGCTATCTGGCCGAGGTGGCCCGCGCCGCGGACCGTCTCGGCTTCGAGGGGGTGCTCACACCGACCGGAACGTTCTGCGAGGACGCATGGCTGTCCGCCGCGGCCTTGCTCGCCGAGACCGAGCGGCTGAAATTCCTGGTGGCCTTCCGGCCGGGCCTTGTCCCTCCCACACTGGCCGCACAGCAGGCCGCGACCCTTCAGCGCTTCTCCGAGGGCAGATTGTTGCTCAATGTGGTCAGCGGCGGCGAGGATGCCGAACAGCAGCGATTCGGTGACTGGCTGGATCACGATCAACGCTATGCCCGAACCGGCGAGTTCATCAAGATCGTCAAGGACATCTGGACCCGCGACTCCGTCGATTTCGACGGCGAGCACTACCGCATCCGGGATGGGCGGGTGTCCGAGCCGCCGGACCCGCTGCCGCAGCTGTACTTCGGCGGATCGTCGCCGGCCGCGCTCCCCATTGCCGCGCAATACATGGACTCCTACCTCACCTGGGGTGAGCCACCGCAGGCCGCGGCGGCCAAGATCGACAAGGTCCGCACACTGGCCGAGCAATACGGCCGCACCCTGCGCTACGGCATCCGTCTGCACACCATCAGCCGGGACACCTCCGCCGAGGCCTGGACGGTGGCGGAAAAACTGCTGAGCGAGCTCGACCCCGCAGACGTCGAAGCGGCCACCCGCCTCAACGCCAAATCCGAGTCCGAAGGACAACGGCGGATGACCGCGCTGCACGGTGGTCGGCTGGATCAACTGGAGATCTACCCGAACCTCTGGGCCGGCGTCGGTCTGGTGCGTGGTGGCGCGGGGACGGCGCTTGTCGGCAGCCACGAGGAGGTGGCGAACCTGATCATCGAGTACCACTCAAGCGGGTTCGACGAATTCATCCTGTCCGGTTATCCGCATCTCGAGGAGGCGTACTGGTTCGCGGAGGGTGTCTTGCCACTCCTTCGCGCAAAGGGGGTCGCGGCCTGATGGCCGCGCACTGTCCGGTGTTGACCGCCGATGCGGCGATGTCCACCGCGGAGACACTGGCAGCGGAATTCGCCGTCGGCGCCGCCGGCCGCGACAGCGCCCGCGAACTCCCCCGTCGTGAGGTGGAGCGACTCTCCGCCAGCGGCCTCCTCGCCATCACCGTTCCCCGCGAGTACGGCGGCGCAGATCTGCCGCCCAGCGTGGTCGCCGAGGTGATCCGGATCCTGGCCACCGGCGACCCGAACATCGCGCAGATACCGCACAGCCACTTCGTCTACGTCAACCTGTTGCGGCTAGCAGGCTCCGCCGAACAGCTGCGTCACTACTCCGGTGAACTGGTGCGCGGGGCGCGGATCGCCAACGCGCAGGCCGAACGCAACGGCCCGACAGCGGCCGATATCACGACCACGCTGCGCCCGGTGGACGGCCGTCTGCGCATCGACGGCACCAAGTACTACTGCACCGGGTCGCTGTTCGCCGACATCCTCGCTGTGCTCACCCGACTCGACGATCCCGACGGCGTCACCGGGCTGCCGGACGGCCAGTACGTCGCCCTCCTGCACGCCGGGACGGCCGGAGTGCGGATTGCCGACGACTGGGACGCACTAGGGCAGCGCACCACCGGTAGCGGGACGATTCATTTCGACGGAGTGCTCGTCGAACCCGCACAGGTGGTGCCCCGCGCACCGGCGGTCGGCGCACCCACCGGCTACGGCGCCTTCGCCCAGTTGATGCACGCCGCGATCGACGCCGGAATCGCGCGCGGCGCCCTGGAGGCGGCTGCCACCTTCGTCCGGGAGAAGAGTCGGCCGTGGTTCGAAGCCGGTGTGGAACGAGCCGCCGACGATCCGCTGGTGATTCAGCGATTCGGAGAGCTCGCGGTGGCCGTCCGTGCCGCTGAGGCGGCGCTCACTGTCGCCGGAACCGCCGTGGACGAGGTCGTGGAGTTCCCTGATGCCAACCGCGCGGCGGAAGCCTCCCTGGCTGTGGCGACCGCCAAGGTGTTGTCCGACAGAGCCGCCAATGAAGTGGCCAGCGCCCTGTTCGAGGTCTCCGGAACGCGAAGTGCTGCAGCTGATCTCAATCTCGATCATTTCTGGCGCAACGCCCGCACCCACACCTTGCACGATCCGGTGCGATGGAAGTATCAGCACATCGGCCGCGCGATAGTGCACGGCACGCCGCCGCCGCTGCATTCGGCGATTTAGCTGGACGTCCAGCCCGCCCACTGCACGTCGAATTCGACTACCAGCGCGACGGGGACGGCCAGCGCCAACGGTGTGTAGTGGCCGTCGGCCTCGTCGCGCACCACACCGGTCAGCACCCGGCCGCCGAAGCCCTCGGCGTCGCCGGGCACCTCGACGGTCAGCGTGGCCGTGACCGACCCCGGCGTGACGCGCAACGAAAACTCATCGCCCGCCGACACCAGCGCCGACGCGGCGGAACGTCCCGCGTGGATGATCTCGACTCCCGCCGGTGCGGTGATCCGCGCCGTGCTGGCGACCTCGAGCCGCAGCGGTCCGACCACGTCGCCGGCAACGTCGGCATCATCGACACTCAGCGACGGCGTTACTGCAGCCTCGCGCGCGGCGCGTGCACCGGCCAGCAGATAGTCGTAGAGAAAGACAACGGCGTCGGCGTTCCGGTAGCGGGCGGCGCCGTCGAGGCGGAATGCCACATCGGTGACGATGGCTTCTCCGTCGATCAGCACGCGGTAGTGCCGGTGGCCGACTCCGCGGCGGCCGAAGCGGTTGTGCGACAGGGTGGCGCCCACGCCGAGAGTGCGTGCGACGAGTGCTCCGCCGGCGGGCACGGTGACCGCCGACGCGGCGACGTCGTCCCAATTCTCGCCGTCGGCGGACTTCTGCAGCCGCAGCACAGCGCCGGTCATGGTGGAGACCTTCGCCGTGTAGCTGCCGAGTTGGACATCGTCGTCGAATTCGACCTCGATCGCGCCGGACTCCTCGGCGATGCGGATCGGCTCGTCGAGAGCCCGGTCATCGAGTTCAAGGCCGTTGGTGAGATACCAGATAGCAGCTTGCGTGCCCGCGATCGCCTCGTGCTCTGCGATATTGCGCGACCCCAGCGCGTATCCGGCCCGTCGCAACCGGTCGCTGAGGGCGACCGTCGACAGCGTCGGGTAGGAGTTCCGCAGGATCCAGTCGACCTCCGACTCGTGGGCGCGGGCCTGCAGATGTGGCACCGCGGCCCAACTCTCGGCGTCGTACCGGGACGGCCGGGTGGGGGCGACTGCGGTGAAGTCCAGCGAATATGCCGGGATGTTGGGGTTGAGCCGGATCAGGTCGGTGCGGGCGGCGCTGCCGTCGGCGAACACGATGGTGTCCACCGTGTGCGAGTACGTGCCGCCCCGGTAGTGGGTCATCCGGCTCAGGTCGACCAGGGGCGCCGGCAGGATCCGGCGGTCGACGCCGACCGCGGCCCGGGTGGGGACTGGCAAAGTCAGGGAGGGCATTGCGTGATCTCTTGTCTGTGGTGTTGAACAGCTCAGACACAGCTAGCCGACAAGGCAGCGGTCTGGGCGCAGGAAACTACGGCGCGGTGCGGATCAACAACAACAGGAACGCACGGCAAGGCTGCTCGCGAAGACAGAGCGCTGCGGTGCGGACGACGACATGTGCCTTACCTTACGTGACGTCGTCACAATGACCCCTATTTACATCACGGTTGATTCAAACCTCGCGCTCTCGAGGCTGAAGCAGGATGATGGGTACGGGGAAACAGACCATACGGAGGATAAATGACGTCGGCCCAGAACGAATCGCAGGCTCTTGGCGCCCTGGCGGCCCGGCAACTCGCCAATGCCACCAAGACGGTGCCCCAGCTGGAGAGCATCACCCCGCGGTTCCTGCTGCACCTGCTGAGCTGGGTCCCGGTCGAGGCCGGCATCTACCGGGTCAACCGGGTCGTCAACCCGGACCGCGTCGCCATCCACGCCGAGATCGGCGGGGAGAACATCGAAGATCCGCTGCCGCAGACCTACGTCGACTACGAGACCAGCCCGCGGGAGCTGACGCTGCGCGCCATCTCCACGCTGCTCGACGTCCACACCCGGGTATCCGACCTCTACTCGAGCCCGCATGACCAGATCACCCAGCAGTTGCGCCTGACGGTCGAGACCATCAAGGAACGTCAGGAGTCCGAGTTGATCAACAACCCGGAGTACGGGTTGCTGTCGCAGGTGACCGCCGGCCAGACCATCAAGACTCTCAGCGGCGCACCCACACCCGACGATCTCGACGCGCTCATCACCAAGGTCTGGAAGACCCCGGCGTTCTTCCTCACCCACCCGCTCGGTGTGGCCGCCTTCGGCCGCGAGGCCACCTACCGCGGCGTGCCGCCGGTCGTCGTCAATCTGTTCGGCGCGCAGTTCATCACCTGGCGCGGCATCCCGATCATCCCGAGCGACAAGGTGCCGGTGGAGAAGGGCAAGACCAAATTCATCCTGGTGCGCACCGGCGAGGAGCGTCAGGGTGTGGTGGGCCTCTACCAGCCGGGCTTGGCCGGCGAGCAGGCCCCGGGTCTCTCGGTGCGGTTCACCGGCATCAACCGCTCCGGGATCGCCTCGTACCTGGTGACGCTGTACTCGTCGCTGGCGGTGCTCACCGATGACGCACTGGCCGTGCTAGAAGGCGCTGCCATCGACACCTACCACACCTACAAGTGAGCGACGAACTTCCGATCAGCGAGGCCGAACTGGCGGCGCTCGCCACGCAGATGTTCGGCAGCCTGGGCAGGGACACTCCGCCGCAGAGTGTTCCGGTCGCGCCGCGGGGCTCGGTGCCCGACGTCACCGCGGCCACCTCATACGGCACCACTGCCCTGGGTGTCGCGCCCGTCAGCGTCCCGGCTGCCGCACTGCCGACGTCGACTGATGTCGTTGTACCCCAGCCGGTGAGCCCGGGACCGGATGTCTCTCCGCCACAGACGGTTCCGGTCGCACCACGCGGCGAGATGCCCGACACCACGATCGCGACATCGGCACTGCCTGATTTCGTCATCCCTGCCGGCATCGTGCCGACACTGCCCGGCGTTCTGGCGGGTGCCACCCGGACGGCGACCGTACCGCCGGCGCTCACCTCTTTCTCAATCCCCGGTTTCCCGATCGAGGTTCCGGCGTTGCCGACCCCAGACTCACCGGGAATGCCCGCACCCGCGGTGACCGGCGACGAGTCGAGGTTCTACTTCACCTCGGCGTTCGCCGCCCCTCCTCCCGGTTTCGGCAGCCCGGTTCCGCAACTTCCCGAATCGCACGAGATCTTCGATGTTCATCGACTCCGCGCCGACTTCCCGATCCTTCGGGAGAAGGTCGACGGCCACCCGCTGATCTGGTTCGACAACGCGGCGACGACACAGAAGCCTCAGGCGGTGATCGATCGGCTGGCGTACTTCTACGCCCACGAGAACTCCAACATCCACCGCGCCGCGCACGAACTGGCAGCCCGAGCCACCGACGCCTATGAAGAGGCCCGGGAGACCGTCCGCAGGTTCATCGGGGCACCGAAGGCCGAGCAGGTCATCTTCGTCCGCGGCACCACCGAAGCGATCAACCTGGTCGCGAAATCCTGGGGCGCCAAGCATCTGGGGCCTGGCGACGAAATCGTCATCACCATCCTCGAGCATCACGCGAATATCGTGCCGTGGCAGATGATTGCCGCGCAGACCGGCGCCGTCCTGAAATTCGCACCGGTGGATGACGCGGGGAATCTCCTGATGGACGGATTCGAAGACCTCCTCGGCCCGCGGACGAAGTTGGTCTCCGCGACACACCTGTCGAACGCGTTGGGAACGGTCAACCCGGTACACGACATCGTCGCTCTGGGTCACCGTTACGGCGCCCGAGTCCTCATCGACGGGGCACAGTCGGTTCCCCATGTGCCGATAGACGTGCAGGCCTGCGGGGCCGATTTCTTCGTGTTCTCCGGACATAAGATCTTCGGGCCCACCGGGATCGGCGTGCTCTATGGAACCGAGGAAGCCTTGGCCGAGACGCCGCCGTGGCAAGGCGGAGGCAACATGATCGCCGACGTGACCACCGAGCGGGCGATTTTTCAGGGCCTGCCGAACAAGTTCGAAGCCGGTACCGGGAACATCGCCGATGCAGTCGGCCTCGGCGAGGCACTGCGATACGTCGAGAAGGTCGGAGTCGAGCGAATCGCGGCGTATGAACACGCCCTGCTGGAGTACGCCACCCCGCGATTGGCCGCCATCCCCGGCGTCCGCATCGTCGGCACTGCGGATCACAAGGCCAGCGTGTTGTCCTTCGTGCTCGCCGGTCACGATCCCATCGAAGTGGGCAAGGCGCTGAACGCCGAAGGCATAGCGGTACGGGCCGGGCACCACTGCGCGCAGCCGATTCTGCGGCGCATGGGCCTGGAAACCACGGTGCGGCCGTCATTCGCCTTCTACAACACCTTCGACGAGATCGACACCTTCCTGGGCGCGGTCCGGCGGATTGCCGAGGGCAGCATTTCGACCGGGAACCGATCAGCGCACGACGCGGCCGGACAGCACGGCTGCGGCGGTTGACCTCTACAGGGACAATGGAGCTATGAGCAGGATCGCCAACGACATCACAGAGCTGACCGGCAAGACTCCGCTTGTCCGGTTGCGGAAAGTCACCGATGGAGCCGGCGCGGACGTCGTCGCGAAGCTGGAGTTCTTCAACCCCGGCGGCAGCGTGAAGGACCGCATCGGGGTGGCCATGATCGACGCCGCCGAGAAGGCCGGCCTGATCGGCGAGGACACCGTCATCCTTGAGCCCACCAGCGGTAACACCGGCATCGCCTTGGCGATGGTCTGCGCGGCGCGTGGGTACCGATGCACCATCGTCATGCCCGAGACGATGAGCATGGAGCGACGGATCTTGTTGCGGGCATTCGGTGCCGAGCTGATTCTCACCCCTGGACCCGAGGGGATGCCTGGCGCAATCGCCAAGGCCGAGGAGCTGGCCAAAACAGACCAGCGGTACTTCATTCCACAGCAGTTCGAGAACCTGGCCAACCCGGCGATCCACCGTGCCACCACCGCCGAGGAGATCTGGGATGACACCGACGGGAAAATCGACATCTTCGTCGGCGGCGTCGGCACCGGCGGGACCATCACCGGCGTTGCCGAGGTCATCAAGGAGCGCAAGCCGTCGGTGAAGTTCGTCGCGGTCGAGCCGTCGGCCTCACCGGTGCTGTCTGGCGGACAGAAGGGCCCGCACCCGATTCAGGGCATCGGCGCGGGTTTCGTCCCGCCCGTCCTCGAGACGGAGTTGGTCGACGAGATCATCCAGGTCGGCAATGACGAGTCCTTCGAGATGGCCCGTCGCCTGGCAAAGGAGGAGGGCCTGCTGGTCGGCATCTCCTCCGGCGCCGCAACCTGGGCCGCCGTTCAACTCGCCCATCGCCCCGAAAATGCGGGCAAGCTAATCGTGGTGGTGCTGCCAAGCTTCGGAGAGCGGTATCTGAGTACCGCTCTGTTCGCAGGTCTCGCCGACTGAGCATGATCGCCGGAATCCTCCGGGACGTGCGCAGTGTCATGAATCGTGACCCCGCCGCCCGAACGACTGCCGAGGTGATTCTCTGCTACCCCGGGTTGCACGCTGTATGGGGCCACCGGCTGACGCACTGGCTCTGGCAACGCGGCGCCAAGCTGCCTGCGCGATTCCTGGCTGAGATCATCCGCAAGCTGACCGGGGTGGAGATTCATCCCGGCGCCAAACTGGGCTCCGGTGTGTTCATCGATCACGCAACAGGGGTTGTGATCGGTGAAACCGCCGAAGTCGGCGACGACGTGACCATCTATCACGGGGTCACACTCGGCGGGACCAACCTTCAGGCCGTGAAACGCCACCCGACAGTCGGCAATGGGGTGATCATCGGTGCGGGCGCAAAGATCCTGGGTGCCATCACAATCGGCGAGGGGAGCCGGATCGGCGCCAACTCTGTGGTCATCAAGCCGGTACCTCCTGGGACTGTGGTGGTGGGCGTGCCCGGCCAGATCGTCGACAGCACCGGATCCACAGCCACCGAGTCCGATTTACCCGACCCACTTGGCGTGAGTCTGTATTCCTTGTTGACCCGAGTCGCCCGACTGGAGACTCAATCAGAAAAACCGGCCGGGGAAAGAGTCATCCGGCCTCCGCAAGCAGGCGTGTGGCACGGCGAGGACTTCTCGATCTGACTCCCGATCTGCCTGATCGGAACCCTTCTTACCGTCCGAACGTATGAATACCGTCCGCTAGATGCGGCTCCGGCGCGGCATCATCCTGCTTGCGATCACGATGATGGCGGCGTTGACGCTCAACGCATGCGGATCGAAGTCGACCGGACGCGATGCATTGGACTCCGGAGTACTACGAGTCGGAACCGAAGGCACCTACTCACCATTCAGCTACCACGACCAAACCACGCGTGAACTGGTCGGCTACGACGTGGACGTCGCCCGTGCCGCGGGCGACAAAATCGGGGTTCGCGTCGAATTCGTCGAAACACCTTGGGATTCGATCTTCGCGGCGTTGGAGGCCAACCGATTCGACGTCGTCGCCAATCAGGTGAGCATCACGCCGGCGCGTCAGTCCAAATACGACATGTCCGAGCCGTATTCCGTCAGCGAAGGCGTCATCGTCACCCGGACCGACGACACATCGATCACCTCTCTGGCCGATCTCACAGGGCGGACCGCTGCACAATCGATGACCAGTAACTGGGCTCAAGTGGCCCGGGATGCCGGCGCACGAGTTGAAGCCGTCGAAGGCTTCACACAGGCGATCAAGCTTCTGAATCAAGGCCGAGTCGACGTCGTGGTCAACGACAGTATCGCGGTCTACGCGTATCTCGCACAGACCGGTGACACCTCGGTGAAGATCGCGGCCCAGACCGGTCAGAAGAGCACGCAGGGTTTCGCCGCGCGGAAGAACAGCGGACTGCTCCCCGACCTCAATACAGCCATTGAGGAGCTCCGCCGCGACGGCACATTGGCGGCAATCTCGCAGAAGTACCTGAACGCCAACGCGACCGGAGCGCCCACTCCCGCCTCACCCGCCGGGCAGCAGTCAACCTGGCAATTGATCCGCAACAATCTCGTGCCGCTGGCGAAAGCAACGATCACCAAGACAATCCCCTTGACGATCATCAGCTTTGTCATCGGCCTCGCGATCGCGCTGGTCGTGGCACTTGCCCGACTGTCCCATAACGTCCTGCTGCACAATGCGGCCCGCTTGTTCATCTCGATCATCAGGGGCACACCGCTGTTGGTTCAGTTGTTCATCGTCTTCTTCGCTCTCCCAGAGCTCCACATCAAGATCGACCCGTTTCCGGCCGCTGTCATCGCCTTTAGCCTCAACGTCGGAGGCTATGGCGCAGAGATCATCAGATCAGCGATCAAGAGCGTCCCGAAGGGCCAGTGGGAAGCCGCCCAGACCATCGGACTGGGGTACGCCGGCGCACTGCGCCGCATCGTCCTGCCCCAAGCAGCCCGGGTCGCGGTCCCGCCGCTGTCCAACACCCTCATATCGCTCGTCAAGGACACCTCGCTGGCCTCGACCATTTTGGTCACTGAACTGCTTCGCACCGCACAAATCGCCGCGGCACCAACCTTTGAATTCTTCGCGCTGTACGGCACCGCTGCCGTCTACTACTGGGTGATCTGCCTCGCACTCTCCTTCGCGCAAGGCCGGGTTGAACAACGGCTGGAAAGGCATGTGGCCCGATGACCGTCAAGAATGGCGATCTCGTCAACGTTCAAGCGATCACGAAAGCGTTTGGCGACAATCACGTCCTCGATGGTGTCTCGTTCACGGTTCCAGCGGGCTCGGCCACCACGGTGATCGGCCCCTCCGGATCGGGAAAGACGACTCTGCTGCGGTCTTTGAACGCACTGGACGTGCCGGACTCGGGCGTCATCAGCATTGGTGACATCACCGTCGACTTCGCGCGACCAATATCCAAGGACACAATCTCCCGGTACCGGGCCCAGAGTGCGATGGTGTTCCAAGCGCACAATCTATTTCCACATAAGACGGTGCTGCAGAACGTGACTGAGGGGCCACTGGTGGCTCAGCGGCGTTCGATCGAAGAGGTGACGAGCGAGGCCATCGGACTTCTGGACCGCGTTGGCTTGGCGGATAAGCGGGACGACTTCCCGTATCAGTTGTCCGGCGGACAACAGCAACGCGTCGGCATCGCGCGCGCGTTGGCGTTGCGGCCCAAACTTGTGCTCTTCGATGAGCCCACGTCCGCGCTGGATCCCGAACTGGTCGGCGAGGTGCTTGCGGTGATCCGCGATCTGGCCACCGAAGGCTGGACGCTGGTGATCGTGACCCATGAGATCCAGTTCGCCCGCCAGGTTTCCGACCAGGTCTTGTTCATTGATGGTGGCAAAGTTCTCGAACAGGGGCCACCCAGTTCTGTGATCGGGGCACCGATCCATGAGCGAACACGGCAGTTTCTCGACCGGGTGCTCAATCCCCTCTAGGAGCAGTCCAACCGCTAGAAGATCGACTCGACCCGGTGATGGCTGAGATAGAAGGCGATTGTCAGCGCGATCATCACCGCGTACAGCACCAGTGACCAGATGCCCATGCGGCGGTCGAGTGAACGCGTGAGCGCCTCGGCCATCTCATGTCTGTTGCGGCGGCTCGCCACCACCGTGTATCCCATCGCCACGAGGATGTAGAGCAGCGAGACGATGTAGATCACGTCGAGCATCATCAGGTACTCGACCGAGGGCAGATTGCTGTCGGTGGTCCACTGCAATGCCACGATGGTCAGCATGGCGGTGATGCCGATTCCGGCCCGCGCATCCTCCATCCGCGCGGGCAGGATGTAGATCAGTGAGGTGATCAGCACCACGATCATGATCGGCAGGATGATCTTGACCATGTAGGGCAGCGGATCGCGATCGACCGGGATATCGATGACGATCCGGGAGTACTTCAGATCTTTCGGTGCGGAGATATCGCCGAAGTTAGTCGGGTAGTCATGCGCGACCACGGTCAGAGTCGGCGTGCCGATCTGATATCCGGGCATCGTCACGGCGGGACTGATCGAGACGGGCGTCGAGTCTGGTATGTACACCAGGCTGCGGGTGTCCTCGTTCTGATCCTCGAAGACGATCGTCAGGTTCTGCACGTCGAACGGATACCGCTCCAGGCTCATCTTCTTGCTGAACACGCCCTGGTACCGGAATGCCATGTACTTCGACCCGTCCGGCATGTCCAACGGCGCGGGGTATAGCGGTTTGCCCGTCACTCCTCCGGTCTGCGAGGTCGTGGTGTTCTGCATCGCATTGGAGTTCATCGGTTCGATCGAGTCGGTCGGGTCCACCCGGGGACCCTTCCACCGGAACCAGAGATAGAAGTCCGCGGTGAAGCTGTCATCGGCGAGGTTGATGTCCTGGATGTCGTAGATGAAGGCCCCCACGGTGACCTTGTCCGGGCCTGCGTCGGCATGGGCGGTAGCGGGCACGATGAGCGGAGTCAGCCAGACGGCGATCACCGCCAAGAGCAGACGGACAATCCTGATCACGGGCGCAACCATATCCGTACTATCCACTTCACAGGTCTGGCGGATAGGAGTCCGAGATGAGGAAGACACTGGCGATCGCCGCCGCGGCGGGTGTACTCGTCGCGGGATGCGCGAAGTCCGGAACCCAGGGCGGGAATGCCGGAGCCCCACCCAAGCTCACCCCGGCATCGTCGATCGGCGCCGGCGAGGGCCAGCTGAGCCTGGTGGCCTGGCCCGGTTACGCCGAGGACGGCTCCAACGACCCCAAGGTGGACTGGGTGCACCCGTTCGAGAACGAGACCGGCTGCAAGGTCAACATCAAGATCGGCAACACCTCCGACGAGATGGTCCAGCTGATGCGCACCGGTCAGTACGACGGTGTCTCGGCCTCCGGCGACGCCACCCTGCGCCTGATCTACGCCGGTGACGTTGCGCCGGTCAACACCGCACTGGTGCCCGACTACGCCACCATCGCCTCGTTCCTCAAAAACCGGCAGTGGAACTCCGTGGACGGCCAGATGTACGGCATCCCGCACGGATGGGGCGCCAACCTGCTGATGTACAACACCGACGTGATCAAGAGCCCGCTGGATTCGTGGGGTGCGGTGTTCCCCGGCGCACCGGAGTACAAGGGCAAGCTCACCGCCTATGACTCCCCCATCTACATCGCCGACGCCGCGCTGTATCTGTCGAAGACCAGACCCGAACTCGGCATCAAGAACCCCTACGCGCTCACCGAGGAGCAACTCAACGCGTCGGTGGATCTACTCAAGGCACAGCACGCCAACATCGGCGAGTACTGGTCGGACTACACCAAGGCGGTGCAGGCCTTCGAATCCGGCATCTCGGTGATCGGCACCAGCTGGCAGGTGATCGCGAACATGATCACGTCGGACAACAAGGTGAAGATCTCCACCGTCCTGCCCAAGGAGGGTTCGACGGGGTGGTCGGACACCTGGATGCTCGCCGCCAAGGCCGCGCACCCGAACTGCATGTACAAGTGGATGGGCTACATCACCTCGCCGGCTGTCAACGCCGCGGTCGCCGAGTACTTCGGCGAGGCACCCGCGCAGACCAAGGCCTGCGATCTGACCCAGGACAAGAACTTCTGTGCGACATTCCACGCCACCGACGCCGCGTACGCCGAGCGGATCAGCTACTGGACCACGCCGCAGAAGAAGTGTGTCGACGGCAGCGGGGACAACTGCACGGCCTACAGCGAGTGGGTCGACAAGTGGCAGCAGATCAAGGGCTGACCCGCCGGCCTGGTAACCGGGCACGACTGGCCTTCCTGCTCGTCCCGCCGCTCGCCTGGCTGGTCGTCGCCTACCTGGGGTCGCTCGCCGTCCTGCTGCTCTCGGCGTTCTGGACCACCGACACCTTCACCGGTTCGGTGGTGCGCAGCTTCACCGGCGAGAACGTCATCCGTGTTCTCACCGACGCCGTGTTCCGGACCACCACGCTGCGCACCCTCGGCGTCGCGCTGACCGTCACGCTCATCTGCGCGCTGCTTGCCGTCCCACTCGGTCTGTATATGGCGAAGGTCGCCTCGCTGCGAGCGCGTCTGGCGCTGGTGGTGGCGGTCACCACGCCACTGTGGGCCAGCTATCTGGTGAAGGCCTACGCGTGGCGGATGATGCTCGCCCCGGACGGGCCGCTGCACTGGGTCAGCGGCCACACCCCCGGCTACGGGATCGTCGCCACGATTCTGACGCTGTGCTACCTGTGGCTGCCCTACATGGTGCTGCCGGTGTTCGCCGCGTTCGACCGCGTACCCGACGAACTGATCGACGCCAGTTCCGATCTCGGCGCCTCCGACGCCGGCACGCTACGGCGGGTGGTGGGCCCGCTGGTGCTTCCCGGCATCGTCGCCGGTTCGATCTTCACCTTCTCGCTGTCACTCGGCGACTACATCGCGGTGACGATCGTCGGCGGCAAGACCCAGATGCTCGGGAACCTGATCTACGGGCAACTGGTGACCGCGAACAACCAGCCGCTGGCGGCCGCGCTGTCATTGATCCCCCTGGTGGCGATCGTGTTGTATCTGCTGGCGATGCGACGCAGCGGAGCTTTGGAGCAGTTGTAGATGCTGTCAGCGAGGATGCGCGGGGTGCTGCGGGCGTGGACCGCGGTGGTGCTGGTGTTCCTCTATGCGCCGCTGCTGCTCGTGCTGCTCAATGCGTTCAACTCATCCAAAACCTTCGCGTTCCCCCCGAGCGGCTTCACGCTGCGCTGGTGGTCGGATGCCTGGTCGAGTGCGGGCATGTGGCGCGCGCTGGGCAACTCCGTCCTCGTCGGACTGTGCGCGACGGCCATCGCACTCGTGCTGGGCACCATGGTCGCCTTTGCCGTGCAGCGTCACCAGTTCTTCGGCCACCGCACCGTCAGCCTACTGGTGGTCCTGCCGATCACGCTGCCGGGCATCGTCACCGGCATAGCACTGAACGCGACGTTCACCTCGGCGTTGCACGTGGCACTGGGGTTGGCGACGGTGATCATCGCGCACGCGACGTTCTGCATCGTCATCGTGTTCAACAACATCCAGGCGCGGCTGCGCAGGCTGGGCGCAAGCCTGGAAGAGGCATCGGCCGATCTCGGGGCCTCCCCGTGGCAGACGTTCCGGAACATCACCTTCCCGCTGACTCGCGGCGCGCTGCTGGCCGGCGCGATCCTGGCGTTCGCGTTGAGCTTCGACGAGATCGTGGTCACCACGTTCACCGCGGGGCCAACCGTGCAGACGCTGCCGATCTGGATCTTCGGGAACCTGTTCCGCCCGAATCAGGCGCCGGTGATCAACGTCGTCGCGGCCACGCTCACGGTGCTCGCGATCCTGCCGGTGTGGCTGGCGCAGCGCTTCGGCGGCGACGTCGCCGGCGGCCGCGTCTAGTTACAGCTGCGCCGTCACTCCGGGTGAGGTCTCGGACTCGTGCAGCGTGATGCTCGCGGGCACGGTGCCGGTGGGGACGTCGAATGCCAGCCGCACCACCAGACCGTCACCGGGCTGGATCTTCGTCGAGGGGACGTCCCGGTTTCCGTAGATATCGGCGGCATTGCTGATTTCGAAAGTACGGCCCTGCTTGTCGACGAGTTTCTGGTAGCGGTCGATGAAGGTGGTCGGCTTATCACCGGTGTTGCGGATCGATACGGTGATGACGACGAACACGCCGCGCGCGTTCACCGACAGGCCGGGCTCCTTCGGATCACCGACAGTCTGTGTCGTGGTGACGCTGAGTGCGGCGAACTCGAGATTTCCGTCCTGCACGCGGACACCCAACGGGGGCTGAAGGCCACCCGCTGTCGACGATGACGCTGCGCCGGGCTCGCCGGCGACGGTCTTCACCCCGGGCGCGCACCCCGTGACCACGATCGCCGCGGCGACGATCAGTCCGGCGAGACGACGCACGCCGGTCAGTACAGCGCGGCGGCGACCGGCACCGACAGGAAGTAGCCGGAGTCGCGGGTGCTTGCCGCAGCGGGGGTGGCGACGCTGAATCCGTTGAACAGCAACACCAATCCGGAAGCCACACCGATCAGCACGGTCGCGGCGGCACCGACCGCTCCGCCGACCACTGCCGCGACGGGGTTGCTACCCAGCAGAGCACCGATCGCCTGACCGACTGCGGTTCCGAGGGCCATCTGCAGTGCGGGAGTCGCGACGACGGCCTTCAACACTGTCGCGGCGATCTCACTCGTCGGTGTGCCGCCGGCGATGTCACCGGCGAGACTGCTGATCAGGCTCTGCACCGCGGAGTTGGCCAGCAGCGAGTCCACCGCGGCCGAGGCCGCCGTGCCGGCCGCCGGACCC
>JBAXCK010000071.1:0-16003 GCA_037141465.1 Mycobacteriaceae bacterium | reverse complement strand
GCCCTGTGACAAGTTGCCCTGTGACAAGTTGCCCTGTGACAACCGGTAGGCGAGCAGCGCTATCGACAGCCCGCCGAGATCGCCGATGTTCTCCCCGACGGTGAATGCGCCCTGCACGTGCGGGGCGTCGTCGCGGTCGAGGATGTCCCGCGGGATGTAGCTGTCGTACTGCTCGATCAGCCGGGCGGTGCGTGCGGTGAACTCTGCCCGGTCGGAGTCGGTCCACCAGTCCCGCAGATGTCCTTCACCGTCGTACTTGGACCCCTGGTCATCGAAGCCGTGGCCGATCTCGTGGCCGATCACCGCTCCGATGCCCCCGTAGTTGGCGGCGTCGTCGGCCTCGAGATCGAAGAAGGGTGGCTGCAGGATGGCGGCCGGGAACACGATCTCGTTCATGCCCGGGTTGTAATACGCGTTCACCGTCTGCGGCGTCATGAACCACTCGTCGCGGTCAACCGGTCCGCCGAGCTTTCGCACTTCCCGATCGAACCCGACCTGGGCACCGCGGATGACGTTGCCGTACAGATCGTCCGGACGGATCACCAGATCCGAGTAGTCCCGCCAGGTGGCCGGGTAGCCGATCTTCGGCATGAAGGTCTCGAGCTTGGCCAGCGCGCGCTCGCGGGTCGCAGGCGTCATCCACTCCAGATCGGCGATGCTCACGCGGTAGGCCTGCAGGAGGTTGGCCACCAATTCGTCCATCCGCTCCTTGGCGGCGGGCGGGAAATGCCGTTGCACGTAGATCCGGCCCACCGCATCGCCCATGAGGCTCTCGACCAGTGACACCGCCCGCTTCCAGCGATCCCGGATCTTTTCGGTGCCGCTCAGCGTGCGGCCGTAGAAGGCGAAGTCCTCGTCCACCAGCGCAGAAGTGAGCACTGCCGCCCGCGCGTGGATCAGCCGCCAGCGGGCCCAGTCCTTCCAATCGGCCAGCGCGCCGTTCCTCCAGTGCGCGGCGAAGGCCTGCAGGTAGTCGGGCTGGCGAACAACGGCCTCCGCGACCGCCTCGGGTGAAACACCCAGGGCCGCAAACCACCCCGGCCAGTCGAAGCCGGGTGCGCCCTCGGCGATCTCGGCGAACGTGCGCAGGTTGTAGGTCAGGTCGGCGTCACGGCGGCGCACCACGTCCCAATGCGCGGCGGCGAGGGTTGTCTCCAGCGCGACGATGCGCCCGGCGCTCTCGATGTACTGCTCGGCCTCGCCGCCGTAGACGAGGGCGAACATCAAGGCGATGTGCCGCGGATAGGCACCCAGGATCGACGCGTGCTGCTCGTCGCGGTAGTAGGACTCATCCGGCAGGCCCAGACCGGACTGGGTGAGGTGTGTCAGATAGCGCGAGGAGTCCTTGGAGTCGGTGTCGATGTACATGCCGACTCCGCCGCCGACGCCGGTGCGCTGCATCCGCCCGACCGCCGCCGCCAGTGCGTCGGGATCCGCGGCATCGTCGATCTGTTCCAGTTCGGCCAGCAGAGGCGCTACACCCCGTCGTTCGACGGTGTCGCCGTCGAGAAAGCTGGCGTACAGATCCCCGATGCGCTGCTCATCGGTGCCCGGCGCCGCGTTCAGCGCGGCGGCCTCGGTGATGATCTCGTGAACCTGCTCCTCCGCGCGGTCGTACAGTGCGCGGAACGCGCCGTCGGTGGCCCGGTCGGCAGGGATGTCGTACCCGGTCAGCCAACGACCGTTGACGTGGCCGAACAGGTCGTCCTGGGGGCGCACGTCCGGATCGACGTGAGTGAGGTCGATGCCCGACCGCCTGCTGGTCTGTTCAATGTCTGCCGTCACCCGACCATGCTTACCACCGCGACGGCACCGCACCGCAGGCCGGTAGCCTGCCCTGCATGCCCGAGCAATCTCCCCGATCCGGATCATCGGGGACTTTCTCGGCGTTCGGTGTCGTCTCGGCCGCACTGGGCATGATCGCACTGCTGGCCGCCGTCGCCGTCGCGATCATCTGGTGGGGACATCGCAACGCCGACGCCGAACGGTCCTATCAGGCTCGCGTCATGGCCCGCGCCGCCGAATGGACCGGTGTCCTGATCAACATGAACTCCGACAACGTCGAGGCGAGCCTGGAGCGTCTGCGGGATGGCACGGTGGGGGAACTCAACACCGGTTTCGATGCCTCGATCGCCCCGTACCGCGATGTCGTCAAAACGCTGAAGTCGAGCACGACCGGCCAGGTCGAATCGGTGTCCATCGAGGCGATTCACAACAATCTCAACATCGCCGCCGGTCAGCGACCGCCGTCCCCGCCGACGCTGCCCCCCGAGTTGTCCTCCCGGACCGACACGGTGATCGTGGTGGCCACCTCGGTGAGCGAGAACGCCGGCGGTAAGCCGACGACGGTGCGCTGGAACCTGCGACTCGGGGTTTCCGACGTGGACGGTAAACAGATGATCTCCCTATTGGAATCCCTGAAGTGAGCCGCTGACATGAGGAACAGATTGCGCGTGCTCGTCTTCGATGTCGTCGCACCGCTGGCGACGATCGCCGGGCTGCTCGTCATCGGTGTCGTGCTGGACTGGCCGCGCTGGTGGGTGGCTGTGTGCTCGATGCTGTGTCTGCTGGTCGCCCAAGTGGTGGTGGTCAATGCCCTCGGGTTCCGCCGGGATTCGGTGACCATGGGCACCGACGATGACGAGCCGCGCCTGCGCACCGCCGCCGCCGGGATCACCGCAGCCACCGTCGTCGCCGCCGCGGCGGTGGGCTACACCCAGTGGACGCTGCCGGACCGCGCCTTCAACCGGGACAACACCGACGTCGTGCGGCTGGCCACCACCGTCGCCGAGGCCACCGCGACGTTCACGCCCGCAGATCCGACGTCCTCGATCGACCGGGCCGCGGCCCTGATGGTTCCCGAGACGGCAGCCGCCTTCAAGGCCCAGTTCGCCTCCAGCGCAGCAGATCTGGCGAAAAGAAATGTCACAGCCACAGCCAGGACCCTCTCCGCGGGACTGGAGGCCCTCGGAGTGTCAGCGGCCAGCGTCGCGGTCGTGGTTCGGGCCACCCAGGCCGAACCGGGCCGGCAGCCGAGCATCGCCGTACTTCCGATCCGGATCGCCGCGACCAAGCAGGGCGACTCGTGGAAGGTTGTCGACGTGTCGCCGATCAGTTCCCGATGAGGGCCGCGTAGTCGACTTTCAGACAGCGGTCCATCACCACCGCGATCCCCGCCGCACGCGCCGCCCCGGCGACATCGTCATCCCGCAGCCCCAATTGCAGCCACAGGTATCTCGGACGTGACGCAAGGGCGAGTACCTCGTCGAGGACCGCGGGCAGATCTTCGCGGCGGCGGAAAACGTCGACCATGTCAGGAGTCTGGGGCAGATCGGCCAGACTGCGGTACGCCGGGACCCCGGCGACCTCGGTGACGTTCGGGTTGACCGGCCACAGCGTGTATCCGCTGTGGCCCTTCAGGTAGGAGAACACCTCGTTGCTCGGACGCGACGGATCATCCGATGCACCCAGCACAGCCACCGTACGGGTGTCGCGGAGGATCTCGGTGAGGGACTGCGGCCCGTCACTCATCGTCGCCACCGACATCGAAGACCGAGTACTGGCGTTCCCCGGTGCTCTGCTGGGCGCGGATCTTCGCGAACCGGTCCGAAAGCCGGCGCATCCGGATCATCAGTGAGGCTGGTGGGCTCGACGCCGCCTCGAGATAGGCGGTGAGGTCTTCGCGCGTGACGCCGATCCGGGAGGCGAATTCCCGCTCGGCGAGGCCTGAGCGTTCGAGAAGCAGACGCACATGGCGTGCCGCCTCGAATAGCTCGTTGGACTCGAGGTGTCGTCGCGCTCTCCGGATCACCTCAGCCAGAGCCTGTGAGATGCCCTGTGGTGCAGAGCCTTCCAGCACCTCTTCAACCTGGCGCGCGGTTCGCCCGAAGGGATCGCGCTTGATTGCCACCACGATCCGCTGCCAGACGCCGATATCGCCGTCCTCCAGTGCCGAGCGGATTGCCACCGTCGGCCAGAACTCGACCGGCCGGTCGTTGCCGTGCTGGTCGGGCCGGCTCACACCGATTCCTCCTCCAGCATCGCAACCGCCAGCCTAAGGCAGCGTCGGCGCACGGCGCTCCAGTCGCCCTCGGCATCACCGGCGGCGGGTTGTGGGTCGGCCAGCGTGCGCACCAGTCCGGTCGCGATCCCCGCCCGGTCGGTGCTCCCCGCCCCGTCGGGGTTCCCCGAACTGTAGTAGCGGTCCATACCCGACAGCACCAGGGCGGCGTTATCGTCCCCGATGGAGTCGGCCAGTGCCGACAACTCGATGTAGTCCGAGGTTGCGTTGCGGCACAGCAGTAGATAGGCCTGCAGGCGCAGTGTCTCCGCTGCGGTGGGGACGCGCAGTCGTTCGCCGGTGGGCAACTGCACCGTGGTGGTCTCCACCGGCATGCGCCGGGTGAGGGTTCCGTCGGTGCCCAGGGCGTCGAGGGCGACCGTGAGTCGGTGGCGCCACAGGGTCACCGGATGGGTGAGGGCGCTTCGCCGCGGAATCCGCTCCAGGAGTTGACTGACGCCTCCGGCGAGGCCCCGTCCCACCACCTGCAACGGGCCGCTGTCGGTCCGGTCCGGATCGGCGACCGACGCCGGCCCGCGCAGCGCCAGCGGGTCGGGCACGGTCACCGCGTCCGGCGCCACGTCCCGCAGGCGTGCCGCATCTCTGACCACCGCGCGCAGATCCGCGGCGGGTGCCGGCATGGCGGAGATGTCATCGGGAATGACCACGACGTCGCCGCTGTCCAGTTTGGGCAGGGGTTTGTCGAAGTCGACCGCC
Organism: Mycobacteriaceae bacterium; assembly: GCA_037141465.1. Classification (GTDB taxonomy): domain Bacteria; phylum Actinomycetota; class Actinomycetes; order Mycobacteriales; family Mycobacteriaceae; genus Mycobacterium. The sequence goes on along the minus strand of JBAXCK010000071.1, from coordinate 11,226 downwards.
GGGAGGATCCTGGCCAGCCACGGGGGCAGCCACCAGTTCCACTCGTCGAACACCGCCATCAAGGCCGGGACCAGCACCAGCCGCACAACGGTCGCGTCCACGGCGATCGCCACCGCGCAGGCCACACCCAACTGGGCAACCAGGGGCATTCCGGCGAAGGCGAATCCGGTGAAGACCGCGATCATGATCAGGGCGGCACTGGTGATGGTGCGCGCGCTGGTGGCCACCCCGTACGCGACGGCGTCGCGCGTGTCACCGGTCTGCAGATAGCGCTCGCGGATCCGCGTCAGCAGAAAGATCTCGTAATCCATCGACAGACCGAACGTCATCGCGAGCACCAGCGGGGGAATGGTGCTGTCGATGGAACTGATCGGCTCGAAGCCCAGTTTCTCCAGCCAGCCCCACTGGAACACCACCACCAGACTGCCGTAGGCCGCGGCGACCGACAGCACGGTCATCGCCACGCCCTTGAGCGCCAGGACCACCGACCGGATCGAGATCAACAGCATGACGAAGGCGATCAGAGCGACGAAGACGAAGACCAGCAGCTGAGTCTTCGACACGCGGTCGTCGAAGTCCTTGATAAGTGCGGTCGGTCCGCCGACGTCGACCTGCGTGCGGGATTCGGTGACCTCCGGCAGCGCGGGCAGGGTCGCGCGGAGCCAATCGACGGTGTCGCGGGCGCGTAATTCCTCGGGGTCCACGGCGAGGACCGCCGACAGCAGCGCGCTGCGCTGATCATCACCGACTTCCGGCGGCGACACCGACACGATGTTGACCGCCTGCGCCGTTGTGCGACTCACCGCCTCGATGGCCGCGGCGTTGCGCGGATCCGATGGATTGCCCTCGGGGAACGTCAGCAGAATCCGCATCGGCCCGAGTGCGCCGGGGCCCAGCGCCTCAGCCGCTGCGGCCACCCCGCCCCGAATCTCGTGAGACGACGGGAACTGCCGCTGCATGCTGTTGCCGAGCACCATGCCGAAGGCCGGGGCGGCGAGCAGCAGCAGGATTGCCGCGCCCGCGCCCGCGGCTTGCCACGGGCGTCGCATCACGATGCCGACCCACCGGGTCCAGAACCGGGACTGCGCCGCCTCGGGTCGCCGCGACCAGTGCAGCAGACGTGAGCGCCGGGCCGCGGCACGGCCGAAGGTCGCCAGTACCGCGGGAATAAGCGTGGCGGAGCTCAACACCGCGAATGTGACCGCGAGGATCGCGCCGGTGGCCATCGATCGCAGCACCGGGGTGTCGATCAGATAGATGCCGGTGAGCGATGCGATCACGGTGAGGCCGGACAGCACGACGGCGAGTCCGGAGGTGGCCATCGCGGCGTCGGCGGCTTGATCCGGTGTGCGGCCGGCCCGCAGCTCCTCCCGGAATCGCATCAGGATGAACAGCGAGTAATCGATGGCCAGGGCGATGCCGAACATCGACACCGTCGAGGTGACGAACACCGACATCGTCACGACCGTCGATAGAAGGTAGACCACGCCCATGGTCACCGCCACGGTGCAGATCGCCAGGGCGAGCGGTATCGCCGCGGCGGCCAGCGAGCCGAACACGGCCACCAGCACCAGCAGCACGATCGGCAGGTTCCACCGTTCGGCGGCCGCGATGTCGTGCTTGGTGCTCGTCTGCGCCGCCGCGCCCAGAGCGCCCTGGCCGATGACGTAGAGCCGCACGCGCCCGTTGTCGGTCTCACCGGGCTGGTCGCCGTCGACACCGATCTTTGCCCTGAGCTGTCGGGCGACATCCACCGCGCCGGTGTTGTTGAAGCCGAGTCGCAAAGACACGACGTACGGCCGGTCCGGCGCCGGCGGCGGCTGGGTGGGCGTGGGAACCAGCTGGAGGCTGGGCACCTGGCCGGCTGCCTGTTCGAGCTGTTGCACAGCCGCGGCCATGTCCTGATAGGTGGCGTCGGCACGGGGTGCGGCCACCAGTGCCAGCGGCGAGGAGCCCTGCTCGGGGAAGTGGTCTTCGACGTAGTACTGAACTTTCAGGGACTGCGATCCGGCTACGTCGAAACCGCCGCCGGTGAGATTCCCCGACAGCGTCAGTGCCAGAAACAGCGACGGCACCAGCGCCAACAGCCAGCACGAAAAGATCAGCCAGCGGTGCCTGCGCAGGGTGCCGCTCAGACGCATCATGAACTGCTGGATGGTGAACTCCCCGCCGATCGAAGGCCGAAAAGCGTGGACGTGAGCCTACCGCAGTGCGCTGTGTGCCGGCCGGGCCGGATCGGGACCCTAGGATGGGGTGATCGGAGTGCTGAACGCGACAAACGGAGTCCGCGCATGAAGATCGTTGCATCGCTGGGGCTGGGCGCGTGCGTCGGTGCGTTCCTGATCGGTACCGCGCCGGCCGCGATGGCGGACCCACCCAACTGCACCGCCGCCGATCTGGCGGGTGTGGCGGCCGGTGTCTCGGCCGCGACGTCGGCGTATCTGTTCACCCACCCGGATGTGAACGACTTCCTGACCGGGCTGGAGGGCGCTCCGCGGGAGAGCCTGCGCAATCAGATTGCGCAGTACATGGACGCCAACCCGCAGACCAAGGCCGAACTCGCGGGCATCCGTCAGCCGCTGGTCGACTTCAGGGCACGCTGCGGCGCCGACGCCGGCTGACACCCACGGCCACGATCCGCCAACCCAGAATCAGCAGTCCGGCCGCCACGGTCGCGACCACGACGAAGCTCCACGCGGTCCCCGCGCCGGTGACCCGGCGCAGCAGCATGCCGACGGCCACCGTCGAGATCCAGACCGTCACTCCGGTCGGTACCACCGCCGTCGGCCGGCGCCATCCGCGCGAGAGCATCCATCCGACGGCCGCGCCGGCGACGAACGGCCACGCCGTGTCCGCGATACCGGCCGGTGTCACACCCTCGGCGTGACTGCGCCGTCCCGTCGCCGCGAAGAGGCAGAGCAGTGCCACGTCGACGATGACCGCGGCGATGACCGCGGCGATGACGGCTCGGCGCTCAGGGGTCGGCACGTTTCTCCTCGGTGATCTCCCGGACCGCCAGTTCGTCGACTTTCGCGTCGGGGTGCAGCGCTCCCTCCGTGCGGAACATGAAGAAGAACACCACCCAGCCGATCGCCGAGATGAAGATCCAACTGACCAGCCGGTAGATCAGCATCGCCGAAATGGCAGCCGGCAGGGTCATCCCGCTCGAGACCAGGCCGGGAACGAGCACCGCTTCCACGACCAGAAGCCCGCCGGGCATCAACGGGATCGCGCCCACGGCCCGCGCGGCCGCATAGGCGACCGTCAGGCCCGGCAATGACGGGTGGCCGCCGGCGGCGTATGCCGCGAACGCCAGGCATGCCACATCGGCGACCCAGTTGAACAGCGACCAACTGAAGGCCTCGCCCAGTGCCCGGCGGCTCAGGCTCACCGACTCCAACTGCGTGAGCGTCTCGCGCCACTTCTGCAGGCCGGCGCCGGCCGGTTTGCCGCGCACCGAGTTCGCCCAGCCGAGTACCCGCACGCCGATACCGTCGATCAGTTCCGGCCGGGTGGCCACCGCCTGGGCGAGCAGTAGCAGCGCCACGAACCCGCCGAGGGTGAACAGCAACGAGAACGGATTGTTCTTGGCGCCCAGCAGGAATGCGCCGCCGAGTCCCAGCAGCGCGAGTCCGACGACCTGAAGCGCCCCTGACATCACCAGCTGCCAGGAGGCCACCACCGGGGAGGCGCCCCACTGCCGCTGCTGGCGGTAGACGAAGGTCGCCGACAGCACCGGGCCGCCCGGCAGCGTGGTCGACAACGCGTTGCCGGCATAGAAGGCCGCTTCGGAACGCCACTGATGCACCGTGACACCGGCCGATCGCAGCAGGGTGCGCTGGATCTGGGCGAAGCTGTGCATCGACATCATCGCGGCGGCGATCGCGGCGAGCACCCACCACAGATCGGCGGTGGTCAGGCTCAGCCAGGCCTGCGCCAGCTGATCGCGGACCAGAACGGCCTCGACGGTCAGGACGGCCAGGGCGACGCCGAGTACAGCCCAGCGCACCCACCGGTACCGTCCCCGCCCGGCCGGCGCGTTGTGGGCCACGTTCGCCAGGATATGTCTCCGGGGCCCCGATAGGCTGCCAGCCATGGCGGATCGCAGTGCGCGCGACGACGATGCGGTCGTTCCCGCGGTCCGCAAGACCGCTGCCTGGGCGTGGCGGCTGCTGGTGATCTTCGCGGCGGTCCTCGCCCTGCTGTGGGTGATCGCGCAACTGAAGGTGATCGTCGTCCCGGTGGCGCTCGCGGTCATCCTCACGGCGTTGCTGCTGCCCGCCGTCGATTGGCTGGACCGACGCGGGGCACCCCGGGGCGGCGCCGTCGCACTGGTCCTGCTGACCGGATTCGCTGTTTTCAGCGGGATCATGAGTTTCGTTGTCAGCCAATTCATCTCAGGTCTGCCCAGCCTCACCGAACAGGTCACCCGAAGCATCGACAACGCCACTCGCTGGCTGATCGACGGTCCGGTTCACCTGAGCACCGAACAGATCGACCGCGCCGGCGATGCGGCGATCAAGGCGCTGCGGGACAACCAGGAGAAGCTCACCAGTGGCGCGCTGTCCACCGCGGCGACGCTCACCGAGATCGTCACCGGTGCCCTGCTGATGCTGTTCACGCTGATTTTCCTGCTCTACGGGGGCCGCAACATCTACGCGTACCTCACCCAGATCGTTCCGACCGGCAGTCGCCAGAGAGTGCGCGAGGCCGGCCGCGCGGGTTTCGCATCGCTGATCGGCTACGTGCGTGCGACGTTCCTCGTCGCGCTCGTCGATGCCGTCGGCATCGGCGCCGGGCTGGCCGTCATGGGCGTGCCCCTGGCACTTCCACTGGCATCGCTGGTGTTCCTCGGCGCATTCATCCCGGTGGTGGGAGCCGTCGTCACCGGGCTTCTTGCGGTGGTGGTGGCGCTGCTGGCCAAGGGCCTCATCTACGCACTGATCACGCTCGGTCTGATCGTGGCGATCATGCAGCTGGAGAGTCACGTGCTGCAGCCGCTACTGATGGGTCGTGCGGTGTCCATCCATCCGCTGGCGATCGTGCTCGCCATCGCCAGCGGGGCGGTGCTGGCCGGCATCATCGGCGCGCTGCTGTCGGTCCCGGTGCTCGCGGTGCTCAACAGTGCGATCCGGGTGCTCGTCGCACCCGATCCCGCGACTCAGGCAGCCGAACTGGAGTCAAGCCCCGACCAGCTGATCGCCCGGGCGCAGCCCGACAGCGTTCGGGACTAGAGCCGGCCCTCGCGGCGCAGGAGGTCAGCCGCGCTGACACCGCCGGACTGCGAGCCGCGGGCGTTGAGCTTCTCGGTCGCCACATCGGAGTCACCGGACTCGGGCCGGCTGACCGGGATCGCGCGAGTCTCCTCGGACGATATCTGGGTCGTCGCTGTGTCGTGCGTGACGGGGTCGTGCGTGACGGGGTCGTGCGTGACGGGGTCGTGCGTGACCGGCGCGGTGGGAATGGCGGTGGTGGCGTCCTCGGCGGGCTCCGCCGTGGTGTGCGGCGACGGTTGGGCGCCCTTGCGTCCGCGCAGTTCCCCGAGCCACGAACCGATGTCGCGGTCATCACGTTTACCGGCGGGTGCTGCGGCGAAGCGGGTCGTCGCAGCCTCGCTGGAGGGTGCGGGCGCCGGCCCGGCGCCGACGGCCGCTCGGGCGCCCACGAGTTGTCTGTCCGGCTCGGCCAGGGCCGGGCGCTTGCGCTCCTCGGGCAGCGTGGTCTCGCCCAGACCGATCTTGATCTGCAGCCGCTTCATCCACTTCGGCGCCCACCAGCAATCGTCACCGAGCAGTTTCATGACCGCAGGCACCAGGAACATCCGCACGATCGTGGCGTCGAGAAGCAGAGCGATCAGGAGTCCGAACGCCAGATACTTCATCATCACCAGATCGGAGAAGACGAATGCGCCGGCCACCACCGCGAGGACGAGCGCTGCAGCGGTGATCAGCCGGCCGGTGGTCGCGGTGCCGATCCGGATGGCCTCGGTGGTGGACATCCCGCGGTCGCGCGCCTCGACCATCCGGGAGACCAGGAACACCTCGTAGTCGGTGGACAGGCCGTAGATCACCGCGATGATGAGGCCGATCATCGGCGCCATCAACGGCTGTGGCGTGTAGTTCATCACCCCTGAACCGTGTCCCTCGACGAACATCCACGTGAGGATGCCCATCGTCGATCCCAGAGTCAGTGCGCTCATGAGCGCGGCCTTGATGGGCAGCACCAGGGAGCCGAATGCCAGGAACATCAGGATCGTCGTGGTCGTGATCAGCAGCAGCACCATCAACGGCAGTTTCGTGAACAGACTGTGGATGCTGTCCTGTTCCAGTGCCGGCGTGCCGCCGACGTAGATCGACAATCCCTTAGCCGGCGGAATGGACCTCAGATCACTGATCTTCCTCGCTGCGTCATTGCGATTGACGAGGCCGTTCTGGATCACGCGCACCGAGGGGTCCTTGGAGGCGCCGTCGAGGTACGGCCGCTCCTTCCACATGGCTTCGGGATTGTTGTCCGGATCGGTGAAGCCGTTGATCGCCATCGCCCTGCTGCGGATCTCGGCGACCTGTTGATCGGTGACGGGCTTGCCCTCGTCGTTCTTGATCACCACCGTCAAAGGCTCGGTACGGAATCCGGGGAAGATCTTGTCGAACTCCTCCTGCGCCAGCCGGACGGAATTGTTCGGCGGAAGGTACTTCTCGCTGATACCGCCCAGGGAAAGATGGCCGAGCGGAATGATCATCAGGATCATGACGATGACGATGGGCCCGGCGAACATGATGGGCCTCTTCATCACCCGGTTGACCAACTTGCCCCAGAAACCGTTCTCCACCTCTTCGCGGGTCTTGGTCTTCTGGGTCTTGTCAGCCAGCCAGTTCAGCCACGCGTTCATGGGCTTCCAGTTGCGGAAGAACGGCACCTTCAGCAGCGTCCGCACACCCAGCGCGTCGACGTTCGGGCCGAGGATCGCCAGGCTCGCGGCCAGCACGGTGACCGACAGGATGGCCGACAGCATGACCGAGGCGATGATCGCGTAGGTGATCGACTTGAGGAAGCCCTGCGGGAACAGCAGCAGTGGCAGTGACGAGGCGACGATGATGACCGCGGAGAAGATTACGGTCCGGCCCGACGTCATCACGGTGCGCCGGACCGCCGCCTCGGTGTCGTAGCCCTCGGCGATCTCCTCGCGGAAACGGCTGACGATGAACAGGCCGTAGTCGATGGCGATGCCCAGCCCGATCAGGGTGACCACCGGCTGGGCGAAGAAGTGCACCGGGGTGAAGTCGGCGATCAGCCGCATGATTCCCAGCGCGCCCATGATCGACAAACCGCCGATGATGGCCGGCAGGCTGGCGGCGATCACGCCACCGAAGACGAAGAACAGCACCACCGCCACCAGCGGGATGGCCGCCACCTCGGCACGGCGCTGATCCTCACCGATGGTTCCGGTCAGCTCGTTGGCCAACGGTTGAAGGCCGGCCTGCTTCACATCGAGGCCTTCGATGTTGAAGCTGTCTTTGACCTTCTTGTAGTTGTTCAGGATCGTGTCGTCGTCGTTGCCCTTGAGCTGGATGGACATGAAGGCGTGCTTCTTGTCGGCGTCCGCCATGTTGGCGAGCAGCTCGGGGCTCTTGAAGTAGCCGATGGACCGCAGGATCTCGTCAGGATGGTCCTTCTGGGCCGTCTCGAGGTTGTCCAGGATCTGTTTGGAGAACGCCGGATCGTCGACGGTCTTGCCCTCGGGCGCGGTGTAGATCGCCACGATGTGCCCGGAGGTGTCGCGGCCGTAGGCGCCGTCGGCGATCAGCGACGCCTTGACCGACTGGCTGCCCTCGTCGTAGAAGCCGCTCTGGGTGACGTGTTGGCCCAGGCTGATGCCGTAGATACCGCCACCGATGCACAACGCCACCATCACGGCGATGACGATGTACCGGTACCGGAAAACCATCCGGCCCCACCAGGCGAACACTCGATCTCCTAACTAAAAACTAAAGCCGCGAACTCAGCAGCGAGGACAGCGGCCGCAACGGCGCAAGCCACGCTCCGTGGTCGGGCAGCGAATCCAGGCCGATCCGTGGCAAGGGTTCGCGGAACACACCGGGAATGTCCTCCAAGTCGACGAAATCCAAGGTATCCGACGCTAACGCCCAGCTGGCATGTTCGCGAAATCCCACCACGGTCACCCCGGTGCCCGCGGCCGCGATCTGCTCCAGCGGTCCCCGGAAGGCCTGGCCGTCGGCGGAGGCCACCAGCAGCGCTGCGAGGCCTTCTGACCGCCGCCGCTCGATGTGGGCGAGCATGTCGTCGTCGACGTCGCTGTCCTCGTCGATCTTGGGCTTGGCGAAGACGGCGAAACCGACGTTACGCAGGGCTTCCACCCAGGGGCGGACCACCTCGGCGCAGCCGGGGGCGATGTTGGTGAACACGACGGCCTCAGGCTCGATGGACACCTCCCCATTCCCAGCGGCCCCATTCCCAGCGGCCCCATTCCCAGCGGCCCCATTCCCAGCGGCGCATGCCCGCGCGGCCAGCTCCGCGGTGCGGCCGAGCAGCCAGCGGCCTAGTGCGTCGAAGCGCGGCCGGTGCGCCGCAGTCGGGCGACCGCCCAGGATCGAGCCCAGGCCCATGTCGAGATTGGGCGCATCCCACACCAGCAGGACCCGCTTGGGCGGCGCCGGCACGGCGATGTCGGCGTCCAACGAGGGCGGTGCCGGGGAAGGTGCGGGGGATGTCTCGTCGATGATCGTCATGCCAGCCTCACCCAGATGAATTCGGTGACCGCGCGGCCCGCCTCACGGGCCTTGGTCTCGTACTTGGTGATGGGACGGTCGATGGACACGCCCATCACCTCGCCCGGTCGCGCCCGGCGAAGCAGATGCTCGCCGTCGCCCACCTCGGCGATGTGTTCGGCGTAGCCGGCGTGATCGGTGGCGGCGTGCAGCACTCCGCCCGGTCGCAGCCGGTCGGCGATCAGGGCCACGGTCGCCGGTTGCAGCAGCCGGCGTTTGTGGTGACGCGCCTTGGGCCACGGATCGGGAAAGAAGACGCGCACCCCCGTCAACGATGCGGGAGCGATCAGATGCTCGAGGACGTCGACGCCGTCGCCGCGGATCAGCCGGATGTTGCCCACCCCGTCCCGATTGATGGCGCTGAGCAACTGCGCCAGCCCCCGCCGGTACACCTCGACGGCGATGATGTCGATGTCCGGCTCGGACTTCGCCATCGCGATCGTGGAGATTCCTGTGCCACAACCGATTTCCAGCACGATCCCGCCGGGCGCCACGCGGCCGAACCACTCTGCGGTGTTCAGCGGCTGGTGCGCATCGGCCTGCCGGCCCAGCTGCGGCCACAGCTCGTCCCAGAGCTGTTGTTGGGCATCTGTCAGGGAGGAACGTCGGGATCGGAAGCTCGTCACCCTGCGTTTCCCGAAATGGTGAGATGCCATTTCGGTGGAAACGGCCTCGGGCATTGACCCATGGTGGCCCATGAAGCCCTCGTCGCCACCGCCCGATCACAGATTGATACCCAACAGTTGCCTTCCCGTCTGACTCGCGCGGACGACGGGTCGGCTGCCAGCATGTCGCGATGGTCGAGGGTCCGGCTGACGCCCTGGCCTGGCTCAACGGCCGGGTGCGCGCCCCGCTGCGGCTGACGGTGGCCGGCCGCCCCGGCGCGGGCCGGCGAACGGTGGCCGAGGCGATGCTGGCCGCCGGTGCGCTGGTGGTCGGCGCGGACCAGGACCCCGAGGTGACGCTCTATGTCTACGTGGAGGCGCCCACCGACGAGGACCGCGACGCGCTCTCGGCGATGGCCGGCCACGACCGGCCGTGCCTGGCGGTCTTGAACAAGGCCGACCTGTGCGGTTTCCGCGGCACCGGTCCGATGGCCGCGGCGGCGCAGCGGTGCCTGACCCTGACCCGCCAGACCGGTGTGCCGTCGGCGCCGCTGGCCGCCCTGACCGCCCGCGCCGGGTGCCGCGGACTGGACGACGTGGTGCTCGTCGGGGTGCGGACCCTCGCGCTGGACCCGGCCCGGCTGGGGACGCCCCTGCGCCGAGTGCTGGCCGGCGAACTGGATTTCTACGGGCTGGCCCACGCCATCGCCGCCGTGCGGGCGGGTGCCGCCGCCGACGGCGTGGCGGCCGCGCTGCGATCCGCCAGCGGGGTGGACGGGGTCCTCGCGGCGGTGGAACGGGCCGGTGCTCCGGTGCGCTACCGCAGGTTCACCGCCGCGTTGGCGAGCCGGCTGTCCTTCTCCGATGCGCTGCACAGGGATGACGCGGTGATCACCGAGCGTGCCGCGGTCGCGGCCGGGGTGCTGCGGGCATCGGGTTTGGGACCCGCCGGGTTGGCGCCCGAAGACGGTGCGGGCACCGCCGAGTGCCTGCACGCCGCGATCGCCTGGCAGCGCTACGCGCGCGGGCCGGTGCGAGAGCTGCATCGCGCCTGTGCGCGGGACCTGAGCCGGGCATGGTTGCGGTCTTGGGCCGCCCAGAGGGGGGCCGCCCAGAGGGGGGCCACCCAGAGGGGGGCCACCCGGTGAGGCGGATCGCCGTCACCGGTCCCGCACTCGGTGGCGTCAGCGCGGTCGCAGCGGCCCTGTCCGAGGCGCTGCCCGACGTCAGCGTCGTCGAGTGGACCGCCCGGTGCCGGCAGCGACCCGACGTAGTCGTCTTCGTGGTCAGCGCGGCGGCTCCCATGACCGGTTCCCAGGCGGCGATCCTCGAAACCGTACTGGCGGCCACCGGCCGCGTCGCGGTCGTCGCCGCGGTGTCCAGAATCGATCTGCACCGGGCCTGGGCGGACGTGCTCGAGATCAACCGCGGGATGTGGGCGGCCGGCCGGGTGGCGATTCCCTGGGTGGGTGTGGCGGCCGACCCGGACCTCGGTGAGCGCCGCATCGACGACCTGGTCGATGCGGTGCGCCGCTGCCCGGTCGTCTGCGCCGCGCGCGGAGCCGTTCCGAGTCGCCCCCGGCGCCGCGTCGGCGACCGCGCGGAGGTGATCCTGCGACGCGCGGATCTGGCGCAGGCTCGGCTGCGCATCAATGGCAGGATCCGCACCGGCTGCGCCGAACTGCGGACCGAACTGCAGCGGCAGGCCGGCCGGTGCACGCGTCGCGGCCTTGCGGACTTCGGCGAGCGAGCACTCGCCGCGGCGAACCTGACAGTCGCCGAATGGGACGAGGCGATCACCGCCGAGTTCGACGCGATCCTTGCCGGTGTCGGTG
>JBAXCK010000070.1:0-16188 GCA_037141465.1 Mycobacteriaceae bacterium | reverse complement strand
GCCGCGCGGCCTTCGGCCAACCGATAGCGTTGCGGCGCAGGCGGTCTGAGACCCGCGACGACCAGTCGTCCCACGCCGGTGGCGTATTCCGCAGCCGCGTCCGGATTGACGGCGACGTACTCCCGCCAGCCCACTCCCAGCACACCGGCGTTGCGCAGCAGAAGACGGTTGACCTTGACCGACGGGATCGCGCCGGCGGCGAATCCGATGACGAGCAGGCGGCCCTCGGTCGCAAGTGTCCGCACCGCCTCGTCGAAGGGCTCACCGCCGACCGGGTCCACCACCACGTCGGCCCCCTTCCCGCCGGTGTGCGCACGCACAGCCTTGGACCACTCCGGCGTCATCGGTATGACGGCGTCGGCACCCAGTGACGTGACGAAGTCGGCGGCCTCGGGCCGGTGCAGCACCGCCAGCACCCGCGCCCCCATGGCCTTGGCGACCTGAATGGCCGCACTGCCCACGCCCCCGGCCGAGCCGAGCACCAGCACGGTCTCACCGGGTTGCAGCGCGGCGCGGCGCTGCAGGGCGAAGTACATGGTGACGTAGTTGACGAGTAGCGACACCGCCGCGGCGTCATCGATGTCGGGCGGGGTGGGCAGCGCGCTCGACACCGGTATCGCGGCCTGTTCGGCGTAGCCGCCGAGCATCACCGGGCCGAACACCCGGTCACCCACCGCAAGGGTGCTGGACGGGGGTGCCCAGCGCACCACCCCGGCGACCTCGGTGCCGGGAACGAACGGCGGGTCGATGCGGAGTTGGTAGCGACCGCTGATCAGCAGGAGATCCGGGTAGCACACACCCGCGGCGCGGACGTCGACGATGACCGCGCCGTCATCGGGACGCGGATCGTCGACATCGGTGTACACCAGGCCGGAGGGCCCGCAGAGCTCTTGGGCGACAAGAGCCTTCACGCGCTACAGCTTGAACGCGGCGGGCTCGGGCGAGGAAAGGTCGTCGATCGTCGACCAGCTCGCAGCCACCTCGTCGACGCTGGGGACGTGGTCGAAGGTGACGCCTTTGTTCTGGAAGAGGGCGGTGCGCTGCACCTTGCCGCCGCCGACGATGAAGATCGACGCGCTGTCGGGCACCTCCTCGGTGCACAGGTAGGCCACCACCGGCGCGACGTACTCCGGTGTCAGCTTCTTGAACACCTCCGGCGGCAGGATGTCCTCGGTCATCCGGGTGGCGGCAATCGGCGCCAGCGCATTGGCCTTGATGTTGTACTTCGCGCCCTCCTGGCCGAGCGTGTTGATCAGACCGACCAGGCCCAGTTTGGCGGCGCTGTAGTTCGCCTGCCCGAAGTTGCCGAACAGACCGCTGGTGGAGGTGGCCACCACGATGCGCCCGAAGCTCTGCTCGCGGAAATGCGGCCAGGCGGCGCGAATCACGTTGTACCCGCCGTAGAGGTGCACCTTGAGCACCGAGTCCCAGGCCTCGTCGGTCATCTTGTGGAACGTGCCGTCGCGCAGGATGCCGGCGTTGCTCACGATGCCGTCGATCTTGCCGAACTCCTCGAGTGCGGTCTTGACGATGTTGGCCGCTCCCGCGGCGTCGGCGACGGAGTCGTAGTTGGCCACCGCGCGGCCACCGGCGGACTTGATCTCGGAGACGACCTGGTCGGCCATCGAGTGGCCGGCGCCGGTGCCGTCGCGGGCTCCGCCGAGGTCGTTGACGACGACGCTGGCGCCCTCCTTGGCCAGGGTCAGCGCGTACTCGCGGCCCAATCCTCCGCCGGCACCGGTGACGACGACGACTCGATCCTGCACTCCGGGCATGGGTGTCCTTTCTGTTGTGGGGTCATCGTAGCCAGGCCTGTCGAACCCGGGTTCGCTGCTCAGTGCAGCCGTTCGGCGACCACGAAGGTGGAGAAGCCGTTGCGGTACTCCTCATCCTGGTTGGGCACCTCGACCCAGCGGGCCAACCGCCGCATCTCGTCAGCGGAGGAGACACCCGAGGCCTGCCAGCCGTGTGCGGCGAGCCACTCGGTGGCATCCGCGCGCTCGGGATCGTTGTAGGTCAGATCGGCGATGTCGACGGTGCGTTCTATCCCGATGTCATCGGCCATCTTCTGCCACCGCTCACGCATCTGCGCGCGACGGTCCTCATCGTGGTGCCGGATGGCTTCCACGGACAGTCGGCTGCCCGGCGCGCTCAGTTCGGTGACGTGCTCGAAGAGCCGGTCCTGGGCGTCGGCAGGCAGATACATCAGCAGACCCTCGGCGAGCCACGCGGTCGGTCGGGCGGCGTCGAACCCGGCGGCTGTGAGCGCCGCGGGCCAGTCCGCTCGGAGATCGACGGCCACCTCACGGCGGTCGGCGACCGGCGTGACTCCGGCGCCGCGCAGTTTGGCGGACTTGTATTCCAGAACCTTGGGCTGGTCGATCTCGTAGACCACCGTGCCCTCCGGCCAGGGCAGCCGGTAGGCGCGCGAGTCCAGACCGGCGGCGAGGATCACCACCTGGCGGATGCCGGCGGAGGCCGCCTCGGTGAAGAACCCGTCGAAGAAGTGCGTTCGCACCGCCTGATAGCTGAGCATGTTGGCGAAGATCGCCGCGGCTTCGGGGTCGGCGGCGGCGATCTTCGCCTGCATCTCGTCTCCGGTGAACGCCTCCCACATCCCGGTGCCGGCCACCAGCAGACGCGCATAGGGATCGGAGATCAGCGGTTCGGCGCTGTCGGTCTCGCGGGCGCGGGCGGCGGCGACCATCACCGCCGTCGTTCCCACGCTGGTGGCGATGTCCCAGGTGTCGTCGTCGCTGCGTAACTTGCTCATGTCGTCCAGCTTGCCTTACGTCGAACTGGGGTCGGCCCTGCCCTGCGCGCGTCTAGTGTTTTGATCCATGACCGCCGTCGCAGTCCGTGACTCGTACTTCGAGACGGGGCTGGAGATCCTCGCCGATCTCGGATTCGCCGGACTCAAGCTGGCCGAGGTCTGCAACCGGCTCGGTGTGACGACCGGGTCCTTCTACCACTACTTCCCGAACTGGCCGGCCTACACCAAAGACCTGCTGACCTACTGGCGCCATGACCGCACGGTTCGGATCATCGACGCGATCCGCCAGGAGCCCGACCCCCGGCAACGCATCCGCGCCATCATCGACGTCGGCCTGCGACTGCCACACGGGGCCGAGGCGGCGATCCGGGTGTGGAGTTCGATGGATCCGAATGTGCTGGCGGTGCAGCGCGAGGTGGATCAGCAGCGATTCGACATCCTCTACTCGTCGGCGCTGGAGATCGTCCACGACGAACGCCAGGCCCAGATCTACGCGGCGTGGTCGGTTTTCGTCTTCGTCGGATACGAGCAGTCGACACTGCCCCGCGAGCACAGCATGTTCGAGTGGATCGCCAACCAGATGCTCGACGATCTGGAAGCCGGCCGCTTCGCCGACGTTCCGCGGCAGTGACGGTCCGCCCCATTCGGCGGCTGGCCGACGGGCTGCGCAAGCGGGATCCGAGCCGCGACGGTTTACGCCGCGCAGTGCGCGCCGGGATTGCGATCCCGATCGCCGCTCTGCTGAGTTTCGCGGTGGCCGGTGACACCCAGGCACCGGTGTTCGCCCTCGTCGGATCAATCGGGTTGCTGATTGTGACGGACTTCCCCGGATCCATCGGTCCGCGGGCACTGGCCTATTGCGGTCTGGGCATCAACGGCATCGCACTGATCGCCCTGGGCACCTGGGTGGCACCGAATCCGTGGATCGCGGTTCCGCTGTGTTTCGCCGTCGGGGCGCTGGTGAGCTTCCTCGGTCTGCTCAGCGAGATGGTCGCGGCCGGGCAGCGCGCCACGCTGATCACATTCCTGCTGCCACTGTGCACTCCGCCGGGCCCGCTGAGCGACCGTCTACTCGGCTGGTTACTGGCGCTGCTCGTCTGCGTTCCGGCCGCCCTCTTCGTCTTCCCGCCGCGCTACGGCACCGAGTTGCGGGACCTCTGCGCGGCGGTCTGCATCCGGCTCGCGGAGCGAATCGAGGGGCGCGGTGCCGACGCCGCAGTGACGGAGGCGATGGACGCGCTACGGACGGAGTTCCTCGGCAGCGCGTTTAGGCCCGTGGTGCTGACGGCCGGCAGTCGCGGCCTGATCCGGGTGGTGTCGAACCTTCAATGGCTGTGCGATCACGTCGACGACCGGACCGGCCAACTGCTGGGGTCGATCGCCGGGGCCAGTGTGACGCTGCTGCGGGGCAGCGCACGTGTGCTGATCTCGGGCAGCGGCACCGACGCAGCCGAGTTGACCCGGATGGTCGCCGAGCACCGCCGGATCGCATTCGCCCAGTACGACAGAGACATTCGGGAGATCCTCGATGAGCCTGATGACGCCGCCGCGCTGGAACGCGGGCGGGAACTGTTGAACCGGCGCACGGTGAGTGCCACCATCGGATTGACCGGCAGCATCATCGGTGCCGCCACCGCCGCCGACGCCCGGTCGATCATCGACAAGCTGTTCGGCAGGGATCTGCCGGAGACCGGCATCGCCGATCGCGTGCACACTCGCCGCTCGGCCTTCAGCGCACTGCTGGGTTATCTCGCGACACGCTCGGTCACAGTTCTCAACAGTCTGCGCACCGGTCTGGCACTGGCACTGGCATTCGGCGTGACACTGATACTGCCGGTACAGAACGGTCTGTGGGTGGTGCTCGGGGCGCTGGCAGTGCTGCGCACCAGTGCGTCGACAACCCGCACCAGCGCCATCCGGGCGGTCACCGGCACCGTGATCGGGTTCGTCGTCGGAGCGGCGGTGATCAGCGCACTCGGGGTCAATTCAGCAGTGCTGTGGGCCCTGCTGCCACTGGTCACGTTCGGCTCCACGTACGTCATGCGGGTCGGGTCGTTCACGGCGAGCCAGGCGATGTTCACCATGCAGGTGCTGATCGTTTTCAACCTGATGCGGCCGATCGGCTGGCAGATCGGGCTGACCCGCGTCGAAGACGTCCTCCTCGGCGCACTCGTCGGGCTGATCGTGTCGGTGCTGCTCTGGCCGGGAGGGGCACAGACGGCGGTGCAGCGCGCCTTCGACGGCGCCGTCGCCGCGTGCGCACGGTATCTGCTCGCCACGGTGACTCGGGTGACCCGCGGTGCCTCCGAACAGACCGACGGGGAGGTGGCAGCGACCGGACGTGATGCGCTCACCGCAGGGCGCACGCACGGCGACGCGATCCGCGTCTACCTCTCGGAGACCAACGGTTCCATCGATCCCGCGCTGCTGGACACCGCTAGCCGGATTCCGCGGCTGCGCACCGCCGCAGATCTGGTTGCCGACATCGTGCCACCGCCGGCCGGCACCTACCCGCGGACTCGGGAGGTGCTGGAGAGACACGCCGCACTGCTGTGCACCCGGATGACGAACGGTGAGCCGGTGGAACCGGCGACGCGGATCGGCGAGGAGTTCATTCCGGCGCTTCGCGCGGAGGCAGGACGCACGGAAGGCGCGGCCCGGGCCGCCCTGCCACTGGTGACCGCGGCCGCCAACATCGCCGAACTCGAGGTGGCCACCTCGGCACCGTCAGCCGAGAACGGCTGACGCGGCGGCGCGGGCCTCGGCGGGCCCGGATGTCACCAGCACGGCCTCGGCGGCGTCGCGGCACTGCGCCAGGCTGACCGTGGCCAGCTTGGCGCCGACCGGAGTGACCGCCGGCGCCGCGGCGGACAGTGAGGTGATGCCCAGTCCAATCAGCACACAGGCCAGCAGCGGATCGGCTGCGGCCTCGCCGCACACGCCGACCGGCTTGCCCACCGCCTGACCGGCGCGCGCGGTCTGCGCGACCAGTGCGATGACACCGGGCTGCCACGGGTCGGTGAGGGTGGCCAGCTCCGAGGACATCCGGTCGGCCGCCATCGTGTACTGCGTCAGATCGTTGGTCCCGATGGACAGGAACTCGACGTGCTCGAGAATCCGGTCGGCAAGCAGCGCGGCGGCGGGCACCTCGATCATCACACCGGGGAACAGACCGCGGTCGCGCGCCAGAGCGGCGAACCGTTGCGCCTCCTCGGCGGTGGCGATCATCGGCGCCATCACCCACGGTGGATTGCCGGTCCGCTCGGCGGCCGCCGCGATCGCATCCAGTTGGCGCGCAACGAGTTCGGCGTTGGTTCCGGCGATCCGGAAACCACGCACACCGAGCGCAGGATTCTCCTCCTGGGGAGTGGTGACGAACTTCAGCGGTTTGTCCGATCCGGCGTCAAGGGTGCGGACCACCACCTTGTGTCCGGCGAACGCCTCGAGCACCTCGGCGTAGATGTTCGCCTGCTCGTCGACGGTCGGCTCACTGTCGCGCTCCAGGAAGCACAGTTCGGTGCGGAACAGTCCGATCCCCTCCACCGGCGCCTGCCGCGCTGCGCGCGCCGCCGATCCGTCGGCGACGTTGGCCAGGATCGAGACGGGGTGGCCGTCGGATGTGGCACCCGGTCCGGTCCAGTTCGCCATCGCCGCGGCTGCGACGTCGGCGGTGGCCACCGCGGCGGCGGCCTCGGCCCGGTCGGGGTCGAGGGTGACGGTGCCGCGGTTGCCGTCGAGCAGCACCATGGTGCCGCCCGCGACGGAGTCCAGACCGTTGACGGCCACGACGCACGGGATTCCCAACTGGCGGGCGATGATCGCGGTGTGGCTCGTCGGCCCGCCCAGCGACGTCGCCAGACCGACGACGCGGTGCGGGTCCAGTCCGGCGGTGTCGGCCGGCGCGAGGTCCTCGGCGCACAGGATGGACGGCTGATCGGGAATCGGCACTCCGGGTTCGGGCAGGCCGGCGAGTTCGGCGACGACCCGGTCGCGGATGTCCTTGAGGTCGGTGACCCGTTCGGCCATCAGGCCGCCCATCTTGGTGAACATCTCGATGAACTGTGTGGCGGCCGCGACGGTGGCCCCCACCGCCGACATCCCCGAACCGATCGCCTTCTCAGCGGCGGCGAGCCAGGCGCGGTCGGTGGCCAGTTGCGCCGTCGCCCCGAGCACCTGCGCGGCCGCGCCGGTCGCCGATGCCGCGCGATCCCGCAGTCGCTGGGCGACCGAGGCCGCGGCGGCGGCGAATCGGGCCGACTCTTGGGGGCGTTGCTCCTCGGCGAGAGGTCCGCCCGGGTCGAGTTCCTCCAGTGCGGGGAGCCGACTTGTCCGGATCACCGGGGCGAACCGAACGCCCGGCACCACCGGGACACCGTGGAGAACTGTCATGGAGGCGATTACAGCAAACCGGCCAACCCCGCGGTGCCAACATATGAGAATCGGAGGTCGCAACAGCAGAAGGAGCACTCCATGCCCAGCAGGACCGTCATCGTCGGCTCAGCACAAGGCCTGCACGCCCGGCCGGCCGCCGTCATCTCCGAGGCCGTGGTCGATTCCGGCGTCTCGGTGACCATTGCCGCCGACGGGGGCGAACCCGTCGACGCCGGTTCGACGATGATGCTGATGACGCTGGGCACCACCAAGGGCTCCCAGGTGACGGTCACCTCCGACGACGAGGCCGTGCTTGCCCGGATCGTCGAGCTGGTCGAACAGGATCTCGACGCCTGACCCGGAGTCAGAGATTCAGGCCAGCCCCTTGAGCATCAGGTTCCAGTACATGAAGGGCAGCCCGTACTTCTTGAGATACCAGTACGGACGGTGCGGCTTGGTGGGGTCGAGGCCGGGGAACGACGGTTGCAGATTGAAGTCATAGTCGAACTCGGCCAGCAGCATGTCGTGGGTTGAGGTGACGATCGGGCACGACGCGTAGCCGTCGTAGGCGCCCGCCAGCGGCCGGCCGTTGAGGTGCGCGTCGATGTTCTCCACGACGACGGGCGCCTGCTTGCGGATCGCCGCGCCGGTCTTGGAGTTCGGCGTGGACCCTGCATCACCGAGTGCGAACACGTTGGGATAGCGCACGTGCTGCATGGTGTGCTTGTCGACATCCACGTAGCCGGTCGGCTCGCCGGTCGCCAGGCGGCTGGTCTTGATCCAGTCCGGCGCCGACTGTCGCGGAACGGCGTGCAGCATGTCATAGGCAAGCGTGGTGTCGGTGCCGCCCTCACCCACCGCTCTCACGGTCACCTTGCGTGAATCGGCATCGACCGCGATGACCTCGGAGAGGGTGTGCAGATGGATGCCGTATCCCTTGATCACGGTGTCCAGGCTGTCGGCGATCGCGGGGATGCCGAAGATCCGCGGGGTGGGCACGACGAGGTGGATGTCGATGTTCTTCAGGACGCCCTGCCTGCGCCAGTAATCGGCGGCCAGATAGGCGATCTTCTGGGGTGCGCCGGCGCATTTCATCGGACCCAACGGCATGGTGAACACCGCTGAGCCGGAGCGCGTGCCGCGGATGAAGTCCCATGTCCGGGGAGCCAGATCGAAGCGGTAGTTCGACGAGACGCCGCCTCGGCCCAGCGCGTCGGGAAGCCCCTCCATCGTGTTCCAGTCCAGCTGGATACCGGGGCACATCACCAGCACGTCGTAGGAGTAGGTGGAGCCGTCGGCGCAGGTGACCGTGTTGGACTCGGGGTCGACCTCGCTGGCCGCCTTCCGGATCCATGTCACGTCCTTCGGCATGACGGAGGCCTCGGAGCGCTCGCTGGACGACGCCTTCGCCGCACCACCGCCGACCAGGGTCCACAGCGGCTGGTAGTAGTGCTTGTCGGACGGCTCGATGAGGGCGACGTCGGAGTAGCCCTTGCGCAGCAGGCGCGCGGCCACGGTGATGCCGGCGGAGCCGCCGCCGACGATCAGGACCTGATGCTTGGCGGTAGTCATGAATCCTCGTGATTACTTCTGCATGAACACGTGCGTATCAAGCGCTCTGGGTAGCGGCTTCCCAAGCATTGTATCCGCCCAGAATGTCACTGACGTCGGCGAAGCCGCGCTGCCGCAACAGGCTGGCCGCCACCGACGAGCGATACCCCCCGGCGCAATACACCACGGTCGGTTTGGCCGGGTCGAGCTCGCCGAGCCGGTCCGGCAACTGACCCACCTGGATGTTGACCGCCCCCGGGATCATCCCGGCGGCCGCCTCCCCGGGATTGCGGACGTCCACCAGTTGCAGATTCGCCACCTGTGAGCTCCGCTCACCGAATGCCGGTGCGGTCAGACGCGAGGCGATCTGGACGTCGTCGCGATGCGACAGCATCACCTGATAGGGCTCGGCGAGGTAGCCGATCACCCGGTCGAATCCGATGCGGGCGAGCCGGTTCTTGCCCTCGAGTTCGCGGCCCGGTTCGGTGAACAGGACGATGTCGACGTCGGGTTTGATCACCGATCCGGCGAACTCGGCGTAGCGGCCTTCCAGCCCGACGTTCACCGCGCCACGCAGATGCCCCTGGGCGAACTCCTCCGGGGTGCGGCCGTCGACCAGGATCGCGCCGCGTGCCATCGCAGCGCGAACGTCGTCGTAGCTCATCGTGGTGGGCACCTGTGTCTCATCGAGCAACTCGCGGTCCTTACGGTTGAGAATCGCGTTGTAGACGAAGTAGCCCGGCGCGGGCGGCTGACCCTCGGTGACGAGCTTCATGAAGGTCGCCTTGTCCGAGGCGCGCAAGGCGTAATTGTTCTTCTTCTGCTCACCCATGGTCGACCACAGGTCGGTGGAGAGGTTCTTCCCGCAGGCTGATCCGGCGCCGTGGGCCGGATAGACCTTGGTGGCGTCCGGCAGGGTCATCAACTTGTTGTGCAGCGAGTCGTAGAGCTTGTCGGCGAGTTCGTCGCGGGTGAACCCGATCGAGGCCAGCAGGTCCGGGCGGCCGACGTCACCGATGAACAACGTGTCACCGGTCAGCACACCGAAGGGCACGGTGGCGTCAGGGTGCTCGTAGATGACGATGCTCATCGACTCCGGCGTATGACCCGGGGTGTGGCGGAACTCCAGTTGCACCTCGCCCAGGGAGTACCGCTCGCCGTCGGCGACCGCCATATGGTCGAACTCCGGCTGGGCGACCGAGGAGTAGACGATCGTGGCGCCGGTCGCCTCGGCCAACTCCAGATGGCCGGAGAGGAAGTCGGCGTGAAAGTGCGTCTCGATGACGAGTTCGATCGTCATGCCGAGGTGCTCGGCATCGGCGATGTAGTCGCTGACATCTCGCTGTGGGTCGACCACGACGGCACGGCCGGTGGTCTCATCGCCGATCAGGTACGACGCGTGCGACAGGCAGTCGAGGTAGTACTGATTGAACTTCATGATGTCTCCCAGACTATATACCCCCGGTGGTATGTGCAACCGGGCATCACAACGAGCTGATGCGGTGCCGCGGAAGCCGCGGTCCCCGGCGTGGAAGCCGGGCCAGCCGGCTCACCTCCAGCAGTCGCACCGCCCGGTAGCGGTGCGGGCGCATCGGCTCGAGCATTTCCACCATGGCGTCGTCGTCGATGGGCTCACCGAGCAGCGTCCAGCCGATCATGGTGCACAGGTGGTAGTCGCCGACGGAGAGGGCGTCGGCGTCGCCGAACGCCCGCTGCGCAGTCTCCGCCGCGGTCCAAGCCCCGACCCCGGGCAGGGCGGTCAGCGCGTCGCGATCGGTCTGGCGCTCGAGGGTGTCGGCGCGGGCGGCACACGCCACGACGGTTCGGGCCCGGCCGGGGTCGACGTTGGCACGGTGGAACTCCCACGACGGGATGCGCCACCAGACCTCGGCTGACGGCGGCACCCGCATGCCGGCAGGAGCCGGGCCGGGCGCCGGCGCACCGAACTTGGTGACCAGCAGGCGCCACGAGCGGAACGCCTCGACGCCCTGCACTCGCTGTTCGATGATCGCGGGGATGAGCGCCTCGAGCACCCGCCCGGTGCGCCCGATGCGCAGATGAGCGACGCGCTTGTGCGCTTCGGCGATGACAGGGTGTGACGGCCGGAAACCGGTCGGGTCGTCGTCGCCGCCGAGCAGCGAGGGCAGGTTCTCGATGAACTCCGCCGCCCCGTCGCCCCAGGCGCGGCAGTGCACGGTGTCGGGCGCGGTGCGCAAGATCCGGGCGGTGACGGCTCCGCTGCGCTGCAGGCTGGTGCGCCAGATCGCACGGTGTTCGTCGATCTGGAAACAGGGATCGCCCGGACCGCGTCGCTGCGGGGCGAGCGTGTGCCCCGGACTCACCGGTCCCGGGAAGACCAGCGTGCGTTCGATCATCGGAAAGCTCAGGGCCGTCGGGTGATTCGGTCGGCGAGCGCGGCGATGGGCGAGGTGCTCGCCCGGCCGTCTGCCTCGTGGCGGTCGGCCAGTTTGTAGGCGGTATACAAGCCGCGCACACCCAGCCAGCGCAGCGGTTCGGGTTCCCACCGGCGCGAGGAGTGATCGACCCACGGCAGTTCCGTCAGCGTGGTGGGGCGTTTGAGGACCAGATCGGCGAGTGTCCGCCCGGCGAGGTTGGTGGCGGTGACGCCGTGCCCGACGTAGCCGCCGGCCTCGCCCAGACCGGTGGTGGCGTCGAAGGAGACGCCGGCCGACCAGTCCCGCGGCACCGCGAGCACTCCGCACCAGCCGTGGGCGATCGGAACTCCGCGGGTCTGCGGCAGCACGGTGTTGAGCACGCCGGTGAGGTAGTCGATGGTGTCCCGGCCGACGGCGCCGTCGCGGTCGATCCGCGAACCGAAGCGGTACGGGTTGGCGCGGCCGCCCAGTGCGATGCGGCCGTCGGCGGTGCGTTGGGCGTAGAAGAAGCCGTGCGCGAGGTCACCGAGTGTCTCGCAGCCCTGCCATCCGATGGCGTCCCAGACCGGCTGCGGTAGCGGTTCGGTCGCGATCATCGCGCTGTTCATCGGAAGCCACCGGCGGCGCAATCCGCGGATGCGCGCGGTGAAGCCTTCGGTGGCGCGGATGATGACCGGCGCGCGCAACACACCGTGCGGCGTCGCCGCGCGACCGGGGGCGATCCCGGTGACCGGCGTCTGCTCATAGATCGTCGCGCCCAGGCGTTCGACCACGTCGGCGAGGCCGCGGGCGAGTTTGGCGGGCTGCACCCGCGCGCAGTGCGGATTGAACGCGCCGAGTCGCAGTCCGTCGACGCGGACGCGGTCAGCGGCCTGGGCTGCGGTGAGGACCTCGACGTCGTCGACGCCCCAGCGGCGATCCTCGGCGACCTCGGCTTCCAAACGCTTCGCCTGCGCCGGATTGCGGGCGACCTCGAGATTGCCGCCCTTGACGATGTCTGCCTCGATGCCCTCCCGGGCGGCGACGGCGATCACCTCGTCGACGGCGTCGTTGAGCATGCGCTGCCAGGCGATCACCGCATCGCGGCCGTGTTCGGCGGCCAGCAGTCCCCGGTGGCCGGGCGGCAGACCCGACAGCCAGCCGCCGTTGCGCCCGGAGGCGCCGAAACCGGCGAAGCGTGCCTCGAGCACCGTGATCCGCAGGCCTGGGTCAAGTTGTGCGAGGTAGTAGGCGGTCCACAGGCCGGTGTAGCCGGCGCCGACGATGCACACGTCGGCGTCGCGGTCGCCCGGCAACGGCGACCGGGGCTCGGGGAGGCGGTCGAACCAGTGCGAGACGGCGCCGTTGCGAACCATTCCCCTATCCTTGCCGGGCGGCCTTGGCGGCGCGCAACTGCACCCACCACCGGGCCGCCTCGCCGATGGCCTCCTCCACCGGCCGGGGCTGCCAACCGAGATCGCGGCGGGCCTTGGCGCAGTCGACCGGCGCCTCGGCGCGCATCAGCCGCAGTGCGTTGAGGGTGAGCCGCTCGTCGCTGCCCCGCAGTCGCGCCTTGGCACTGCCCAGTGCCGCCATGGCGTATGCCACCGGCAGCGGGACGGTCTTGGTGGGTGCGGGCACTCCGGCGGCGGCGGCGGCGATGCGCACCACCTCGTCGTTGGTGATCATCCTCTCCGAGATCAGGTAGCGCTCCCCCACGCGCCCGTGTTCGGCGGCGAGGATCATCGCGCGGGCGGCGTCGTCGACGCCGACGGCTTCGAGTTCGATGCGGTCCAGGACGAAGGGGAGCTTGCCGAACGCGGCGCCGGCGATGATGGCGCCGTGCGGGGTACGGCCCCAGTCACCGGTGCCGTAGGTGGTCGAGACGCACATAGCCACCGCGGGCAGGCGGCCGTCGCGGGCATAGTCCAGCACCATCCGCTCGGCCCGGACCCGGGATCGCACATAGTCGGTCAGGCCGCGTTCTTCGGTGATTTCGTCGGCCTCGGTGGAGGTGTGGTCGCGTCGGCGTGCAACGGCGGCGTAGGTGCTGGTGTAGACGAACTTGCGAAACGGGTTGTCGCGGTGAACATCCGCGGCGACGTCGAGGACGTTGCGGGTGCCCTCGACGTTGGTGCGGTACAGCGGTGTCGGGTCGGTCAGCCAGCCGCGGGCGTCGACGACGCAGTAGTAGACGTCGTCACATCCGGTCATGGCAGCCCGCAGGACCTCGTCGTCGAAGATGTCGCCGACGAATCGCCGGGTGTTCAGGTCGTCGATGCCGACCGTGTTCGCACCGGCGCGCACCATCACCCGGACCTCGTGACCCTCGGCGACCAGTTGCCGGGTGACGTGCGAGCCGAGGAAGCCGTTGGCGCCGATCACCAGTGCGGTGCTCAACGGCCTGACCCGAACTGCTGCATCCATGCCGCGGCGTCGTCGTCGAGCGTGCCGAGCTTCTCGGCTCTCTTGCACCACTGCAGACCGGCTTTGAGGAAGCGCAGCGGGTTGTAGATGTCCTCCTGGCGACTCCACAGGCCGTCGCCGGCGTAGGTGATGATCGAGATGTTGGTGGCGCTGATGACCGAGCCGTCACCCGGGTCGCGCATCGGGTTGTCCAGTTCCAGGATGATGCGGCCGGTGTCGGAGTCGATCACCGACCACAGCGTCGGGAAGGCGATCATGTGGCTGCCGGGGAACGTCGTCATGGTGCGGTAGATCCAGTCACGCACCTCGGGGCGCCCCTTCATGGTGCCCAGCGCGTGCTCGATGTAGTCCACGTCGGGGGTGTAGTGGGCCACCCAGGCGTCCCAGTCACGCGTCGTTGCGGCGGCCTCGACGGTGGCCTCGAAGGTGGCGAACGCCTCGGCTAACTCGTCCCGGCTGAACTTCTGCACGGTGACCAAACTAAAACAGGTTCTCCGGCGGGGTGGAACAACGGCGCCTGAGGCCGTATGAAAGAGGAATGAGCGAGCACAAGACTGCGATCCTGGCCGGCGGATGCTTCTGGGGGATGCAGGACCTGATCCGGCGCCAGCCGGGCGTCATCTCCACCCGGGTGGGTTACACCGGTGGGGAGAACGCGCGGCCGACGTACCGCAACCATCCCGGCCATGCCGAGGCCATCGAAATCGTCTACGACCCGGCGCAGACCGACTACCGCGCGCTGCTGGAGTTCTTCTTCCAGATCCACGACCCCACGACGCGCAACCGTCAGGGCAACGACGTCGGCACCAGTTACCGTTCGGCGATCTTCTACCTCGACGACGAGCAGAGGAGCGTCGCCGAGGACACCATCGCCGATGTCAACGCCTCCGGGCTGTGGCCGGGCGCGGTGGTCACCGAGGTGACACCGGCGAGCACCTTCTGGGAAGCCGAACCCGAGCACCAGGACTACCTGCTGCACTACCCCAACGGGTACACCTGCCACTACCCCCGGCCCGGCTGGAAGCTGCCGCGCCGAGAAGCGGTGTAAGGAGACTCCTAGCCGGTACCGCCTGCGCCACCGGTGCCACCGGAGCCCTTCGCTCCCCCGGCACCTCCAGCGGGAGCGCCCCCGCTGCCACCGACTGCGCCGTTGCTGCCCGGGAAGGCACCGCCTGTCGTCGCGCCGGTGCCGCCCTTTCCGCCTTGCCCGCCGTTGCCGCCGGCACCGCCAATAATGCCGCCGCCGCCACCTGCGCCGCCGGCGCCTCCGGTACCACCCGTGCCGCCCACGTTGGTCGGGTGGGGGCCACCGAAGCCACCTACTCCACCCAGCCCGCCGTTGCCGCCGATGCCGGACGTTGAGGTACCGCCATTACCGCCGGAACCGCCGGCGCCCCCCGCAAGTCCGTATGTGGCGTTCCCAGGGGGACCTGCGGCGCCGCCGGTGCCGCCGTTTCCGCCGTTTCCGCCCCGGCCCGTCGTCGCGGCTCCGCCATTACCGCCCGCGCCCCCGGCACGGCCCGGGTTGGCGTTGTTGAACGGTGCGGAGTAGTTACCCGCGGCCCCGCCGGTACCTCCGTTGCCACCAATGCCGGAAGTCCCGTTACCGCCGGTGGCCAGGCCGGATCCGCCTGCGCCCTCAACGCCCGCGGCGCCGCCATCGCCGCCTTTTCCGCCCTCAGTGTTAACGATTGATGCGAAGCCAGCACTTAGCCCGGTGCCGCCCGCGCCGCCAGTGCCGCCATTACCGGCGCGGCCTCCGCCACCCCCGGCGCCGGTAACCCCGGCCGATGCGGCACCGCCCCCGGACTTCCCTCCGGCGCCGCCGTTGCCGCCCTTTGCGCCGTTGCCGCCGAGTCCACCTTGGCCGCCGAGGGCGGTGCCTGCTCCGTTGTTACCGGTCTTGGCCGCCGCGTCGCCGCCGGCACCGCCGTCACCGCCCGCGCCGCCGAGACCGCCCGAGCCGCCGTTACCGCCGGCACCCGCCGTGCCGGTTCGACTGGTGCCACCGTCACCGCCGGCGCCACCGTTACCGCCGCTGCTTCCGTTATTGCCGACGGTGCCATTGCCGCCCGTGCCGCCGTTCCCCACCCCGGCGGCCCCACTTCCGCCCGTTGCGCCGGCGAATCCATTACCGCCGACGCCGCCGTTGCCGCCCCTGCCCGCGACCCCGGCCGGCGAGCTTCCGCCGTTGCCACCGGTACCTCCGTTACCACCGGACTTGGTCGCGTCGTTGGACGTCCAGCCCGCGCCGCCGTTGCCGCCGTTGCCGCCATCGGCGACCGAGGCCGCGCCGCCGCCGTTGCCGGATGCGCCGTTGGCGCCGGTCTTGCCGCCGACGCCGATACCGGCTTTGCCGCCGATACCGCCCGCACCACCGCCGGTGCCCGCATTGCCGCCGTTGCCGCCGGCGCCGCCGTTGGGGGTGGTGGCGTCACCGGCAGCACCGTTACCGCCGTTACCGCCCGCGCCGGCGCCGCCGCCATTGCCGCCGTCACCGCCGTCACCAGCCAAGCCGTTGGCGAGTGCAATCAGGAGGAACCGGGCGGATCCGCCGTTGCCGCCCGTGCCGCCATTGCCCGCACCGGATCCCGAGGTGCCGTCCTGTCCGTTCGTCCCGTTGGCGCCGGGGGTCTGACCGTCGGTGCCGTCGGCGCCAGCGACGCCCGCGACACCGGACCCGCCACGGCC
>JBAXCK010000069.1:0-16324 GCA_037141465.1 Mycobacteriaceae bacterium | reverse complement strand
GTGGTGTTCGACGACGCCGACCTCGACGCCGCCGTGCACGGCGCGGTGGCCGGCGCGCTGATCAACTCCGGACAGGACTGCACCGCGGCAACGCGGGCGATCGTGGCGGCCAATCTCTACGACGACTTCGTCGCCGGTGTGGCCGAACTGATGGGCAGGATCGTCGTGGGTGACCCGCAGGACCCCGACACCGATCTCGGTCCGCTGATCTCCTTCGCCCACCGCGCCAAGGTGGCCGGGATGGTCGACCGGGCACCGGCGCAGGGCGCCCGCGTGGTGACCGGCGGTAAGTCGCCCGACCTGCCCGGGGCCTACTACCTGCCCACCCTGCTCGCCGACGTCGCCGAGGACTCCGAGGTCTACCGTGACGAGATCTTCGGTCCGGTGCTCACCGCACGCCGTCACGACGGCGACGACGATGCGCTGCGGCAGGCCAACGACACCGACTACGGGCTGGCCGCCTCGGCGTGGACCCGCGACGTCTACCGCGCTCAGCGCGCGTCACGGGAGATCGGGGCCGGCTGCGTGTGGATCAACGACCACATCCCGATCATCAGCGAGATGCCGCACGGGGGGCTGGGCGCATCCGGCTTCGGCAAGGACATGAGCGACTACTCCTTCGAGGAGTACCTCACCATCAAGCACGTGATGAGCGATATCACCGGCGTACCCGAGAAGGGCTGGCACCGAACGATATTCAAGCTCCGCTAGCCGGCTAGCCCTTGGTGAACTCCTCGCCGGTCTCCGGATTGACCGCGGTCTCGCCGGGCGGCAGGTTCGACAGGTCCGGCGCGATCACCGTCGGCATGTCACCGGAGTCCGGCAGCCCGAACATCGGCTCCACACCGGTGGCCGGCACCAGCACCAGGTCGGCGCTGGAGCGGCGGGGCAGGGTGTGACCGTGGAAGAACGACGGTGAGGCGATCCACCAGATGACCATCATCACCACACCCAGTGCGAGCGCACCGACGCCGACGACCGCCACCGCGCCATAGCCCAGGATTGTGACGTTGTTGCCGTCGTCGTCGGTGAGCCAGTCCGGCTGGGCGTACTGCATCAGGCCGTAGACGAACACCGCCGCCAGGATCAGTGCTCCGGCTAGCGGGACGACCCCGCGCATCAGCAGATCGCGTCCGGACTTGGTCAGGTCCTTGCGGTAGAACCAGGCGCACGCGAAGCCCGTCAGGCCGTAGTAGAACGCGATCATCAGGCCCACCGAACCGATCAGCGCGGTCAGCAGGTTGGGGCTGACCAAGGTGAACAGCAGATAGAACAGGATCGACACCGCACCCATCGCGATCGTCGAGGTGGTGGGCGTCAGGTACTTGCGGTGGATCTTGGCGAACGAGTCCGGCAGCGCCTTGTAGACGCCCATCGACAGTGTGGTGCGCGCGGTCGGCAGGATCGTCGTCTGTGTCGAGGCCGAGGCCGAGGTGAGGATCGACGCGGCCAGCAGCATCAGGCCGATCTTGCCGAGTGCGCTGTCGCCGAAGAGGTCGTGGCCGACGGCGGCGAACACGTCGTTGGCGTTGTCCTGGTTGCCCAGTCCGACGCCCTCCTGGCCGACGCCGGCGAAGGCGATGGTCGCCACCGACACCGTCGCGTAGGTGGCCAGCAGCAGGAAGGTGGAGATGACGGCCGCCCGGCCCGGTGTCTTGCCCGGGTCGTCGGACTCCTCATTGCAGGCCACCGCGGTGTCCCAGCCCCAGTAGATGAACAGCGCAGTCAGCAGGGCCGGTGCGATCACCGTGGAGAAGTCCAGCCCGGCCGGCCAGAACCAATCCAGGGCAGGTTTGATCGAGTAGCTCTCGGCGGTGCCGGTGTAGACCTTGAACAGCGCCACGGCGGCGAACGCGATCAGGACGACGAGTTCGATTGCCAGCAGCCCGTACTGGAGTCGCGCCGAGACCTCGATGCCGCGGTAGCAGATGTAGGTCATGATGACGATCCAGATCACCCCGGCCACCGTGGACCACAACGTGCTTGCGGCAAGGTCGGAGGCGCCCACGAGCGTGAACGAGTACGAGCCTGCGATCTGGGCCAGGTTGGCCATCACGATGACGTCGGCGGCGATGATTCCCCAGCCGCCCATCCAGCCGACCAGCGGGCCGAACGCGCGCGACGCCCAGGTGAAGGTGGTGCCGCAGTCAGGTTCGGCCTTGTTCAGTTCCTGATAGGCGACGGCGATCATCCACATCGGGATGAACGCCAGCAGGATGATCGCCGGCGCCTTCACCCCCGCCAGCAGTGCGCCGCCGCTGGCGACGATCAGGCCGAGGCTGGCAGCCAGCGAGTAGGCCGGGGCGGTGGACGCCATTCCGACCACGACGCTGGACAGCAGGCCCAGTGCCCCGCCTTTGAGACCCTTGCTGTCCACTGCCCCGGCAGCCGGTTCGAGAGTGAGTTCGCCCTTGCTCATGGGAGCAGAGCGTACGGCTCAGCGGGCGAACATGAGAGCCCGTTTAACCTCTTGAATCGCCTTCGTTACCTCAATGCCACGTGGGCAGGCATCGGTGCAGTTGAACGTGGTCCGGCAACGCCACACCCCGTCGACCTCGTTGAGGATCTCCAGTCGCTCGGCGGCGCCCTCGTCGCGGCTGTCGAAGATGAACCGGTGGGCGTTGACGATCGCGGCCGGCCCGAAATAGGAGCCCTCGTTCCAGTACACCGGGCAGCTGGTGGTGCAGCAGGCGCACAGGATGCACTTGGTGGTGTCGTCGTAGCGGGCCCGGTCGGTCGGACTCTGGATCCGCTCGCGGGTTGGGGGATTGCCGCTGGTGATCAGGTAGGGCTTGACCGCGCGGTAGGCCTCGAAGAACGGCTCCATGTCCACCACGAGGTCCTTCTCGACCGGCAGTCCCCGGATCGGCTCGACCGTCACGGTGAGTTGCTTGTCGGCCTTCTTGGGCAGCAGGTCACGCATCAGCACCTTGCAGGCGAGCCGGTTGACTCCGTTGACCCGCATCGCATCCGAGCCGCACACGCCGTGCGCGCAGGAGCGGCGCAGGGTCAGCGAGCCGTCGAGATAGTTCTTCGCATACAGCAGCAGGTTCAGCAGCCGGTCGGTCGGCAGGCAGGGAACCCGGAAGCTCTGCCAGCCGCCGCTGTCGGCGTACCGGTCGGGATTCTCCGGATCGAAGCGCGCGATCTTCAGCGTCACCATCACCGCTCCCTCGGGAACGGGCGGTAGTTGGTCGTCTGCTGCCACTAGGCGGAATTCTTCATCAGTACTTGCGCTCCATCGGCTCGTAGCGGGTCTGCACCACCGGCTTGTAGTCCAGCCGCACGTCGGAGAGAAGGTCCGTTCCCTCCTTGTAGGCCATGGTGTGGCGCATGTAATTGGTGTCATCGCGGTTCGGGTAGTCCTCGCGGGCATGCCCGCCGCGGGACTCCTTGCGGTTCAGTGCGCCGGTGACGGTG
The DNA here is from genome assembly GCA_037141465.1 of Mycobacteriaceae bacterium. Taxonomy (GTDB): domain Bacteria; phylum Actinomycetota; class Actinomycetes; order Mycobacteriales; family Mycobacteriaceae; genus Mycobacterium. Next base: position 12,904 of record JBAXCK010000069.1, on the reverse strand, counting down.
ACCTCCGCGAGTTCCAGCAGGAATCCGAGTTCGATGGCCTCCAGCAGGTCGCTGTTGTACCGCTTGCCCTTGTCATGCACCGAGATCCTGGCGTAGCGCTCCTTGAGCGCGTGGATGTCGGTGAGCGCCTGCTTGAGGGTCTCCTCGGTCCGGAAGACCGCGGCGTTGTTGTCCATCGACTGCTGCAGCTCGGTACGGATGTCGGCGACGCGCTCGTTGCCGTGTTCGGAGAGGATGTCGGCCACCCAATTGGTCACCATCGCGGCCGGCTCCGGCGGCATCTCGACGCGCGGGTTGCCCAATGCGTAGTAGGCCGCAGAGAGGCCGGCGCGGCGGCCGAACACGTTGATGTCCAGCAGTGAGTTGGTGCCCAGCCGGTTGGCCCCGTGCACCGAGACGCACGCGCACTCGCCGGCGGCGTACAGCCCCGGCACCACGTTGGTGTTGTCGCGCAACACCTCCCCGATCAGTGTGGTCGGGATACCGCCCATGAGGTAGTGACAGGTGGGGTAGACCGGCACCAGTTCGGTGACCGGGTCGACGCCGAGGTAGGTGCGGGAGAACTCGGTGATGTCGGGGAGCTTGGCCTCGAGCACGTCGGCGCCGAGGTGGCGGACGTCGATGTACACGTAGTCCTTGTGCGGTCCGGCGCCGCGGCCCTCGAGGACTTCCTGCACCATCGCCCGCGCCACGATGTCGCGCGGTGCCAGGTCGACGATCGTCGGGGCGTAGCGCTCCATGAAACGCTCGCCTTCGCCGTTGAGCAGGCGGCCGCCCTCGCCGCGCACCGCCTCGGAGATCAGGATGCCCAGGCCGGCCAAACCGGTCGGATGGAACTGGTGAAACTCCATGTCCTCCAGGGGAAGCCCCTTGCGGAACACGATGCCCAGGCCGTCGCCGGTCAGGGTGTGGGCGTTGGAGGTGGTCTTGAACATCCGTCCCGAACCGCCGGTGGCCAGCACGATCGCCTTGGCGTGGAACACATGGATGTCGCCGGTGGCCAGTTCGTAGGCGACGACTCCGGTGGCCACCGGACCGCGTGCGGTCTCGGTGAGCATCAGGTCGAGTGCGTAGAACTCGTTGAAGAACTCGACGTCGTGCTTGACGCAGTTCTGATAGAGCGTCTGCAGGATCATGTGGCCGGTCCGGTCCGCTGCGTAGCAGGCGCGGCGCACCGGCGCCTTGCCGTGGTCGCGGGTGTGGCCGCCGAACCGCCGCTGGTCGATGCGCCCCTCCGGCGTCCGGTTGAACGGCATGCCCATCTTCTCGAGGTCGAGGACGGCGTCGATGGCCTCCTTGCACATGATCTCGACCGCGTCCTGGTCGGCGAGGTAGTCGCCGCCCTTGACGGTGTCGAAGGTGTGCCACTCCCAGTTGTCCTCTTCCACATTGGCCAGCGCGGCGCACATGCCGCCCTGCGCCGCGCCGGTGTGGCTGCGCGTCGGGTAGAGCTTGGTCAGCACTGCGGTGCGGGTGCGTTGTCCCGCCTCCACGGCCGCACGCATACCTGCACCGCCGGCGCCGACGATGACGACGTCGTACTTGTGCTCGCGGATCATCCTGTCCTCACGGTGGGTCTCAGCTGATGTTCGGATCGAAGGTGAGCAGGGTGTAGGTGCCGACGACAAGGACGATGATCATCGACGTCGCCAGCAGGCTGTTGAGCCAGAAGCGGGTGGAGTCCTTGCGTGCGTAGTCGGCGATGATGGTGCGAAGGCCGTTGCCGCCGTGCAGTTGCGCCAGCCACAGCATGACGAGGTCCCAGATCTGCCAGAACGGCGAAGCCCAACGCTGGGCGACGTAGTTGAAGTCGATCCGGTAGACGCCGTTCTCCCATATCAGGCCGATGAACAGGTGGCCGATGACAAGGAAGACCAGCACCACACCGGAGAAGCGCATGAACAGCCACGCGTACTTCTCGAAATTCGGCATGGCGTTGCGCCGGCGCGGGGCGCGCGGGTTGTCCAGGCTGGCCGGATGATCGTGATCGCGCTCGACGACCGGCGCCGGCGGGCCCAGGCGGTTCTCGGGGGGCGTCTTCTCGGTGGTCGTCACAGGAACCGCTCCGACATATGCATGCCGATCACCACGAGCACCGGCACCATCACGACGATCCACGCCCCGGCGACCGCCCACAGCATCTGGCGCTGATAACGCGGACCCTTCCACCAGAAGTCGATCAGGATCACCCGGATGCCGTTGAAGGCGTGATAGAGCACGCAGGCCACCAGGCCGAGTTCCATCAATCCGATCAGGGGGGTCTTGTAGGTCTCCAGGACCTCGTTGTAGGCCTGCGGGCTGACCCGAACCAGGGCGGTGTCGAGGACATGGACGAACAGGAAGAAGAAGATGGTCGCACCGGTGATGCGGTGCAGCACCCACGACCACATGCCGGGGTCGCCGCGGTACAGGGTTCGCCTCACACCAGGAGGGTAACTCTGTTTGACCTGCCATATGAATGACGCAGGAATTACGTCACATCACCCACAATGGTGATGATGAGCACACCGTTGTCGCTGGACACGATCGCCGCGGCGCCCAAGGCGCTCCTGCACGACCACCTCGACGGCGGGCTGCGCCCGGCCACCGTGATCGACCTGGCCGGGCAGGGGGGGTACGACGGGCTGCCCAGCACCGACGCCGCCGCCCTGGCCGACTGGTTCGCCACCGCCGCTCACAGCGGTTCGCTGGTGCGCTACCTGGAGCCCTTCGCCCACACGGTGGGCGTGATGCAGACTCCGGAGGCGCTGCACCGGGTCGCCTTCGAGTGTGTCGAAGACCTCGCCCGGGACAACGTCGTCTACGCCGAGGTCCGGTTCGCTCCGGAACTGCACATCACCCGCGGTCTGTCGCTGGATGAGGTCGTCGACGCCGTGCTGGCCGGCTTCGCTGACGGTGAGCGCGCCGCGGCGGCCATGGGGCGCACCATCACGGTGCGCTGCCTGGTGACCGCGATGCGTCACGCCGCGCGGTCGCGGGACATCGCCGAGTTGGCCATCCGATTCCGCGACGCGGGCGTGGTCGGATTCGACATCGCCGGGGCGGAGGCCGGCCACCCCCCGTCCCGTCATCTGGATGCCTTCGAGTACATGCGGTCCAACAACGCCCGGTTCACCATTCACGCCGGCGAGGCCTTCGGACTGCCGTCCATCCACGAGGCGCTGGCGTTCTGCGGAGCCGACCGCCTCGGCCACGGCGTCCGGATCGTCGACGACATCGAGGAACGGCCCGACGGTGGCGTGACCTTGGGCCGACTCGCCGCGCTCGTGCGCGACAAGCGCATCCCGTTGGAGATGTGCCCCAGCTCCAATGTGCAGACCGGAGCTGTGGCGAGTATCGACAAGCACCCGTTCGGCCTGCTGGCCCGGCTGCGCTTCCGGGTGACCGTCAACACCGACAACCGGCTGATGAGCGACACCACCATGAGCAAGGAGATGCTTCGTCTCGCCGAGACCTTCGGCTACGGATGGAGCGATCTCGAGCGCTTCACCATCAACGCGATGAAGTCCGCCTTCATTCACTTCGACGAGCGCCTCGCCATCATCGACGAGGTGATCAAACCGCGCTACGCCGTGCTCGTGGGCTAGCACAATTCGCGCCCCCGCGCCGGAGATGCTACTCGCGCCCCCGCGCCGGAGGCGCTATTCGCGCCGGAGCCTGCTTTCCACGAACCTTTCGAGTTCTTCCCACTCGGAGACGGCCTTGGCGTGCGGCCCGGCCGGGCGCTGGACGGAGTCCGGCTGCAGCACCGAGCCGACAAGCCGGCCGATCGCGGTGTCGGAGGCCAGCAGCTTGTTCACCGTGTCGTCCTCGGAGTAGGTCCCGACGTCGCGGACGAACTCCACGGCCAGTGCGAGCTGATCGCGGTCGATGGCATCCGGACCATCGGAGATGTCGTCGACGAGACCGGTGAGCACGTAGTTGTTGTCCGGCATCACGTCGCAGCGCAGCGAGCCGTCGGTGGCGGCGGTGCGGATGTCGTCGTAGGTGCTCAGATCCGACAGATCGTGATCGTGCTCGTCGGCGAGGTAGCGCGCCAGTGTCCGCTCGGAGGGAAACACGCTGATACGGCCGTTGCGGCCGAGGAAGACCGGCTTCTCGCCGTAGTAGCAGCGCAACGTGTAGAACGTCCCACCGCTTGCCATCACGCGGATCGGATCGATGCCGACGTGCTCCCAGAACTCCTTGTCGCCGCCGAGGACCGCCGGCGCGGCGAGTTCGGATGACGCAGCGTCGTCGGAGTCCTCATCGCTCTCCTCGGTGAGGTCCTCGAGAACCTCATCCTCGGCGTCGGTGAACGGCTCGTCCAATTCCGCCGCGGCGGCCGCGGCGATGCCCGCATCCACCTCTCGCGTCGTGACGACGTCCTCGACGGCGCTGAGCACCCCGTCCCACCCGCGGGCGATGATCTCGCCGATCTCATCCCAGCGCTTGCGGCCGGCGCGACCGGCGAACTGCTCGACCCCGCCGGACACCCAGCCGAGGTTCGGGTTGCCGTTGAAGAAGCGTGTGACCGTGGGCAGCTCGCAGACCGACCCGATCGACGACGTCACCGCGAAGGTGTCCGCCAGCGTCTCCACGGACTCTGCGCTCGGCTTCTCCGCCAGCAGTTCCTCGATGCCGACAAGGTCGGCGGTGCGCTTGGCGGCGAGTCTGTGCGCGTTGGCCTCGGCCAGCCTCCGCCACCCGGGATGGTCGGCCAGATCGTTGCCGGAGTCGGTTCGCACGAAAGCCGCCAGGTCGGCTACCGACTCGAAGGCGTACAGGTCCTCGTCGAGGCCCAGGAAGCCCTCCCAATCGTCGCCGTCGTCACGCCAGCGGGGCGCCCACAGGGTGTAGAGGTCACCTGCGGTGAGTCTCAGACGGATCGGTACGAGCGCTGCGGCCATGCCGGACAGCCTAACGACCTACAGTTGCGCCTCATGGATGTGTGTGTCGTCGACCACCCGCTCGCTGCCGCGCGGCTGACAACCCTGCGCGACGAGCGCTCGGACAATGCGGCTTTCCGCCATGCCCTGCATGACCTCACGTTCATGCTGGTCTACGAGGCCACCCGCGACGCTCCCCGCGAGCAGATCACCGTTCGCACACCGATTGCCGACACCGTGGGATCGCGATTGGCCAACCCCCCGCTGCTGGTTCCGGTGCTGCGCGCCGGACTCGGCATGGTCGACCGCGCGCACGCGATGATCCCCGAGGCCCGGGTCGGCTTCGTCGGCGTCGCACGCGACGAGACCACCCACCGGCCGGTTCCCTACCTCGAATCGCTGCCCGCCGATCTGCGGGGGCAGCCGGTGATGGTTCTCGACCCGATGCTGGCGACCGGCGGTTCCATGGTCTTCACCATGGAGCTGCTGGCCGCCCGCGGGGCGAGCGATGTCACCGTGGTGTGCGTGGTCTGTGCCCCGGAAGGCATCGCCGCCCTGGAGAAGGCCGCACCTGCGGTGCGTCTGTTCACCGCGACGATCGATGAGGGGCTCAACGGCGACGCCTACATCGTTCCCGGTCTGGGCGATGCCGGCGACCGCCAGTTCGGGCCGCGCTAGAGGCGTCGGCCGGCGGCCGGGCATCACAGCACGGCAGCCGATCGGGCTGCTGGTGAGATACTGGCCGGATGCCGCTGGCCGATATCGCCGAGTCGTGGCTGGCCGCGCACTACGACGACCTGGTGGCGTGGCGGCGTCACCTGCACCGGCACCCCGAGTTGGGACGACAGGAATTCGCGACCACTCAGTTCATCGCCGACCGGCTCGTCGAGGCGGGTCTGAATCCCAAATCCTTGCCCGGCGGCACCGGACTGACGTGTGACTTCGGTCCGGAACACGCACCCCGGATCGCCCTGCGCGCCGACATGGACGCACTGCCGATGACCGAACGCACGGGAGCGCCGTACTCCTCGACCGTTCCCGGCGTCGCACATTCCTGCGGTCACGACGCCCACACCGCGATGGCACTGGCGGCGGCGGTCGCACTGGCGTCGGTACCCGAACTGCCGGTCGGTGTGCGTCTGCTGTTCCAGCCGGCTGAGGAACTGATGCCCGGTGGTGCACTCGACGCCATCGCCGCCGGAGCGCTCACCGGTGTGTCGCGTATCTTCGCGCTGCACTGCGATCCGCGCCTGGCGGTCGGCCGCGTCGCCATCACCGCCGGACCGATCACCTCGGCGGCGGACTCACTGGAGATCACCCTGCACTCACCGGGCGGCCACACCTCGCGGCCGCATCTCACCTCCGATCTGGTGTACGGCATGGGGACGCTGATCACCGGGCTGCCGGGTGTGCTGTCCCGGCGCCTCGATCCACGCCATGACACCGTCATGGTCTGGGGTGCGGCCAACGCGGGGGTGGCCGCCAACGCCATCCCGCAGATCGGCACCCTGGCCGGTACGGTCCGCACCGCCAGCCGCGACGCCTGGCTGGGCATGGAAGGCCTTGTTCGCGAGATCGTTTCGGGCCTGCTCACCCCGTTGGGAATCGAGCACTCGCTGGCCTATCACCGCGGCGTGCCGCCGGTGGTCAACGAGGAGCGCTCCACCCAGATCATGACCCACGCCATCGAGGCGGTCGGACCCGAAGTTCTGGCCGAGACCCGCCAGTCCGGCGGCGGCGAGGACTTCTCCTGGTATCTCGAAGACGTTCCCGGCGCCATGGCGCGACTCGGCGTCTGGGACGGCACGGGCCCGCAACTCGATCTTCACCAGCCGAACTTCGACATCGACGAGCGCGCCCTGGCGATCGGCGTGCGGGTGCTGGTCAACACCGTCGAAGCGGCCGCGGACTTTTCGTGAAACTGCTCGTGACCGGCGGCGCCGGCTACGTCGGAAGCGTCTGCGCGAAGGTTCTCATCGAAGCGGGCCATCAGGTCGTCGTCGTCGACGACCTCTCGACCGGAAACGCCGATGCGGTGCCGGCCGGTGCGGAGTTCATCGACGCGGACCTGGTCGCCGCGGCACGTTCGGTGCTGCCCGGCGGATCCTTCGACGGCGTGCTGCACTTCGCCGCGCGATCACTGGTCGGTGAGTCGGTGGAAGCACCCCAGCGGTACTGGTTCGGCAACGTGGTGACGACGCTGGAGTTGCTCGAGGCGATGCGCGACGCCGACATTCCCCGACTGGTGTTCTCCTCGACGGCGGCGACCTACGGCGAACCGGAGTCGGTGCCCATCACCGAGGACGCACCCGCCCGCCCGACCAACGCCTACGGCATGACGAAACTGGCGATCGACCATGCCATCACCTCCTACGCGCACGCGTACGGGTTGGCGGCTGCCAGCCTGCGCTACTTCAACGTCGCCGGGGCCTACGGCGGCCTCGGCGAGCGCCACGCGGTCGAGACACACCTCATCCCCCTGGTGCTTCAGGTGGCCTCGGGTGCGCGGGAGGAGATCCTGGTCTACGGCAACGACTGGCCGACGCCCGACGGTACGGCGATCCGTGACTACATCCATGTCCGCGACCTCGCGGACGCACATCTTCTCGCACTGCAGGCGGTCCGTCCCGGCGCTCATCGCATCTACAACCTCGGAAATCAGACGGGGTTCAGCGTCCGCGCGGTCATCGACTGCGCCCGACGGGTCACCGGCCATCCGATACCGAGCCGCGACGTCGAGCGCAGGCCGGGGGACCCGGCGGTTCTCATCGCCTCCAGTGCCCGGGCCGCCACCGAGTTGGGCTGGCTCCCGCAGCGCCCAAGCTTGGAGCAGATCGTCGCCGACGCCTGGGAGTTCAGCCGGCCCTGATCGACGCCCGCCTAGTCCGCCCGGCCGGGCCCGATGTTGCGCGCCGGCCGGGTCCGCAGGTCGTGGACGTACTCCGCCGGCGCCCCGGCGACCTCGGCGGCGTCGGCCATCACGCCGATGTAGCGGGCCGACGGCAGCCCGCCCTCCCAGCCGTCCACCACGTAGAGCCACGCCAGCGCGGGATCGGTGGTGGTGTCGGAGGACTCGCGGTCGATACGGCACCGGATCTTCTTGTGCAACCCGAGTTCGGAACCCTCCCAGCGGTCCATGTTGGCCTCGTCGGCCGCTGTCACGTCGTAGAGCACCACGAACACCCGCGAGAAGGGGTCCTCGACCAGTGTCGCCAGCGCACCCTCCCAGCCGATGTCCTCACCGGCGAAGGTCAGCCGCCAGCCGTAGAGCCAGCCGGTGCCGGCCATCGGGGAGTGGGGTGCACGCTCGAGCATCTGCTCGGGATCCATGTTCGACCCGTAGGCGGCGTACAGCGGCACCCCGCAAGATTAAGGCCTCGACTAACCTGAGGCACCATGACCGATCCTTCCCTGGGCCCCGCCCAGCGGGCGCAGGCCTGGGAGCGCCTGGGCAGCGAGCAATTCGACGTCGTCGTCATCGGCGGCGGCGTGGTCGGTGCGGGCGCCGCCCTGGACGCCGCCACCCGAGGCCTGCGGGTCGCACTGGTCGAGGCGCGTGACTTCGCCTCCGGCACGTCGAGTCGCAGTTCCAAGATGTTCCACGGCGGCCTGCGCTACCTGGAGCAACTGGAGTTCGGTCTGGTCCGCGAGGCCCTGCACGAACGCGAACTCTCGCTGACCACGCTGGCCCCGCACCTGGTCAAGCCGCTGCCCTTCCTGTTCCCGCTGACCAAGCGGTGGTGGGAGCGGCCCTACGTCGCCGCCGGCATCTTCCTCTACGACCAGCTGGGTGGGTCCAAATCCGTTCCGGCGCAACGGCACCTGACCAAGTCCGGTGCACTGCGACTGGCGCCCGGACTCAAGCGCAGTTCGCTGATCGGCGGCATCCGCTACTACGACACCGTCGTCGACGATGCCCGCCACACCATGACCGTTGCCCGCACGGCCGCGCAGTACGGGGCGGTGGTGCGCAACTCGACTCAGGTCGTCGCGCTGCTCTCCGAGGGAGACCGCGTCGTCGGGGTGACGGTGCGCGACTCGGAGAACGGTGCCGTCACCGACGTGCGCGGTCACGTCGTCATCAACGCGACCGGCGTGTGGACCGATGAGATCCAGGCGTTGTCGCGCCAACGCGGACGTTTCCGGGTCCGGGCCTCCAAGGGTGTGCACATCGTCGTCCCGCGGGACCGCATCGTCAGCGAGGTGGCGATCATCCTGCGCACCGAGACCTCGGTGCTGTTCGTCATCCCGTGGGGCACGCACTGGATCATCGGCACCACCGACACCGACTGGAACCTCGACCTCGCCCACCCGGCGGCCACCAAGGCCGATATCGACTACATCCTCGAGCGGGTCAACGCCGATCTGGCGATTCCGCTGACCCACGACGACATCGACGGCGTCTACGCCGGCCTGCGTCCACTGCTGCACGGCGAGAGTGAGGAGACGTCGAAACTCTCCCGCGAGCACGCCGTGGCCGTGCCGACCCCCGGCCTGGTCGCCATCGCCGGCGGGAAATACACCACCTACCGGGTGATGGCCGCCGACGCCGTCGACGCAGCAGCGGAGTACGTGCCGTCGCGGGTGGCGCCGTCGATCACCGAGAAGGTGCCACTGCTCGGTGCGGACGGCTACTTCGCCCTGGTCAATCAGACCGAGCACGTGGGCGCCGAATACGACCTGCACCCGTATCGGGTGCGCCATCTGCTGGATCGTTACGGCTCGCTGTTGGGCGAGGTACTCGCGCTGGCGGAAGGACAGCCCGATCTGCTGGAGCCGATCGAACAGGCACCGGTGTATCTGCGGGTGGAGGCTGCCTATGCCGCCGCCGAGGAGGGCGCTCTGCATCTCGAGGACATCCTGGCTCGCCGGATGAGGATCTCCATCGAATACCCGCATCGCGGCGTGGACTGCGCGCGCGAGGTGGCCGAGGTGGTGGCACCGATCCTGGGCTGGAGCCAGGACGACATCGACACCGAGGTCGACACCTACATCGCCCGGGTGGAGGCCGAGGTGCGCTCCCAGACCCAGCCCGACGACGCCTCCGCCGACGCACTGCGGGCTGCCGCCCCGGAGGCGCGGGCGCAGATTCTCGAGCCGGTGCCGCTCACCTGATGCTCCCGGTCCGCGACGGACTGGGCCCGGCCCGGTTGCGCCTTCAGGGCGGCAACGTCGCCGACGAGTTCGGTCGCCGTTTCGGCGCAGCCGCACGCGCCAAGGTGCTCGCCGGTGGGGTGATCGACGCCCGCGGCGCGGTGATCGACGCGACCACGGTGCTGCCCGCCGGCGCTCTGGTCTACCACTATCGCGATCTGCCGGACGAGGTCGAGGTTCCCTTCGACATCCCGGTGCTTTATCGCGACGAGAACATCGTCGTGGTGGACAAGCCGCATTTCCTGGCGACCACGCCGCGCGGCTCCCACGTCGCCCAGACCGCGCTCGTGCGACTGCGCCGGGAACTCGGACTCGCCGAACTGAGTCCCGCGCACCGGCTGGACCGGCTGACCGCGGGGGTCCTGATGTTCACCACCCGCCGCGAGGTGCGGGGCGCCTACCAGAGCATGTTCGCGCGCGGCGAGGTGACCAAGATCTATCTCGCCCACTCGTCGGCCCGTCCGGGACTCGTTGCGCCGCAGGTGGTGTCGAATCGCATCGTCAAGCGGCGCGGCGTGGTGCAAGCCACGGTCGAGGACGGCGAGCCGAACGCCGAAACACTCGTCGAGCCGCTGGGAGAGGGCGTCTACCGGCTCACACCGCGCACCGGGCGCACGCACCAGTTGCGGGTGCACATGGCCGGACTCGGTGTGCCGATCGACAATGACCCCCTGTATCCCGTTGTCACCGACGTCGATCCGGCCGACTTCTCGCGTCCGTTGAGACTCATCGCCCAGCGGCTGGAGTTCAGCGACCCGCTCACCGCGCAGCGCCGCTGCTTCGTAAGCTCGCGGCCATGATCGAAACCCAGCGCATCACCGTCGAGGGACTGGCCACCTCGGTGCTCGTCGGCGGGTCCGGGCCGGCGGATGAGGCCGTCGTGTTCGTCCACGGCAACCCCGACACCGGTTCGGATTGGATGCCGCTGATGACCCGGGTGGCGGAGTTCGCGCGGGTGATCGCACCGGATCTGCCCGGCTTCGGCGCCGCGGACCCGCGCCGCGACGGCGACTATGCGGTCTCTGGCTACGGACGTTTCGTCAACGGTGTCATCGAGCACTACGGCATCCGCCGGGTGCACATCGTCGGACACGACTTCGGCGGTCCTTTCGCCGCAAGCTGGGCCGCCGATCACCCGGACAAGGTCGCCAGCGTCAGCTTCCTCAACACCGGGGTGCTGGTGGGGTACACCTGGCACCGGATGGCCCGGCTGTGGCAGACCCCCGTGGTGGGCGAGCTCGTGATGGCCACGAGCACCCGTCGGGTGTCGGAGAAGATGCTGGCGCGGGACAATCCGGGCCTGGCGTGGCCGTGGATCGAGGAGATCGTCGGCCACCTCATGCCCGCCAAGACCCGCCGCGCCGTTCTACGGCTGTACCGATCGGTCCGCGCAGGTGACATGGCGCTGCTCGCCGCCCGGCTCCGCCAGCACGACCACGACGCGCTTGTCGTGTTCGGCGACGCCGACGCCTACATCCCGGTTGAGCTGGCACACCGGCAGGTGGACGTTTTTCCGCGCGCGGAGGTCCACGTTCTGCCCGGCGTCGGACACTGGTGCTGGCTGGAACGGACCGACGAGGTCGCGGGCTGTCTCATCCCGTTCCTGCGGGCACGGATTCAGCACTAGGTTGGGGTTATGGACGACGACCATCAGCTGATCCTGATCGCGGCATACGGCGATCTCGAGGCCGCCCGGACGGACTTCCACGAGTTGGAGCGTCGGCTCAAACACGGCCTGGAACTGCGATCCTCGGCGCTGGTGACTAAAGGTGACGACGGTGAGGCCCAGGTGGTTGAGGCCGCGAACAAACACGGCCGGGCCGGCACGCTGCTCGGTGCCGGCCTCGGTGCGCTGCTGGGTCTGGTGTTCGAACCGCTGCTGCTGGGCGTGGTCGTCGGCGGTGCGGGCGGCGCGCTGGTCACCGCGATCGCCGAGCACGAATTACGCAGTGGGCTTAAACACGAGGTCGGCGAAGCACTCAAGCGGGGGACGGCTGTGATCCTCACGCTGGTCTATCCCAACGGGCGTCAGCACGTCGAGTCGACGCTGAACCGCGCCGACTCGATCACCGCGGTTCGCATGGAGCGCTCCACCATCAAGAGCATCGACGAGGCGGTCGCGGCGGAGATCGCCAAACTGCCTAGCTCTGACACGAGCGGCACCAGTACATAACCCGCTGCGCCGCATCGTTGCGTGCGATTGGCGTCCCGCATCGCCGGCACGGGGCTCCGCTTCGGCCGTAGACCCATAGCTCCTGACCTCGGCGGGTGTTACCGGTGGTCGTCCGGTTCCACCGGGATCGGTTGGCCCACAGTATGTCCCGGGCCCGGGTGACCACGCGAAGCGGATCGGTCAGCGAACTCACCGGCGCGGTGGGCAACCTGCCGATCAGGAAACACAGCTCATTGCAGTACACATTGCCGACCCCGGCCATCACCCGCTGGTCCAGCAGGGCGTCAGCGATGGCCCGGTCCGGATCGGCGGCCAGGTTCGCCGCCGCAGTCTGCGGATCCCAGTCCTCTCCCAGCAGGTCGGGTCCTAGATGAGCGACGGCGTCCATATCGCGATCTCGCTCCAGGATCTCGAGGATGCCGAGGTCGATCCCGGCGGCGGTGGTCTCCTGCGTCTGCAGCAGGATTCGGATCTTGTGGGGCTGCACCCCCCGTGTCGACAGCCGCCATGCGCCGTCCATCTTCAGATGCGAATGGATACTGGCCGGGCCGACCCGGATGAACAGGTGCTTGCCGCGGCTGATGACCTCGTCGACTACGTGGCCGGTCAGGTCGACGGTCGCGTAGCGGGGGACTCGGACGTCGCATCGGGTGAGCGTCTTGCCGACGAGCGCCTCGCGCAGGGAAACGGCTGTGCGAAAGACGGTGTC
>JBAXCK010000068.1:0-16419 GCA_037141465.1 Mycobacteriaceae bacterium | reverse complement strand
CAGCGTCGTCAGCGACGACAACGTCGAGCGCTGAGCGCAGTCGCCGGTGGGCATCGAATACGCCAGTGTCGTCGATCATCCGATCGACCTGGTGTGGGACTGGCACACCAGGCCCGGGGCGATGCGCCGTCTGGTGCCGCCGTGGCAGCCGATGCGGGTGGTCAAGGAGACCGAGTCGCTGGCTGACGGCACCGCGATCCTCGGGCTACCCGGGGGTCTGCGCTGGATCGCCAAACACGATCCCGAGGGCTACGACCCGCCGCATCAGTTCCGTGACGTGCTCTCCAGTTCGGCGCAGCTGGGTGGGGTGATGACACTGCCGCCGCGGGCGATCGGCTGGTGGCGGCACACCCACCGCTACAGCGATGCCGGAGGCGGGACCACCCGGGTCCATGACATCGTCGACACCACGGTTCCGGGAGCGGCCCTGCGTTCCACGTTCGCCTACCGCCACCGCCAGTTGGCCGAGGACCTCGCCGCCCATCGGGATGCCGCATCAGCGGGAGCCGGGTCACTGGTCGTCGCGATGACCGGCGCCTCCGGCCTGGTGGGAACCGCGCTGGGCGCTTTCCTGACCACCGGCGGACACCGGGTGATCCGGCTGGTGCGTCATGAACCCACCGGCGAGGACCAAAGATTCTGGGACCCGGGTGATCCGGCGACCGACCTTCTCCACGGTGTCGACGCCGTGGTCCATCTCGCCGGTGAGTCCATCGCGGGAAGGTTCACCGAATCGCATCGCAGGGCGATCCGCGACTCGAGGATCGAACCCACCCGGCTGCTGGCTGAGATCGCGGCGAAGACGAGTGGTCTGCAGAGCTTCGTCAGCGCATCGGCGATCGGCTACTACGGCTACGACTGCGGTGACACCGTGCTCGATGAAGACAGTCCGCGCGGCGACGGCTTCCTCGCCGATGTCGTCGCCGACTGGGAGGCCGCCACCGAACCGGCGGCCGCAGCCGGACTGCGGGTGGTCACCGTGCGCACCGGCATCGTTCAGGCCGCTGCGGGCGGAACGCTGCGGCTGCTGCGCCCGCTGTTCGCCCTCGGACTCGGCGGCCGTCTCGGCAGCGGCCGGCAGTGGCTGTCCTGGATCGGTATCGACGACCTGCTGGATGTCTACTACCGCGCGCTGTGGGACACCCGACTCGCCGGAGCCGTCAACGCGGTGGGACCGCAACCGGTGCGCAACCTCGAATACACCAGGGCGCTCGCCGCCACCCTGCACCGCCCCGCGCTGCTGCCGGTGCCCTCGATCGGACCCCGGATCCTGCTGGGCCGGCAGGGTGCGGCAGAACTGGCCGCCGCCAGTCAACGTGTCGCACCGGCCCGACTGGACGCACTGGGTCACCGGTTCCGTCATCCGGATGTCGCCGATGCGCTGGCCCACCAACTCGGGCGCGACCCGGCACCGGGTGTGGTGACCCCGGGTGTGGTGACCCCGGGTGTGGTGACTTAAGTCCCCCAAAGGGCCACCCCGCCGCCGGGGTCCTGGCCCGTCGGGCACGATGGAACCATGACGTCCGCGGCGCCGGGAATGATCGACGCACTGCGCGATCTCGTCGATGAACTCCGGCGCCGCGGTCTGGTGGTGGTGGCGCCGACGCGGCGCGATGACTCGATTGTTCTCGCCGAGATCGACAGTGCCGACGAACTGCCCTACGGCTGGGGTGTCGACGTCGCGCCGGGCACCTACCGGCTCCGGGAGCGCGCCGACCGGGCGGCGTTCGGGCACTCCTGCGGCCCGCAGTCGTGGAAGCAGTTCCTGCATCCGCCGCGGCAGCGCGTGTGGTCCTCCGACGGTGAGGCCGACGCGCCCGCGCCGCGTTACGCCTTCCTGGGGGTGCGTGGCTGCGATCTCGCCGCCATCGGTGTGCTGGACCGGGTGCTGATCGGCGGCACTCATCCCGATGACGCCTACTCCGGCCGCAGGCGCGCTTTCATCATCGCGGTCAACTGCACCGAACCCGGTGCGCTGTGTTTCTGCGCGTCGATGAAGACCGGGCCGGCGTGCGGCCCCGGCTACGACCTAGTGCTCAACGAGCGGATTGCCGATGAGGATGTGCGCTATCTGATCGAGGCGGGCAGCGACGAGGGCGCAGAAGTGCTCGCGACGATCGCCCATCGCGCCGCCGAGCCGGCCGAATGTCAGGCAGCGGCCGCCGACGTGGCCGCCGCCGCGACCAGGATGGGCCGCGCGATGCCCGACACGGATCTTCGCCAACTCCTCATCGACGCCCGGGAGTCACCGCACTGGGAGGATGTCGCAAGCCGCTGTCTGACGTGCGGCAACTGCACGATGGTGTGCCCGACATGTTTCTGCACCAGCACCTCCGACGTGACGGATCTGACCGGCGAGCACGCCGAGCGGTGGACGGAGTGGTCGTCCTGCTTCGAGCTTGACTTCACCTTCGTCCACGAGGGTCCCGTGCGGGTATCCGGTCCGTCGCGCTACCGGCACTGGCTGACGCACAAGCTGAGCAGCTGGCATGACCAATTCGGTAGCTCGGGATGCGTGGGCTGCGGCCGTTGCATCGCCTGGTGCCCGACCGGTATCGACATCACCGAGGAGATGGGTGTGTTCGCCGTCGAGGCCGACAGTGCGAGCACGGGCGATGACTGACACGGCGATGACTGACACGGCGATCAGGCCGCAGACGCAGAACTCTGCGATGACTCCGGTGCCCTACCGCGTTCTCTCGAAAGCGGTGGAGAACGCGGACTCCGTCACACTGCGTCTGGAGCCGGCGGACGCCGTCCTGCCCGCCGCGGCACCGGGGGAGTTCATGATGCTCTACGCGTTCGGGGTGGGGGAGATCGCGGTCTCGACCAGTGGTGTCGCCTCGGACGGCACCCTGACCCACACCATCCGTGCGGTGGGAGCGGTCAGTGCCGCGCTGTGCGGGTCCGAACCCGGCACCACGATCGGGGTGCGCGGGCCGTTCGGCACCGGCTGGGACCTGGCCGAGGCGGCCGGGCGTGACATCGTCGTCGTCGCGGGCGGCGTCGGTCTGGCCCCGTTGCGGCCGGTGGTGCTCGGTGCGCTGGCCCAGCGGAACCGCTACGGGCGGGTGATCCTGATCGCCGGTGCGCGTTCGCAGCGCGACTTTCTCTACCGCGCGGAACTGGCAGGCTGGCAATCGGATTCGCGTCTGGACACTCACCTCACCGTCGACGTCCCCGTCCAGGGCTGGCTGGGGGAGACCGGCGTGGTCACCGAACCGCTGCGCGCTCTGAGCCTGCGGCCGGACCGAACCACGGCGTTCCTCTGCGGACCGGAGCCGATGATGCGCTTCGGCGCGCAGGCGCTGCGTGCCAAAGGTGTCGCGGAGTCCGACATCCGGTTGTCGCTGGAGCGCAACATGCAGTGCGGCATCGGCTGGTGTGGGCACTGCCAACTCGGTCAGCTGCTGCTGTGCCGGGACGGGCCGGTCGTCGGCTACGACGTGGCGCGGCCCCTGCTGGAGATCGGGGAACTATAGATGTCCCGACGGGATGCGCCGAGTCTGGCGGTGTGGAAGTTCGCCTCGTGTGACGGATGTCAGCTGACCGTGCTGGACTGTGAGGACGAACTGCTGCTGCTGGCCGAGCAGGTGCAGATCGCGACCTTCGCCGAGGCCTCCAGCGCGATGGTCGGCGGGCCCTACGACGTGTCCCTCGTGGAGGGGTCGATCACCACCCCGCACGACGAACAGCGCATTCGCGAGATCCGTGAGCAGTCCGGTGTCCTGGTGGCGATCGGGGCCTGCGCGACTGCCGGCGGTATCCAGGCGCTGCGCAACTTCGCCGACGTCGCGGAGTACACCTCCGTGGTCTACGCGCACCCGGAGTACATCAAGACGCTGGCCACCTCCACGCCGGCCTCGGCGCACGTCACCGTCGACTACGAATTGCGCGGCTGTCCGATCGACCGCGGCCAGTTGCTCGACACACTGGCCGCCCTGCTGGTCGGGCGCAAACCGCGACTGCCCGCGGCGACGGTGTGCACCGAGTGCAAACGCTCCGGAGTCACCTGCGTGACGGTGGCCGAGGGCATCGCCTGCCTCGGACCGGTCACCCACGCCGGCTGCGGTGCGCTGTGCCCCAAACATCACCGCGGCTGCTACGGATGCTTCGGCCCGGCGGCCACGCCCAACATGGGTGCGATGATTCCGCTGCTGCACCGCGACGGCATGTCCGGCGATGACGTCGATCGTGTCTTCGACACCTTCAACGTCACCCAGTTCAAGACTGAACGGCAGCGGCCGTGACCGATTCGGTGCGTTCGCTGCGGGTCGGCGCGCTGACGCGGGTGGAGGGCGAGGGCGCCTTGAACGTCGAACTGCGCAACGGCGTTCCCGAGGTCGTCGAACTCAACATCTACGAACCGCCGCGGTTCTTCGAGGCGTTCCTGCGGGGCCGCGCCTACACCGAACCGCCGGACCTCACCGCGCGAATCTGCGGGATCTGCCCGGTGGCCTACCAGACCAGCGCCTGCAATGCGATCGAGGACGCCTGCGGTGTCTCACTGCCGGCCGAACTCGTCGCATTGCGGCGGCTGCTGTACTGCGGCGAGTGGATCCACAGCCACGCCTTGCACATGTACATGCTGCACGCACCGGACTTCCTCGGGGCGCCTGACATCATCACCGTGGCACGCGAGCATCGCGACGCCGTCGAACGCGGCCTTGCGCTCAAGAAGGCCGGTAACCGGCTGCAGGAGGTGATCGGCGGCCGGGCCATCCATCCGGTCAACGTGCGGGTGGGCGGCTTCTATTCGGTGCCCACCCCCTCGGATCTGAAGCCGCTGGCGCAGGAGTTGCGCCGCGCGCTCGACGACGCTCTTGCGACCGTCGAATGGTTCGCCGGCTTCGACTTCCCAGAGCTGACCGTCGACCACGAAATGCTGGCGCTCAGCGCGACGCGCTACCCGCTCGAGGACGGGCGGATCGCCCGTAGCGCCGGACCGGAGTTCGGCATCGCCGAATTCAGCGAGCACGTGCGGGAGACCCACGTGGCGCACTCCACCGCGCTGCACGCCACCCTGGACGGCCGCCCGCATCTCACCGGACCCATGGCCCGCTACACCCTCAACCACGACAGGCTCTCCCCGCTCGCCCGCGAGGCGGCGGTGGCTGCAGGACTCGGCGCCGAGTGCCGCAATCCCTTCCGCAGCATCCTGGTTCGCGCGGTGGAGACCGTCTACGCGGTGGAAGAGGCGCTGCGCATCATCGAGAACTACGAGCGTCCCGCCCGGGCGTCGGTTGACGTCGAGGCGCGCCCGGGGGTGGGACACGGCTGGAGTGAGGCGCCGCGCGGACTGCTGTATCACCGCTATGAGATCGACGCCGGCGGCCGGATCGCCGGTGCACTCATCGTCCCGCCGACCTCACAGAACCAGGCGGCCATCGAATCGGATCTGACCAAGGTGATCCTCGCGGGCGTCGATCTCGACGACGCCGCCCTGACCGCGATGTGCGAACGCGCCATCCGCAACTACGACCCGTGCATCTCGTGCTCGACCCACTTCCTCACCCTGACGGTGAACCGGCGGTGAGCACTGCACCGCACGCCGCTGTGATCGGAATCGGAAACAGCTTCCGCCGCGACGACGGT
The DNA here is from genome assembly GCA_037141465.1 of Mycobacteriaceae bacterium. GTDB lineage: Bacteria > Actinomycetota > Actinomycetes > Mycobacteriales > Mycobacteriaceae > Mycobacterium. Next base: position 10,824 of record JBAXCK010000068.1, on the reverse strand, counting down.
GTCGGTCCGGCCGTGGTGACCGCTCTCGACGGCGATTGTGCCGGTGTGCGAGTGCTGACCTGCGCGGCGGAACCGGCCGCGATTCTCGACGCCTGCGATGGGGCCGCGCTGGCGGTGCTGGTGGACGCCGCGGTGGGGACGCGACCCGGTCGGGTCAGCGTGTGCGGTCTTGATGATCTGGCGCCGTCCCGCCCGATGAGTTCCCATGAGTTGAGCCTGCATCAGACCTTCGAACTGGGCCGGGCGCTCGGCCGGGCGCCGCGATCGGTGGTGGTGGTCTCCGTCGGCGTCGCCGACACCGGACATGGGCGGGGGCTGAGTCCCTCGGTCTTCGCTGCGCTACCCGAGGCGGTGCGCGTCGTGCGCGCCGTCCTGGCCGAGCAGATCGAGGAATCCGCCGACCAGCAGGCGTAGCCGACGGGCGGCATCGGCGACCTCGGTTCGCGTGCGCTCCCTCAATCGGTTCACATCCAGGCCCAACCGCTCGACGTCGCCGTCGGTGTCGCCCTCGATCCACAGCTCGAGCAGATCGCCGTCGAGTTCCGGGTGGAACTGCACCCCCAGGGCGCGACCCGATGCGAAGGCCTGCGCAGCGCAGTCGTTGTCCGCCACCAGACGCGCGCCCGGCGGCACCGTGAACCGGTCGAAGTGCCACTGGAACCACGGCCCCTCGGGCACCAGCCGCCGATCACGGGAGCGCACCTCATGCCAGCCGATCTCCGGCAGCGGCGAGCGTGCCACGGTGCCCCCCAGTGCACGTGCCAGGAGTTGTCCGCCGAAACACACCCCGAGCACGCCGGCGCCGGCTTTCAACGCGGTGCGCAGCAGGTCCATCTCGCCGGCGACCCACGGCAAGGTGTCGTCATAGGCCGCCCACCGCGATCCGAGGGGCACGATGACCTCGTAACCGGTCGGGTCGGGAAAATCGACGTCGACGGCGGGGTCGGCGACACCGTCGGGTGCCACCACCTCGAAGGTGGTGATGTCGAAGCCCGCGTCGGTGAAGCCCTCGCCCAGCAGAGCCTCCCGCGCAGTCGGGTCGTTGTAGAGGAACAGCGCGCGGCGGGGCACCGGTTCACGCTACGACAGCGGTGGCGGGCAGCACCTGCGGGACCCGACTGGACACCTGAAGCCCATTTCCGGAACAATCACTTCCGTGGGCGTCACGACACAGATCTGGGTCATCACGTGCGTGGTCATCCTCGGGCTCTTCGTCTTCGACTTCTTCGCCCATGTCCGGGTGGCCCACGAGCCGACGTTCAGGGAATCGGCGTCGTGGTCGGCGTTCTACATCGGGCTCGCCGTGGCCTTCGGATTCCTGATCTGGTGGCGGTGGGGATCGGAGTACGGCGGGGAGTACTTCGCGGGCTATGTCACCGAGAAAGCCCTCTCGGTCGACAACCTTTTCGTGTTCACCGTGATCATGGCGTCCTTCGCGGTGCCGCGGATCTACCAGCAGAAGCTTCTGCTCATCGGGATCGTGATGGCGCTGGTGATGCGGGCGGCGTTCATCGCCGTCGGCGCAGCAGCCATCAACGCGTTCAGTTGGGTGTTCTACATCTTCGGGATCTTCCTGGTGCTGACCGCTGTCAAACTGGCCCGCGAAAGCGGCCACGAGAAGGAAGCCGAACAGGAACGGGACAGCCGCATCGTCGCGTTCGTGGGCCGATTCCTGCCGCTGAGTGACGACTACGACCGCGACAGGTTCCTCACCAAGATCGACGGGCGGCGCGCCGGCACTCCGATGCTGCTGGCGTTGGTGGCCATCGGCTTCACCGACCTGCTCTTCGCACTCGATTCCATCCCGGCGATCTACGGACTCACCGAGGAGCCCTACATCGTCTTCACCGCCAACGCGTTCGCCCTGATGGGTCTGCGCCAGCTGTACTTCCTCATCGGGGGCCTGCTCGACCGCCTGATCTACCTGTCGGTGGGCCTGTCGCTGATCCTCGGTTTCATCGGCGTCAAACTGATGCTGCACGCCCTGCACAAGAACACCCTGCCGTTCATCAACGGTGGTAAGTACGTTGACGTGCCGGAGATATCGACCGCGATGTCGATCAGCGTCATCGCGGTGATCCTGGTGGTCACCACCGTCGCGAGCCTGATCCGGACGCGCGGGCGCACCGGCGCCTAGCGGCGAATCGTGCTGGTGTCCGAGGGGGGACTTGAACCCCCACGCCCGTTAATAGGGCACTAGCACCTCAAGCTAGCGCGTCTGCCATTCCGCCACTCGGACCGGTGCGCCCCTGAAGGGGCGGTGACTCGGGTGCCCGCAAGGGGCGATTAAGGCTATCGGATGCCCCGGCGGCCGCCCAAACCGTCAGGCCGCCGGCAGCCGTGCGCCGATGGCGTCGGCGATGGTGGCGGCCGCGGTGGTGGGCCCGTCGAGGCTGCAGGCCTCCACGTCGACCGCGACGTTCGAGCGCACCGTCAACGCGCGCTGGCACGACCATGTTTCCGGGCTTCGCTGGGAGCGCGACACCGTCAGCAGGTCCCGATCGGTCCGGACCGGCCCCACCGTCCAGACCTGATCCGGGGCGGGCTGTTGTGCGTAGTCCAGTTCGCGGTCGGCGCAGCTCTCCCAGCCGATGCGGGATCGCGAGAAGAACTCCTGTGCAGCCGCCGCGGTCGGGAAGAGCGCGACGGCCTGGGTGGCGAAGTGCGACCACTGCGCCGCGCCGGGCGGTTCGCGCAACACCTGGCCGCGCAGCGCGGTCCAGCCGCTGCCGGCGTAGACACTCTTCTGGGCCGCGCCGGCGATCGCCAGGCAGCCCGACTCGCCGGGTCCCTGGAAATGCATGCTGTCGTTCCAGGGTGCGCTGACCTCGCGGGTGACCACCATCTCGGCGGCGCTCACCCGGTTACCCAGGTCGGCTGCCGACAGCAGCAGGGACGGCAACGCCTCGGCGGTCGTGGCGGGAACCGGCGCCACCGGCATCGCCGTTCCGCCGGTGGTGCCCGCGCATCCGGCGAGCCATCCGACCGAGATGCACGCCAGGGCGGCGAGCGGGATCGGGCGGGCCATCCGGCTATGCAACCCCATGACACCCGTGTTGTAAACGTGATTGGAGTTAAAGATGTGGTAAGAAGCCCGGCGTCCGGCCCACGACCCGCGGCGATGGTAGGAAAGGGAGGTGACTGATCCGGTCGACGAGGTGGTCGAACTCGTCAGCGCGCTGATCCGCTTCGACACCTCCAACACCGGAGACCCGGCGACCACCCGTGGCGAGGCCGACTGCGCCCGCTGGGTCGCCGGGAAACTGGCCGAGGTCGGTTTCACGCCGGAGTACCTCGAGTCCGGAGCACCCGGGCGCGGCAACGTCTTCCTCCGGATCCCGGGTGCCGACCCCGCCCGGGGGGCACTGCTGATCCACGGACACCTCGACGTGGTGCCGGCCGAGGCCTCGGACTGGAGCGTGCACCCGTTCTCCGGTGCGATCTCCGACGGCTACGTGTGGGGCCGCGGCGCGGTCGACATGAAAGACATGTGCGGAATGATGCTCGCGGTCGCTCGCCACTTCGGCCGGACCGATGCGTTGCCGCCGCGCGATCTGGTCTTCGCCTTCGTCGCCGACGAGGAACATGGCGGCGCGTACGGTGCCCACTGGCTGGTCGCCAACCGCCCGGATCTGTTCGCCGGCGTCACCGAGGCGATCGGTGAGGTCGGCGGATTCTCGATCACGGTGCCGCGCAAGGACGGCGGTGAGCGCAGGCTGTATCTGATCGAAACCGCGGAGAAGGGCCTGCTGTGGATGCGGTTGACTGCGCGCGGCCGTGCCGGTCACGGCTCGATGGTGCATGACGACAACGCGGTGACCGCGATCGCCGAGGCGGTTGCCAAGTTGGGCCGTCATGAGTTCCCGATGGTGCTCACCGACACCGTCGCCGCGTTCCTCACCGCAGTAGCCGACGAGACCGGTCTGACGTTCGACCCCAACGATCTCGAGGGCAGTGTGGCGAAACTGGGGCCGGTCGCCAGAATGCTGGGCGCGACGTTGCGCGACACCGCCAACCCCACCATGCTGAAAGCCGGATACAAGGCCAATGTCATCCCCGCGGCGGCGGAGGCCGTCATCGACTGTCGGGTGCTGCCGGGCCGGCAGGCCGCTTTCGAGCGAGAGGTCGACGAGATCATCGGTCCGCATCTCAGCAGGGAATGGATCTCGGAGTTGCCCTCCTACGAGACCGACTTCGACGGCGAACTCGTCGATGCGATGAACGACGCTCTGCTGGCCATCGATCCCGACGCGCGTACGGTTCCGTATATGCTCTCCGGCGGGACCGATGCGAAAGCCTTTGCGAGCCTGGGTATCCGGTGCTTCGGGTTCGCACCTCTGCGGCTGCCGCCGGATCTGGACTTCTCAGCACTGTTCCACGGTGTCGACGAGCGGGTTCCGGTCGACGCCCTGCACTTCGGCACCCGAGTGCTCCGACACTTTCTGATTAACTGCTAGAGAGGACGCCATGGCATTCCCGTACAACCCCTACGACTTCCTGCCGAAGCTGCCCGGCTTCACCCTGACGAGCTCGGACATCACCGACCGAAAGCCGCTGAAGAACGCTCAGGTGAGCGGCATCATGGGCGCCGGCGGCGAAGACGTCTCGCCCCAGCTGAGCTGGTCGGGGTTCCCCGAGCAGACGCGCAGCTTCGCGGTCACGGTCTTCGATCCCGATGCGCCCACCGCGTCCGGGTTCTGGCACTGGGCGGTGGCCAATCTGCCGGCGACCGTCACCGACCTGCCCGCCGGTGTCGGCGACGGCTCGATCCTGCCCGGTGACGCGCTGACGCTGTGCAACGACGCCGGCATGCGCCGCTACGTGGGAGCCGCCCCGCCCGCGGGCCACGGTGTGCACCGCTACTTCGTCGCGGTGCACGCGCTGAAGGTGGACAAGCTTGACCTCAGCGAGGACGCCAGCCCCGCCTACCTGGGTTTCAACCTGTTCATGAATGCGATCGCGCGGGCGGTCATCCACGGCACCTACGAGCAGAATGCCTAGCGGTTCTCCGATCCGACGGCCTGGCTCAGCGAGCTGAAGCCGCCGGCGTGCAGCCGCTGGGCGATCCCGTCGTGAATCTGCTTGGCCCACAGCCCACCGCCGTAGACGAAGCCGGTGTACCCCTGCAGCAGCGATGCGCCCGCGACGATCCGCGCCCAGGCGTCCTCGGCGGTCTCGATACCGCCCACTCCGATCAGCGTCAGCCGATCGCCGGCGCGGGCGTAGAGCCGGCGCAGCACCGCGAGCGCACGCGCGGCCACCGGTGCTCCGGAGATGCCGCCCGGCCCGAGCCGCTGCACGTCGGGGGTTCGCAGCCCCTCCCGGGACACCGTGGTGTTGGTGGCCACGATTCCGGCCAGCCCGAGTTCGACGGCGAGGTCGGCGACCGCGTCGACGTCGTCATCGGAGAGATCAGGAGCGATCTTCACCAGCACAGGGGTCGACGTCTGCGCGAGCACGGCGGTCAGGATCGGCCGCAGCGACGCGATGGCCTGCAGGTCACGCAGTCCCGGGGTGTTCGGTGAGCTGACATTGACCACCAGATAGGACGCCAGCGGACCCAGCAATCGCGCGCCCGCGGCGTAGTCCTGCGCTGCATCACCTGCCGGTGTCGTCTTCGACTTGCCGATGTTGACCCCGATCGGCACCGACGCCCGTTGGCGTGCCAGCCGCAACGCCACCTGTCCGGCGCCGTCGTTGTTGAATCCCATCCGGTTGAGCAGTGCGCGGTCCTCGGGCAACCGGAACAGCCGCGGTTCGGGGTTGCCGGGCTGCGGCCGCGGGGTGACCGTGCCGATCTCGGCGTAGCCGAATCCCAGGGCGCCCCAGGTGTTCAGGCCCAGACCGTCCTTGTCGAACCCGGCGGCAAGACCGAGCGGTCCGGGGAAGCGCACGCCGAACACCGTGCTGGCCAGGATCTGATCGTGCGGCGCGAGACCGCGGCTCAGTCCGCGGCGGGCGGGCCCGGTTGCCGTCGCCGCCCGAAGCGCGCCGAACACCAACCGGTGGATCCGCTCGGGCGGCGCCATGAACAGGGCTCGCCGCAGGGCTTCATAGATCATGGGGCCTCGTAGATCATGGACCCGGCTGATCGGTGTGACGTGTCTTCTTGCGCCGCAGCAGAACCCGCCGACTGCCGTCCGTGTACAGCCGCACCCTGGTGAGCTCCCACCCCCGGTATTCGGCTTCGATCGACAGTCGCGTGGACGCGCTGATCCGGGTGACGTCGGGCGGCAGCCGCAGCGGAATCCACTCGTAGTCCTCGGAGAGATCGACCTCCCACGCGACGGGCATTCTTCCGCGAGGTGCCGCACTCATGTCACACCCGCCTCAGGGATCACCTGCACGCCGGCTCCGGATCCCGACACCACGTACAGGGTGTCGGACGCGTCGTCGAACGCGAGCGAGTCGGGTTGCCGCACAGTGGGATAACGCACCTTCTCAACAGGTATTCCGGTACTCAGATCGTAGCCAACGACGGTGTTGGAGGCACTCTGCGAGACCCAGGTGAGTTCGGCGGACCCGGTGAGGCCGAACGGCGCATCGGGAACCGGAAAGGCCTGGCGTTCGATCAGCGGTTCGACCCCGAAGACCAGCAGCTGCCCGCCGCGGGTGTCGGTGACCAGGATGCGCCCGGCCGGATCAGAGGCGATGCGGGTGGCGCCGAGTCCGGCCCGCAGTGCCAGTCCGGCGTCCCCGCCGGCGTCCAACTCGGTCACCGACGTCTGCGCGCGATCCAGCACGACCGTCACATCGCCCACCGCGGCGAGGCCGTCGACGCGCGCGAACCCGGCGGCCCGATGCGAGACGGTCAGATCCGGAGCCAGCGTGAGGGCGACGCCACCGGCGCTCCCGAGTACCAGGTGACCGTCGAAGCGGCGGGCGATGGCGGTGAACTCGGTGTCGTCCTGCCCGGCGACCGGCGTTTCGGTGACCCGGCCGGCGGCAAGATCGACGGTGAGTACCGCGCCGCGGCCGGGGAGGTAGGCGGCGCCGGTGCCGTCACCGGTGATCGCGACCGCCTCGCCGGGCACTGTCACCGTGCGTGGCGCGCGGTCGGGACCGATGATCGTCAGCTCACCGGGGGACAGGCACACCAGTGACCGGGTGGCTGCGTCGAACAGTGCCGCGGTGAACCGGCCGCCGGCGGCGATCACCTGCCCGGCGGGTGCACCCGCCGGCGGCGGCGAGACCGCCGCGCGCGCCGGTTCGATCGTCGGCGGCGCGGTGGAGACGATCTTCGCCGCGCAGCCGCCGACCGGGAGAATCAGCAGGGTGGTCATCACCAGCCTCGCCGCAACACCGCGCCACGACGCACGGTCTCCGAGCAGCGGCAACAGGTAGCCCCCTGATAGGCGGTGGGGTGTCGGAGTGGATTCTAGGTCCGCCCCGGCGTAACCCACGTTACGGTGGCGGGTGTGGCGGTGGCGGACTCACAGAACCCGGGTGATGACGACCTCGTCGTCGAGGACATCAGCACGGGCCCGCACGCGAGCGGCTTCGGGGTGCTCGGCGACGGCCGCGACTTCTCCTTCCGCGTGCACCGCGGCCGATTCGCCCTCGAGATCTACCGGCGGGGACACCGCGGGCCGGTTCCCTCGCCCGAGGACGTGGTGGCCGCCGTCGAGCGGGATCTGATCGAATTCGGTGACCTCGATCTCGACGACGAGTCCAGCATCACCGCCGCGGTCCGTGCGGCCGTCGCAGCCGCAACGCCACGTCGCGCCCGCTGACGGTACGGTCAGCGGCGTGGATGTGACGCCGATGTCGTGGCTGGAAGTGACGGTCCTCTCCGTCGTGCAAGGGCTCACCGAGTTCCTGCCCATCTCCTCATCGGGACATCTCGCCATCGTGTCGCGCGTGTTCTTCGGTGGCCGTGATGCCGGTGCGTCGTTCACCGCGGTGTCACAGCTCGGCACGGAGGCCGCCGTGCTGGTCTACTTCTTCGGCGACATCGTCCGGATCCTGCGAGCCTGGTTCGGCGGTGTGGTCGACCGCGCGAAGCGGGTCAGCCCCGACTACCGGCTCGGCTGGTGCGTCATCATCGGCTCGATCCCGATCGGCGTGCTCGGTCTGCTCTTCAAGGACGTCATCCGCTCCGATGTTCGCAATCTGTGGGTGATCGCGACCGCCATGCTGGTGTTCTCGGCGGTGATCGCCGCCGCGGAGTATTTCGGACGGCAGAACCGCCACATCGGCCAGCTCACCTGGCGTGACGGTCTGCTGGTCGGGCTGGCGCAGTGTCTGGCACTGGTGCCGGGGGTGTCGCGGTCGGGGGCGACGATCAGTGCGGGGCTGTTCCTCGGCCTGGACCGCCCCCTGGCGGCCAGATTCGGCTTCCTGCTTGCCATCCCGGCGGTGTTCGCCTCCGGACTCTTCTCGCTTCCGGACGCCTTCCATCCGGCGATGCAGGGAATGAGCGCCACCGGAACGCAACTGGCGGTGTCTGTGCTGATCACCTTCGTGATCGGTTACCTGACCATCGCCTGGCTGCTGCGGTTCCTCACCCACCACGCGATGTACTGGTTCGTCGGCTACCGGGTGGTGCTGGCACTGACCCTGATGGCGCTGATGGGTGCCGGCTTGCTGGTGGCCGCATGATGATCCCGGGAGTGTTGGCGTGACCGTCATCCTGTTGCGGCACGGCCGCTCGCTGTCCAACACCGCGCACACGCTGGCCGGCCGGTCCGAGGGCGTCGAACTCGACGAGAAGGGCATCGCCCAGGCCGCTGCGTTGGTCGAGCGCCTCGACGGTCTGCCGATCAGGGCGCTCGTGCGATCGCCACTGTTGCGCTGCCGGCGCACCCTCGAGCCACTGGCCGCCGCGCTGGGGATCGAGCCGCTGATCGACGAACGGCTCTCCGAGGTGGACTACGGCCAGTGGACCGGCCGCAAACTCGGTGAACTCGTCAAGGAGCCGTTGTGGTCGGTGGTTCAGCAGCAGCCCAGCGCCGCGGTTTTTCCCGACGGGGAGGGTCTGGCGGCGGTGCAGGCCCGTGCCGTTGCGGCGGTGCGCGACCACGACCGGCGGCTGGCCGACGAGCACGGCGCCGACACGTTGTGGGTGGCCTGCACGCACGGGGACGTGATCAAAGCGGTGATCGCCGACGCGCTCGGCACACACCTCGACAGCTTTCAGCGCATCACCGCCGACCCGGCCTCGATGAGCGTGATCCGGTACACCTCGCTGCGCCCCTTCGTCGTGCATGTGAACCACACCGGCGCTCAACTCGCCTCGGCGCTGTCGGCGCCCCCGCGTGATGAGGGAACACCCGAGACCGATGCCGCCGTCGGCGGCACCACGGACTGAGTGTCGGCTGCGGATATTCCGCTGCGGATCTGCGGATATTCCGCTGCGGATCTGCGGATATTCCGCTGCGGATATTGTGGAACCGACCATGACCCGAGCAATCCACGTCTTTCGCACCCCGGACCGGTTCATCGCCGGGACGGTGGGAGAGCCCGGGAGCCGGACGTTCTACCTCCAGGCCGTGCACGACAAGCGGGTCGTCTCGGTCATGTGCGAGAAGCAGCAGGTGGCTGTGCTGGCAGAGCGAATCAGCGCGTTGCTCACCGAGGTCAACCGGCGATTCGGCACACCGCTGCCGCCGGAGTCCGATGTGATCGACCTGAGCCCGCTGGTCATGCCGGTCGACGCCGAGTTCCGGGTGGGCACCATGGGCCTGGGCTGGGATGCCGAGGCCCAGAGTGTGGTGGTGGAACTGCTCGCGGTCAGCGACACCGCGTACGACGCATCGGTGATCCTCGACGACGCCGAGGAGGGGCCCGACGCGGTGCGGGTGTTCCTCTCGCCGGAGTCGGCGCAGGAATTCGCCGCCCGCTCGAGTCGGGTGATCTCCGCCGGGCGGCCGCCGTGTCCGCTGTGTGACGAGCCGCTCGATCCCGAAGGTCATCTCTGTGTGCGCACCAATGGCTATCTGCGCGGTGGCCTGCTCGCCGACGACGGTGAACCCGACGACGCTTCCGACGACCCGACGGACTTGTGAGCGACGACCTGCATGAGACGCTGAGTCGCGGTGAGCTGAGCGTCATCGGCCGCATCCGGACCGCGAGCAATGCGACATTCCTCTGCGAGGCCACCCTCGGGGACGTGACGGTGGAGTGTGTCTACAAACCGGTCGCCGGTGAGCAGCCGCTGTGGGACTTCCCGGACGGCACCCTGGCCGGTCGGGAAGTGGCGTCCTACCTCATCTCCGCCGCACTGGGGTGGGACATCGTGCCGCGCACGATCCTTCGTGAGGGGCCGGCCGGGCCGGGGATGGTCCAGTTGTGGATCGAGTCACCCGAGGACGCCGACGGCCCGGGACTGGTGGATCTGAGGCCGTCGGACTCCGTGCCCGCGGGGTATCTCTCGATCATCACCGCCTATGACTACAGCGGCGGTGAGGTGACTCTCGTCCACGCCGATGACCCCCGGTTGCGGCGGATGGCGGTGTTCGACGTCATCGTCAACAATGCCGACCGCAAGGGCGGCCACATTCTCACCGGCACTGACGGCGGCGTGTACGGCGTCGATCACGGGGTGTCGATGCACGTGCAGGACAAGCTGCGGACGGTGCTGTGGGGGTGGGCGGGAGATCCGATCGACGCCGACACCCTCGGCCGCATCGCCGACGTCCACGAACGACTCACCGGCGATCTGGGCACAAGTCTGCGCGAACACATCACCGCCGCCGAACTGGCCGCGCTGCGCGGGCGCATCCGCGATCTGCTCGACGACCCGGTGATGCCCGAACCGGACGGTCGCCGGCCACTTCCGTGGCCCGCTTTCTGAAGCCCGCTGAAGGCTGACCCCCACGGCTG
>JBAXCK010000067.1:0-16465 GCA_037141465.1 Mycobacteriaceae bacterium | reverse complement strand
ACCTTGGCGCCGGTCGATCCCGACGCGACCTGATCCTGCGCGACCTGATTCTTTCGGAGACAGCGCGACTGCTCGAGCAGCCTTCGCCGGCGATCAACCTGGCGGGGCCATGACGTCGGTCGGCGGGAACTGCGACCGGGCCGGCGCGATCCAGGCTCGCAGGGTCTCGGCCACGTCGGAATTGGTGCCGCCGCAGTTATAGACGCTCTGTTCGATGAGTACGTCGGGACCGTCCTCGACCCGGACGGCCTCCGTGGTTCCTCCGGTGCAGCCCTGCGGGGCGGTGCGTCGTCGGGCAAGCTCAACGGACTCGACCATGATCGGGAAGCCCGCGGAAAGCGCGTCCCACACGCCTACCGCTGTCGTAGCACTGCGCTGCGCAAGAACAGATCCGTAGCTGTCCACCGTGATGTCGGATCGGTTGGGGGTCACCGTCATGGTCCAGCTGCGGTGGTACTGCGGCGGCACCGAGGAATCGGTGAACGTGTAGGTGATGACGGCGGTAGCCGGCAGCGCGGGCGCCGCGCCGTCGACGGGGGTGGCGCCACTGGTCGGGCATGGAATCAGCACGGTGACCGCCCACAGTGTCGAGGCGAGCCGGACGCGCATACCCCGAAGGTGCATACCCCATTGTGAGCCTGCAGGCGGTGTCCCCACCGGCGATACCGCAATCCCGGGGGAATCAGCACTCAGCGGCCCGCGGGATCCAATCCCAGTGACATCCCGGCCAGGCCGCGCTTACGCGACGCCAGCTTGTCGGCGATGGAGCGCAACTGTGCACCGGCGGCCGATTCCGGCGCTGACAGCACCAGGGGCACGCCCGTGTCACCGGCCTGGACCAGTGCCGGGTCCAGCGGCACCTGCCCCAGAAGTGGGACGTCGACTCCGAAGGCGCGGCTGAGCCGTTCGGCTACCTGGGCGCCGCCGCCCTCGCCGAAGATGTGCATCGTGGTGCCGTCGGGCATCAGCAGACCGGACATGTTCTCCACCACGCCGACGATGCGCTGGCGGGTCTGCAGCGCGATCGCGCCGGCCCGCTCGGCCACCTCGGCTGCGGCGATCTGCGGTGTGGTCACCACGAGGATCTCCGCACCGGGGATCAGCTGCGCCACCGAGATCGCCACGTCGCCGGTGCCTGGGGGCAGGTCGAGCAGCAGGACGTCGAGATCGCCCCAGTAGACGTCGGCGAGGAACTGCTGCAGCGCGCGGTGCAGCATCGGACCGCGCCACACCACCGGGGTGTTGCCGCTGGTGAACTGCGCGACAGAGATCACCCGCACGTCGTAGGCGACGGGCGGCAGGATCATCGACTCGACCTGGGTGGGCCGTTCGTCGGTGCCCATCATCCGGGGGATGGAGTGGCCGTAGATGTCGGCGTCGAGAATGCCGACGGACAGTCCGCGCGCAGCCAGAGCGACCGCGAGATTGACGGTGACGCTGGACTTTCCGACCCCACCCTTGCCGGACGCCACTGCGTACACACGCGTGAGGCAGCCCGGCTGGGCGAACGGTATGACCGGTTCGGCGGCGTCGCCGCGCAGTTGCTTGCGCAACTCGGTGCGCTGCTCGTCGCTCATCACGTCGAGGGTCACCTTCACCGCCCCGGTCCCGGGGACGTCGGCGGCTGCGGCGGCGACGCGTTCGGTGATCTCGGTCTTCTTCGGGCACGCCGACGTGGTCAGGTAGATCTCGACGTGCACGGCGCCGTCGTCACCGACCGAGACGTCCTTGACCATGTTGAGTTCGGTGATCGGCCTGCGCAGTTCCGGGTCGATGACTTTGGCCAGCGACGAGCGCACGGCAGCGGCGAGTTCAGAGCGGTTTTGTGACATTGATTCCGAGTCTAGGTGCAGCGCTGCAGCGCTGAATCAGTTGGCCGGGCCCGGCAACGCGCCGGAACCCACCGGACCCGCCGGGACATCGGTCGGGACGATGATCTCCGGCGCGGGCGCCGGTGCGGGGGCAGGTGCGGCGGGCGGCGGTCCGCCGGGACCGGGAGCCGCGCCCTGCGGAGCGGTCGGATCGAACACCGGCGCCTGCGGCATCCACGGCGGCGTCCACCCGGCGCCGGGCGGCGCCATCCACGGCGGCAGGTTCGCCGGCACAGCCGACTCACCGGTGACCGACGGCGGCAACTGAGAGGCCATGCAGATCACCTGGCAGCCGTGCTCGCTGGGCATCACCGACGGCGCGTCCGTGGGACCCACCATCAGCTGACCGGCCATCTCGCTGTTGCCCATGTTGACCAACGACAGCTGTGCCAGCGGGTCACTGTTGGGCAGGCCCAGGCCCGGGCCGAGACCCTCGGGGTTCTCCAGGTGCCCATCGCCGAGTGCGGGAACCGGTCCGGTGATGAGCGGCAGATCGATCGGCGCCACACCGGTCGCGTAGCCGGCCGCCCAGCCGAGCACGTTCTCGGCGTAGGCCATCGAGTTGTTGTAGCGCAGGATCGCGGTCAGCACCTGCGACTGGTTGCGAAGATTCAGCCCGCCGCTGCACAGGTAACGCGCGGCGGTCAGTGCGGCGTCGAAGACGTTCTGCGGATCGGCCCTGCCGTCGCCGTCGCCGTCGGCCGCATACCGCGACCACGTACCGGGCAGGAACTGCATCGGACCCATGGCGCGTGCGTACACCGGACGGCCGGCCTGACTGCTCTGGACGATCACCTCGTTGCCGGGCAGTGTGCCGTCGAGCGCGGGACCGTAGATCGGTCGCACCGCGGTACCGCCGGCGTCGGTGGCGCCGCCGTTGGCGTGTGAGGACTCGATGCGGCCGATACCGGCCAGCAGGTTCCAGCTGATGCCGCAGCCGGGCGCGGCGACGGCCATGGTCTGCTCGGCCTTGCGGTAGGCCGACAGTGCGACGGCCGGGATGCGCATGCCGCCCGGTGAGCTGATCACCGCGGCCGGCGGGGGAGGAGACAGGGTGGACGCCGCGAACCGGAAGTCAGCCGGCGGCTTGGCCATCGGCACCACGGCCACACCCGAGGTGTCCGGGGTCGGCACGGCCGCGGCCAGTGGTGTGATGTCCGGCGATGACGTGGCGGGCGAGGTGGTGGCGGGCAGCACGGCGGGGGTGGCCGCGACCGCACCGGCGAGCACCACCGGCGTCAGCACCGCGGCAACACCGGCGCGGCGAGCTATCCCCACTGATCTATCCCCACTGGTCTTGTGGCTGTTGTGAACCCTGTCACCATACATAACAGCGAACTCAGCCGTTGACCTTCTTCGGCTTCGGTGCCTTGGCGGGCTTCTCGGCCTTTTCCGGCGCCACCCGCTCCAGCAACTCGCGGATCTCCTCGAGTTCGCGGCGCAGGTAGTCGCGGGTGGCCACCTCGCCTACCGCCAGCCGCAGGGCGGCCAGTTCGCGGGCCAGGAACTCTGTGTCGGCCTTGGTCCGCTCGGCCCGGCGCCGGTCGTCCTCGAGGGCCACCTTGTCGCGGTTCTCCTGGCGGTTCTGGGCCAGCAGGATCAGTGGGGCCGCGTAGGCGGCCTGGGTGGAGAACGCCAGGTTGAGCAGGATGAACGGGTAGGGGTCCCAGCGCAGCGTGACCGCGAAGAGGTTCAGCGAGATCCAGACGATCACGAAGATGGTCTGCCACAGCAGGTAGCGCCCGGTGCCCAGGAACCGGGCGATCGACTCGCTGAACCGGCCGACCGCCTCGGTGTCGACGTTGAGCGAGGGCCGCCGCGAGGTGCGGGGGGTGTCCAGGCGGGCGGAGTCGCTCATCCGGGCACCGGTTCCTCGTAGGTTTCCCGCCAGTCGTCGGGAAGCAGATGGTCCAGAACGTCGTCGACGGTCACCGCGCCGAGCAGGTGGCTCTCGTCGTCGACCACCGGAGCGCAGACCAGGTTGTAGGCCGCCAGATAGCGGGTCACCGCGGGCAGTGGGGTGTCGGGGTTGAGCCGCGGCAGGTCGCTGTCGACCAGGCCGCTGACCAGATTGGCCGGCGGCTCACGCAGCAGCGCCTGGATGTGCACGCAGCCCAGGTACCGGCCGGTCGGGGTGGCCGTCGGCGGGCGCACCACGAACACCAGCGACGCCAGCGCGGGTGTCAGGTCGGGATCGCGGACGCGCGCCAGCGCCTCGGCCACCGTGGTGTCCGGCGCGAGCACCACCGGGTCGGAGGTCATCAGGCCGCCGGCGGTGTCGGGCGAGTGGCTCAGCAGCCGTCGCACCGACTCGGAGTCTTCCGGATCCATCCGGCGCAGCAGCACCTCGGCCTCGCCGGGCTGCAGCACACCGAGCAGATCGGCGGCGTCGTCGGGGTCCATCGCCTCGAGCACGTCGGCGGCCCGCTCGGTGTCCAGCTGCAGCAGCAGTTCGGTCTGGTCGTCCTCGGGCAGCTCCTGGAGGATGTCGGCCAGCCGCTCGTCGTCGAGTGCGTTGACCAGTTCGGTGCGCCGTTTGGCCGGCAGGTCGCGCAGCGCATCGGCCACCTCGACGGGGCGCTGACCCTCGAACTGGGCGAGCAGCTGGGCCACGCCCTGATCCGGCATGGCCAGACCCGACGGGGTGAGTCCGGCGACGTGCTGCCAGTCCACCACCGCCACCGTCGAGCGCCGGCCCAGCCGGCGCAGGCTGCGCACCGCCACCCGGGTGACCACCCAGTCGCGGGTGCGGGTCGGCTCGATGGCCAGGTCGATCACCACGACGTCGACGGCGGATAGCTGATCTTGCTCGGGGTCGTTGACCCGCACCCGGGTGTCGAGCACCTGGGCCATCACCAGGGCCTCACCCGGACGCTGGTCGAAACGCCGCAGCGAGACGTTGGCCGTGGTCAGCGTGACTGCATCGGGTTCGATGGCGGTGACCCGCAGCATCGGAACGAAAATCTTTCGGCGGGTGAGCAATTCGACGACGAGGCCCAGGACCCGGGGCTGCTGGCGGACGATGCCGATGCTGATGACGACGTCGCGGACCCGGCCGACGGATTCGCCGTCGGGACCCAGCACGACCATCCCAGCCAGCCGCGCCGCATATACCCTGTTCACCGACGCCATGAGTACAAAGGGTAGGAGTCTTCGGGTGGACCAGACCGATCGACCCGCCTATCGGCCGCGCCGGAGTTGCCTGTCGGTTCCGGGCAGCAATCCGAAGATGATCGAGAAGGCCAAGGGCCTGCCCGCCGACGAGGTGTTCCTCGACCTCGAGGATGCCGTCGCGCCGGGGGCCAAAGCGGCCGCGCGCACCCAGGTTGCCGCCGCACTGGCCGGTCCGGGGTGGGGGTCGCAGTTGCGCGGTGTGCGGGTCAACGACTGGACCACGCCGTGGACGCACGTCGACGTCATCGAGGTGATCTCGGCGGCCGGCGCACACCTCGACGTGATCGTGCTGCCGAAGGTCAGCGACGCGCACCATGTTCACGCCCTGGATCTGCTGCTGACCCAGCTCGAACGCAGCCACGGTCTTGCGGTGGGCCGCATCGGCATCGACGCGCAGATCGAGGATGCTCGCGGGCTCACCAACATCAACGCGATCGCCGCAGCGCCGCGGGTGCAGGCCCTGGTGCTCGGCCCGGCGGATCTGGCGGCGAACCTCAACACCCGCACGCTGGAGGTCGGCGAACAACCGGAGGGTTACGACGTCGGCGACGCCTACCACCACGTGCTGATGACCATCCTCATCGCGGCACGCGCACATTCGGTCGCCGCGATCGACGGGCCGTATCTCAAAGTGCGTGACGTCGAGGGTTTCCGGCGGGTGGCCGGGCGCTCGGCCGCGCTGGGTTACGACGGCAAGTGGGTGTTGCATCCGGACCAGATCGCCGCCGGCAATGAGATCTTCAGTCCCCGCCAGGACGAATACGACCACGCCGAGTTGATCCTCGAGGCCTACGAGTGGCACACCTCGGCGGCCGGCGGTGCGCGCGGCGCGGTGATGCTCGGCGAGGAGATGATCGACGAAGCCAGTCGCAAGATGGCACTCGTCGTCGCCGCCAAGGGCCGCGCCGCGGGGATGACGCGTCAGGCGGAACCGTTCACGCCGTCGTAAGGTGACGCGATGGAAAGCTACGGCGTCGACACCATTCCCGAGGCGGAGCGCACCTCATCACCGCGCGACGTGGTGACGATCCTCTGGGGCGGCAACATGGCGCTGTCGGTGGGTGTGTTCGGCTGGCTGTCGATCCTCTACGGACTGAGTTGGTGGGCGAGTGTCGCGGCGATCGTCGCCGGCACGGCGGTGGGCGCACTGGTGGTGACGCCGTTGGCGCTGTTGGGATTCCGCGCGGCGACCAACAACTCGGTCTCCTCCGGCGCGTACTTCGGAGTGCGGGGCCGTCTCGTCGCGTCCGTCATCGGACTGCTGCTCTGCCTGGGCTATGTGGCCCTGACGATCTGGACCGGCGGTGAGGCATTGGTGGCGGTGGCCGACCGCCTCAGCGGCGCCGAGGACTCGGCCCTGCAGGACGTCGTCGGATACGCCGTGCTCGCCGCAGCCGTCGCGGTCATCGCCGTCTACGGCTATCGCTGGCTGGTGCGGGTCAACACGCTGATCGTCGTTGTGGTCGGTGCGGCGATGCTGCTGACGGTGATCGGATTGGCGGGATCGTTCGACGGTGGCTACCCGGGCGCTCCCGATCAATACGCGCTCGGTTCGTTCTGGCCTACCTGGCTGCTGGCGGCATTAACGGCGGGGATCGCGGGGCCGGTGTCGTATGTGACGCAGCTCGGTGACTGGACGCGCTACATCTCGCCGCGTCGGCACCGGCCCGCGCCACTGCTGGCCGCCACATTCACCGGGCTGCTCGTCGGGCTCCTCATCCCGACCCTGTGGGGGGCCTACGTGTCGTCGATTCTGTTCGACGAGAACAGTTTTCCGGCCGGGCTGGTGGCCGGTGTGCCGTCGTGGCTGCTGGTTCCCGTCGTGCTGGCCGCTCTTGTCGGCAGCATCGGTCAGGGTGCGATGAACCTCTACAGCATGGGACTCGATCTCGACGCGATCCTGCCGCGGCTGTCGCGTACCCAGGCCACCGTGGTGGTGACCGTGCTGGCCACCGCGCTGGTGTTCCTCGGCAAGTTCGTCTGGGACGCGGAGGTGGCGGTCACCGCGTTCGTGGTGTTCCTGACCTCACTGGCCACACCCTGGGCGGCGATCACGCTGATCGGACTTCGGCGCACCCGCGGCCGCTTCGATCAGGGTGATCTGCAGGTGTTCAACGAGCGCCGCACCGGCGGGCGGTACTGGTACACCGCCGGCTGGAATCCCGCCGCGGTGATCGCCTGGCTGGTCGGCAGCACGGTCGGCATCTTGTCGAACGCCACCGACTCCTACACCGGGCCGATCGCCACTGTGCTGGGCGGGATCGACGCGAGCTTCCTGACGTCCGGAATCGCAGCCGCAGCAACCTATCTGGTGCTGCTCGCTGTTAAACCCGGCTGGTTGGCTGCTGCTGAGTGATGCAGTGGATGCCGCCGCCGCGCGCGAACAGTGGGCGGGCGTCGACGCTCACCACTCTGCGTCCGGGGTACTGCTCGGCGAGGATTGAGGCGGCGGTGCTGTCATTGGGGTCGCCGAAGCCGCACGCGATGACCCCGCCGTTGACCACCAGATGGTTGATGTAGCTGTAGTCGACGTAACCCTCGTCGTCGGTCAGCGTCTTCGGTGCGGGCATCTCGGTGATCTCCCATTCGCGGCCCGCAGCGTCGTGGGTGCCCTTCAGCGCGGCGCGGATCTCGCGGCACACGGTGAAGTCCGGGTGTGACTCGTCGGTCTGGGTGTGCAGCAGCAGGCGGCCCGGTGAGGTGATCGCGGCGACGATGTCGACGTGACCGCGGGTGCCGAACCGCTGGAAGTCGCGGGTGAGCCCGCGCGGCAGCCACACGGCGTGGGTGGCGCCGAGGGTGCGGGCCAGTTCCTGCTCGACGTCGTGTTTGGTCAGGCCGGGATTGCGGCCCGGATCGAGTTGCACCGTCTCGGTCAGCAGGACGGTGCCCTCACCGTCGACGTGAATGCCGCCGCCCTCGTTGACCAGTGCGGAGTCGATCACCGGTGTGCCCGCGGCCTGCGCGACCACCCGCCCGATCTGCGAGTCGAGGTCCCACTGCGCCCAGTCCTGGGCGCCCCACCCGTTGAAGACCCAGTCCACCGCGGCCACCGAACCGTCGGCGGCGTGCACGAACGTCGGCCCCATATCGCGCATCCAGGCGTCGTTGAGCGGCGCCTCGATGATCTCGACGGCCGAGGAGAGGTAGCGCTCGGCGATCATGCGCTCAGCCGGATGCACCACCATGGTGACCGGTTCGAAGTCGCAGACGGCGTGCGCGACGGCCGCCCAGGTGGATCGCGCCTCGTGCTGCTCCTCGTCGGTGTCGCCCAGCGTGTAACCCGTGCACGGGAACGCCATCCAGATGCGTTCCTGCGGATGGGTTTCCGCCGGCATGAGGTAGGTCATCGTTCTCCTAGGGGTGGTGTGCGCGGGGGCGGACTGCGTCGGGCACCGGTCGCCTCGAAGGCCGCCGCGAGTGCCAGCAGAGCGACGTCGTCATAGGCGCGGCCGGCGAAGGTGAGCCCGACCGGCATCCCGATGTCGGCCATCATGCCCATCGGCACGGTGACGGTGGGGATGCCGAGATGGCGCGGAACGAGATTGCCGTTGGCCACCCAGACGCCGTTGCGCCAGCCGAGATCTGCCGAGGCGGGGTTGACGTCCATGTCGGCCGGCCCCACATCGGCGACGGTGGGAAAGATCACCGCATCCAGCCCGCGCCGGTGCATCCACTGCTCGAGGTCGACCTTGCGGGTGCGCTCCAGGCCGCGCAACCCCTCCTCGAGATGCGGTATGTCGAGGAACGACCCGATGGGGTGCTCGCGGATGAAATCGGGGTAGGCGTTGATGTCGGCGCTCTCACCGAAGCCCTGCACCCGGTCCGGCAGTGCGCCGGGAGGATCCACCCAGATCAGATTCCCCTCGACGCGGTCCAGGCTGGGCAGTTGTGGGTCGCCGTTGGCGCGCAGGAAGTCGTCCCACGCCCACGCGGAGAGGTCCATGATCTCGCGGTCGAGGAACTCCGGACTCACCAGTCCGCGGGTCTTGATCGACGGCACACCGTCACGGTCATGCTCGTAGTTCGACACCGCCGGGAAGTCCACCAGGATCACCTCCGCACCCGCGGCGGACAGATCCGCGCCCGCAGCGCCGAACAGGTCGATGATCGATCCCCGCGTCTGGATCGGCCGGCCGGTGGAGCCGCCGATGCCCAGGCCGTCGCCGACGCCGGCTTCGGGGTCGGCGTTGACGTACATCTTGGGAACACCGAAGCGCTTGCCTGCCAATGCCTTTCGGGCAGCATCGCGGTCGGCTGGCAGCAGCGACCTGTAGGACTTCGGCCGCTTGGAGGAGGCGCGCGGGATCTTGACCCACGGTTGCGAGCGCCACAGATCGCCGCGGGTGTCGGGATCGTCGGCGACGATCACGTCGAGCACCTCGAACATGTCGGCCATGGTGCGCGTGTGCGGGACCACCACGTCCATGGTCGGCACCAGCGGCCAGTTGCCGCGCACCGAGATCACTCCCCGCGACGGCGTGTAGGCGCACAACCCGTTGTTGGTCGCCGGTGCGCGTCCACTGGACCAGGTCTCCTCGCCCAAACCGAAGGCCGCGAAGCTCGCGGCGGTGGCGGTGCCCGACCCGTTGGACGAGCCGGATCCGAAGGCGGAGGTCAGGAAGTCCTCCCGGTAGGGGCTTTCCGCGCGGCCGTACAGACCGCGCTGCATGCCGCCGTTGGCCATCGGGGGCATGTTGGTCAGCCCGAGCAGGATCGCCCCGCCGCCGCGCAGCCGCTCGATCGCGAACGCGTCGCGGTGGGCGACGAGGTTCGCGAACGCATGTGAGCCCGCCGCCGCGGTCAGGCCCGAGACCAGATAGCTGTCCTTGGCGGTGTAAGGAATCCCGTCGAGTGGTCCGCGCAGTTCGCCGCGTGATCGGCGGGCGTCCGACGCCGCCGCCTCGGCGAGGGCGTCGGGGTTGTCGACGATCACCGAGTTCAGTCGCGGTCCGGCTCGATCGAAGGCCGCGATGCGCCGGCTGTACGCCTCGACGAGACCGACGCTGGTGACGCGGCCGTCCTCCAGCGCGCGCCGTAGACCGGCGATGTCAACCTCGGCGATCTCGAACAAGGTGCCGCCCAGTAGAGCGGCTTTTAGTTACTGGTCATGACGGCGGCGAGCCAGACCGCGCTGATCACCAGGGACGCCGCGCCCACCGCGATTCCGGTGACTGCCAGGCCGTGGCCATCCTGTCCGGTGCGCTTGATCTGGCCCAGTGCGATGACGCCGAGCACGATGCCGACGATCGAACCGACGCCGCACAGCAGGCCGATCACCGAGGCGACGACGGAGAAAATGGCCAGCGAGTTGGTTCCGGTGGGCCGACCGGACATGTCGGTGGGGTGGTAGCCGCCCGGGTAGGGCGCGCCGTACTCCGGTGGAGGGAAGTAGCCCGGCGGCGGCGGGGGATACGCCGAGGGGGGCGGAGGCGGGGGCGGAGGCAGAGGCGGGGGCGGAAAGGATTGCGGCGCATAGGACGGCGGCGCCGGCGGCGCCGGCGGCGGCGGATAGGCCGGATAGTCGCCGAAGGCCGGCGGAATACCCTCGGCCTGAGTCCCCTCATTGAGCGGCTTCTCCCCGGGGTCACCGCTGGCGGCTGTCATGCTGTCAACCTAGCGTATGGGTGTATCCGGCGCGTGTGAGGAAATGCGCGCCTGACGAAAGGACGTAGCACCATGACCAGTCCGTTTCAGCCGGGTCAGCGACCGCCCGTCGGCCCGGGAGCCGGTCCCGGGCGGCCCGGGCCGCTCGGCCTGCCGACCCCGCCGAAAGGCTGGCCCGTCGGGTCCTACCCGACCTACGCCGAGGCGCAGAAGGCCGTCGACTACCTGTCCGACAACCAGTTCCCGGTGCAACAGGTGACCATCGTCGGCGTCGATCTCATGCAGGTGGAGCGCGTCACCGGCAGGCTCACCTGGGGCAAGGTGCTCGGCGGCGGAATCCTCACCGGCGCATGGCTCGGCGTCTTCATCGGCCTGCTGCTCGGCGTGCTCACCGGCAACCTCGGTTCGGCCCTGATGGCAGCAGTTCCGGCCGGCGTCGTCTTCGGTCTGATCACCTCATCCATCCCGTACGCCATGACAAAGGGCACAAGGGATTTCAGCTCCACCATGCAGCTGGTGGCCGGACGCTATGACGTGCTGTGCGATCCGCAGAGCGCCGAGCACGCCCGGGACATGCTGTCGCGCCTGACGATCTAGAGCCGTACGGGCGCTCCGCGGGGTTAAGGTACGCCTCGTGGAGTTCGGTGGTGGGCGCGCGCGCCGACTCGGCGCGGCCGCCGCGACCGTGCTGAGCGTCGCGTCCCTGACGGCGTGCGGCTCCGCCGGCGAAGGCCGGGTGGTCAGTCTCTACACCCCGGCCAGCGAGACGGCGACGTTCACCGCGGTGGCCAAGCGGTGCAACGAGCAGCTCGGCGGCGACTTCACCATCAAGCAGTCCAGTCTGCCGAAGGGCGCCGACGATCAACGCCTGCAACTCGCCCGCCGGATCACCGGCAACGACCACACCCTCGACATCATGGCGATGGACGTGGTGTGGACCGCGGAGTTCGCCGAGGCCGGCTGGGCACTGCCGCTCTCGGCCGACCCGGCCGGACAGGCCGTCGCCGACGCCGAGACCGACACCCTGCCCGGTCCGCTGGCGACGGCGAAGTGGAAGGGCGAGCTGTACGCCGCCCCGGTGACCACCAACACCCAGATGCTCTGGTACCGCCCGGATCTGGTGTCCCCGCCGCCGCCGACGTGGGACCAGATGATCAGCGAGGCCACCCGGCTGCACGCCGAAGGAAAGCCGAGCTGGATCGCCGTGCAGGCCAAGCAGTACGAGGGTCTGGTGGTGTGGTTCAACACACTGCTGGAGAGCGCAGGGGGCCGGGTGCTCTCCGAGGACGGCAAGACCGTCACACTCGTCGACACCCCGGAGCATCGCGCCGCGACGGTCAAGGCGTTGCAGATCATCAAGTCGGTGGCCACCGCACCGGGTGCGGACCCGTCGATCACCCAGACCGACGAGGGCACCGCGCGGCTGGCACTGGAACAGGGCAACGCCGCACTGGAGGTCAACTGGCCCTTCGTGTTCGCCTCGATGCTGGAGAACGCGACCAAGGGCGGCGTGCCGTTCCTGCCACTGAACGAGAAACCCGAACTCGCCGGCGCGATCAACGACACCGGCACGTTCTCGCCGACCGACGAACAGTTCCAGGTGGCGTTCGACGCGAGCAAGGAGGTGTTCGCGTTCGCGCCCTACCCGGGTGTGATCGAGGGCCAGCCGACGCGGGTCACCCTCGGCGGGCTGAACCTGGCGGTGGCCTCCACCACCCGTCACCCGGCGGAGGCGTTCGAGGCGCTGCGCTGCATCCGCAACGAGGGCAACCAGCGCTACACCTCGATCGAGGGCGGACTGCCGGCTGTGCGCGCCTCGCTCTACGACGATCCCGCCTTCCAGAAGAAGTACCCGCAGTACGCGATCATCCGCGACCAGCTGACCACCGCCGCGGTTCGGCCGGCGACGCCGAACTACCAGTCGATGTCGACGCGGATCTCCGCGACGCTGGCGCCGATCACCGGCATCGATCCGGAACGCACGGCCGACGAACTCGCCGATCAGGTCCAGAAGGCGATCGACGGCAAGGGGCTGATCCCTTGAGCGAGCGGAGATTCGCGTACTGGCTGATCGCCCCCGCGGTGATCCTGATGCTCGCCGTCACCGCCTATCCGATCGCCTACGCGGTGTGGCTGAGCCTGCACCGCTACAACCTCGCCAGCCCGAACGACACGAAGTTCGTCGGCTTGAGCAACTACGCGACGATCCTCGGCGACAAGTACTGGTGGACCGCGTTCGTCGTGACGCTGATCATCACCGTCATCTCGGTGGCGATCGAGTTCGCGCTCGGCCTGGCACTCGCGCTGGTGATGCACCGCACCATCGTCGGCAAGGGACTGGTGCGCACCGCGATCCTGATCCCGTACGGCATCGTGACCGTCGCGGCGTCCTACAGCTGGTACTACGCGTGGACGCCGGGCACCGGCTATCTGGCCAACCTGCTTCCCGTGGGCACCGCACCGTTGACGCAGCAGATCCCGTCGCTGGCCGTGATCATCGGAGCCGAGGTCTGGAAGACGACGCCGTTCATGGCGCTGCTGCTGCTGGCCGGTCTGGCGCTGGTGCCCGAGGATCTCCTCAAGGCGGCCGAGGTCGACGGCGCGGGCGCCTGGACGCGGCTGCGCCGGGTGATCATCCCGCTGATCAAGCCGGCCATCCTGGTGGCGCTGCTGTTCCGCACACTGGACGCATTCCGCATCTTCGACAACATCTACGTTCTCACCGCCGGCGCCAACGACACCGCCTCGGTGTCGATCCTGGGCTACGACAACCTGTTCAAGGCGTTCAACCTGGGCCTGGGCTCGGCGATCAGCGTGCTGGTGTTCCTCACCGTCGCGGTGATCGCGTTCATCTACATCAAGTTGTTCGGCGCTTCCGCTCCTGGGGCACCCGGGTCCGACGCCGAGGAGGTGCGGCGGTGACGCGGCGGCACACCTTCTGGTCGGTGATCAACATCCTTGTGGTGATCTACGCGCTGTTGCCGGTGTTGTGGATCCTGAGCCTGTCGCTCAAACCCACCTCGACGGTCAAGGACGGCAAGCTGATCCCGACACAGATCACCTTCGCCAACTACCGGGGCATCTTCACCGGCGACGCGTTCTCCTCGGCGCTGATCAACTCGATCGGTATCGCGCTGATCACCACGGTGATCGCGGTGGTGATCGGCGGGATGGCGGCCTACGCCGTCGCGCGCCTGGACTTCGGCGGCAAGCGGATCCTGATCGGTTCGGCACTGCTGATCGCGATGTTCCCGCAGATCTCTCTGGTCACCCCGCTGTTCAACATCGAACGGCGCATCGGGTTGTTCGACACCTGGCCGGGTCTGATCATCCCCTACATCACCTTCGCGCTGCCGCTGGCGATCTACACGCTGTCGGCGTTCTTCCGGGAGATCCCCTGGGATCTGGAGAAGGCCGCCAAGATCGACGGCGCCACACCCGCGCAGGCGTTCCGGCGGGTGATCGCGCCGCTGGCTGCGCCGGGCATCGTCACCGCCGCGATCCTGGTGTTCATCTTCGCCTGGAATGACCTGCTGCTCGCGTTGTCGCTGACGGCCACCAAGGCCGCGATCACCGCGCCGGTGGCGATCGCGAATTTCACCGGCAGCTCGCAGTTCGAGGAGCCGACCGGCTCCATCGCGGCGGGTGCGATGGTGATCACCATTCCGATCATCATCTTCGTGCTGATCTTCCAACGACGGATCGTCGCCGGACTCACCTCCGGCGCTGTGAAGGGGTAGAGCGGTTATGGCAGAGATCGTCTTGGACCACGTCACCAAGCGCTACCCAGGCGGTGCGACACCGGTGAAGGATTTATCGCTGACGATCGCCGACGGCGAGTTCGTGATCCTGGTCGGTCCGTCCGGGTGCGGCAAGTCGACGACGCTGAACATGATCGCCGGCCTCGAGGACATCAGCGATGGTGAACTGCGCATCGACGGTCAGCGCGTCAACGATCGCGCGCCCCGTGACCGCGACATCGCGATGGTGTTCCAGTCCTATGCGCTCTACCCGCACATGACGGTCCGCGAGAACATCGCCTTCCCGCTCACCCTGGCCAAATCAGGCAAGGCCGACATCGCGGCCAAGGTCGATGAGACCGCGCGGATCCTCGATCTCACCGCACTGCTGGACCGCAAACCCTCGCAGCTCTCCGGCGGTCAGCGCCAGCGGGTGGCGATGGGCCGGGCGATCGTCCGCAAGCCCAAGGCCTTCCTGATGGACGAGCCGCTCTCCAACCTCGACGCGAAACTGCGCGTGCAGATGCGCGCCGAGATCGCCGGTCTGCAGAACCGCCTGCACACCACGACGGTCTACGTCACCCACGATCAGACCGAGGCCATGACGCTGGGCGACCGGGTGGTGGTGCTGCGCGCCGGAGAGGCCCAGCAGATCGCCAGCCCCGACGACCTGTACAACCACCCGGCGAACCTCTTCGTCGCCGGCTTCATCGGATCGCCCGCGATGAACTTCTTCCCGGCCGCGGCAACACCGCTCGGTGTGCGGCTGCCGTTCGGTGAGGTGACCGGGCCGGCGCCGCAGGCCGACAACGTGATCGTCGGCGTGCGGCCGGAGAGCTTCACCGACGCCAACCTCATCGACGCCCTCGAGCGGGTGCGGTCGCTGATCTTCCGGGTCAACGCCGATCTGGTGGAATCCCTCGGCGCCGACAAGTACGTGTACTTCTCCATGCCCGGAGCGGGCGCGCAGTCCGCGCATCTGGCCGAGTTGGCCGCCGACTCCGGGGTAGGCCACAACCGCTACGTCGCGCGGGTGTCCGGGGAATCGACCGCGGCCACCGGTCAACCGATCGACCTGGCGCTGGACACCTCGAAGCTGCACCTCTTCGATGCGCACACCGGGGCCAGGCTCGGTTAGAGCCAGTTGTTGCGCCGGAAGGTGAAGTACATGAATCCGCACGCCGACACCATCAGCGTCAGCACCGCCGGATAGCCCCAGCGCCAGGTCAGTTCGGGCATGTTCTCGAAGTTCATCCCGTAGATCCCGGCGATCATCGTCGGCACCGCGGCGATCGCCACCCACGCCGAGATCTTGCGCATGTCCTGGTTCTGCCGCAGTTCGGCCCGGGCAAGCGCGGCCTGAACCAGTGAGGTCAGCATGTCGTCGTAACCGGCGATCAGATCCGCCGCCTGGCTCTGGTGGTCGGCGACGTCGCGCATGTAGCGCCGGATCTCCTTGGGCAGCAGGTCGGAGTACTCGTTCTGCATCTTGCCGAGCGCGTCGGTAAGCGGCCAGACGGCGTTGCGGAGTTCGATCACCTCGCGCTTGAGCAGATAGATCGGTTCCACCTCGTTGCGGCCCTGCGTGGAGAAGGTCTCCTGCTCGATGGCGTCGATATCGTGCTCCATCGACCGGGTGACGTCGAGGTAACTGTCGACGATTCCGTCGGCGATGGCGTGCATCACCGCGCACGGCCCCAGCGCGAGCTGGCGCGGATCGGCCTCCAGGCGCCGGCGCACCCCGGCCAGGCCGCTGTGTTCGCCGTGCCTCACGGTCACCACGAAGTCGGCGCCGACGAACACCATGATCTCGCCGGTCTCCACGATTTCGCTGGCAAGGGCGACCGACTCGTGCGGGATGTAGGTCACCGTCTTAAGAACCAGGAAGAGGGTGTCGTCGTAGCGCTCCAGTTTCGGGCGCTGGTGGGCGTGCACGGCGTCCTCGACCGCGAGCTCGTGCAGTCCGAACTCCTCGGCCACCGCCGCCATCTGCTCTTCGTCGGGTTCGTGCAGACCCACCCAGGCGAAGGCCCTTTCGCCACGGCCCTCGAGTTCACCGCGGCCCTCGAGTTC
>JBAXCK010000066.1:0-16799 GCA_037141465.1 Mycobacteriaceae bacterium | reverse complement strand
GACCACCGACACCGCCGCCATGACGTCCCCCATGACGTCCCCCATGACGTCCCCCATGACGTCCCCCGCGTCGGCCGTGCGGACTGAACCGGTGGGCGATGCCGGCGTCAGGTTCACCCTCAGATCGACCGATGCGGCGGGAAGGGCCCGTGGCCGACTCGATGAGGAACCTGTCCTTCGGGTGTCGGCCGTACGCGGCACCGACGACCGGACACCGGCCGCCGCCGCCGGGTTGTGCACGCGGGCGATGGTCGGTGGTCGCGCCGAGGGACGCCGGTCACCGGCGGTCGGCTGCTGCGCCGGCGCGGACACGGACGCCGCATCGGTGTCGCTGCCCTCAGCGGCCGCGACACCGGTCCCGTGCGGAGAGGCAACGCAGAGAATCAACAGAAAGAACACCGCGCCGATCCGCGTGCCCGCCTTGAGCGCCGTCATACCTCGGTAGACCCCCAAAACCTTTCACAGCCGCAAAAGCCGAGACCCGCGCAGCAAACCCGACTCCGAGGCAGAATACAACGAGCCGCGCACCGAAAAGCGCCTACTTGTGAACCGGTATCAGCGTTCGGCGAAGGTTCTCGATTAAGGAGCCGAACTTCGGCGTCCACGCCATGACTGAGTTATGCCGCCATCCCATGACGTGGAACGGCTCATTGCGGGCGATCTCCTCGGCCTGCGCCCGGGAGGAGACGTTGAGGATGCCGATACCGGGAGGTACCGGCGCATACCCGGGCTTGCCCGACTCGCTCATGCACGGCCCGATCAGCAGCACCGCGCCCTGCTCTATCAACGCGTGCATGTAGGCGTAATGGACCTCCAGCGGCGAGGGGTCGGAAGCGGACTCGGCGATGACAGCCGACGACAGCGGCAGCGGGGTCATGATCATGACGTAGAGCTCCGGTACGCAGGCGGCGTTGCCTTGGGCCTGCATGGTGGCGAAGTCGAAGTCACTCACGTCGTCAACTCCCGGCGTTCCATTGCAGGTATCCCCTCAACCGGTTCGTTGATACCCCAGCTCCAGATCACCTCCGGGGTGATCCGGAAGCGCTGGCCCCCGGCGTCGTCTTCAATGCGTACCCGTCCGCGGACCTTGATACCGCGAGGGCTCCAGGGATCGACAGAGGCGAGGTCATCGACGACCACCGCTGCACGCGGGTTGACCCCGATGTTGCGGTAGCGGACGGTCTTGGCGATGTCGAAGCCGGCGGTGAGGATGTCGTCGCCGTCCACCGAGAAAGCCACGGTGGCCACGTCCGGCCGCCCTTCCGGCGACGCCGACGCGAAACGCATCAGCGGCTGGCCGGCGAGATAGGCGACTTCGCGATCGGTGAAAGCTGCCACGACAACTCCTCATCTCAAGTACAAAGAAACGCGAGTACGCACTCGAAGTAACTGTCCCCTAGCTGCAGACCGACCACAAGAACGCACCTGAAGGTGCGTGAGGAGCCGATGCCATGGCCGCGCCCGCAACCACCCGCACCGTCACGGTGGCCGACAACTGCGCCACCACCCGAACCGCCGACGGCCCCCGAATCACCCCGGGTGAGGGTGCCGAGTGCTCCATCGTGCGCGAGATGCTGAGCCAGCTCGGAGACAAGTGGACACTGCTGGTGATCCTGTGTCTGAGCGCCGGACCTCTGCGATTCAACGCCGTGCAACGCGCCGTGGTCGGCATCTCCCATCGCATGCTCACGGTCACGCTGCGCAAGCTCGAACGCGACGGACTCGTGCAGCGCACCGCCTATGCCGAAGTGCCACCCCGCACCGAGTACTCGCTCACCCCGCTGGGGATCAGCTTCACCGAACCGGTCATGGCGATTGCGAACTGGGCTATCGCCGCGCAGTCACAGATAGAGCGCAATCGTGAACGCTTCGAACGCCACGCCACCTCATGACGGTGAATCGGGTGTGGTGGTCAACGGCACGATCGAGAAATTCCGCCGCACCTCGTCGAGAGGCAGGTGCGCAATCGCAAGATGATCGACCTGACTGAGGTCCATCGTGCAGTGCGCTCCCCGCTCCAATCCCATGCCGAGAAACTCCGGAACACCCTGACGGTCAAGCGTGGCGACCTTCGCCCGGATCTCCCCGTGGTTGAGCACGCCGGACTCATGAATCGACATCGTCAGAAGAAACTCCAGCCAGTTGTGGTGGGACTCCTTGGCCGCCAGAAGGAATCCCGACCGCGCGATCTCACCCGGGGCCGTCGGCTCATACCCGGTGATGACGTGGTTCATGTCGTGGTTGACGTAGTGCGCCGGCAGATGGGTGTCGTCGCCGGGGAGTTCGATGTTGTTTCGACGGTAGAACTCCAGGTACTGATAGCCCAGGGTGTCCTCGGGCAGGTCGCGTAGCTTCCTGAGGCGCTCGGCCAGCGCGTGATCGGGCTTGTCCAGACGCAGATAGCGGTCCCGCAGCGATAGCTCGGAGATCTCCGGCAATATCTTCTGATAACACCGCTCCAGATCTGTTGCGGCCGCCTCGGCGCCCTTGGTGATGGCGATGCGAGTCACTTCGATCTCGGTACCGTCGATCCGCATCGCGGCGACGTACTGTTCAGCTCGCTGCACCTGCTCCAGTGACATCGGGTGGCGGCACAGCTCGAGCGTCATCATGATCTCCGCGAAGCGCAGACGCGCCTCCCGTCGCTGCAATGCCTTCGCGACGTCGTCCGGGGACAACGGCGTCAGATTCTCCAGGTCGATGTCCCCACGACCCCACAGGTGCCGCGCGATAGAGCCCAAGACGATCATCTGCTCGGGAGTCGGGCCGCTGCTCGTCGAAATCCCGCCCAGCAGCCCCGCGACGATCGGCTCGACCTCGTCGGGCAGCACTACCTGCATGGTGATCTCCTCACGGCGAGGTTCATCTTGCACGGATCGGGCAGGGCAAGACCCCGAATCACCGGCCGATGATCACCGCGCTTTGGCCGGCTTGAACGACTCGAGCACCGCCGAGGCGGCCTCGAGATCGTTGTTGCCCTCCGGGAACACGGCCGCCCAGATCTCCGCCAGCGATGTGGGGCCGAGGAAGATCATGGCGGAGAGGAACTTCACCGCATTCCCGTCCTTGTCCTTACCGGTGCCTACCAGCTGCAGTCCGGGCTGTCCGTCGATGTTGATGTCCGTGGGATCGTCGAGTTGGATGTCGGTGTAGTTCTCCTTGAGGAAATCCGTGGTCGATTCGGCGATCGCGTCGATCTCCTTCTTGGTCTGCTCATCGTTGTCGAAACTCTGCGCGCGGAACTGGACCACCGATCCGTCAGCACTCTCCAGCGAGCCGAAGTCTCCGACCTGGTCGATCTTGCTCACCTTCCAGTCATCGGGCCCGACGATGGAGAACAGTGCCCCCTCTTGAGCTGGGTAGTAGTAGGTCGTCGTGCCGGCTGCCGCGGTGGCGGCACTGGTCACAGCGGATGCGGCCGAGGTGGCCGCGCTGGTGGCGCTGGAGACCGCCTCCTTGGTGGCCTCCTGGGTCTTGGAGCAACTCACGGCGAACGTCGCGGTGACCGCAAGGCAGGTGGCTGCGATGGTGGAACGTCGGAAGATTTGATTCACCGGGGCAGGCTATCCCGCCGGCAACCGAAATTCGACCCAATGCCGAATGTCTAAGTTCTCGGCCCGAGCCATTCCCTGATGACCCGGTAGGCCTCCGCACTGCCCAGCAGATCGAGGTGACCGGTCTCGGTGACGATATGGGTGTTCTCGGCGGGGAACTCGAGAGCCAGGCGCGGGTCCCGATGCTCACCGAGGGCACTGGCGATCGGTACCAATCCGTCCCCAAGCGGATGGCGCCTGCCTCTTATCGACATGGTGCCCGCCACCGCGTAGCAGTCCACATCGGCGGGCAGATTCACCACCTCCCGCGTGTCGCCGGCCGGTTCGAAGCGGTCACGGCCGGCCCAGTGGCTGTCGAGGAAGGCGCCGTAGCGCAGATCGGTGATTCCCGCGCTGCGCAGTCTGCCGAGGCGCCCGAGCGGGGCGATGTAGGGGCTGATTCCCGCGAGCCTCTGCAGTCCGTTGCCGCCCCGCTCCAGCGGCGCACCGTGATGTGGCGTGCCGAGACAGATCAGTGTCGTGAGCTTCGATCTCCACTCGCTGACGGGAGGCTCTTCGCTGTAGTGGCAGGCACTGCGCGCCACCAGACCACCCATGCTGTGACCCAGCAGTACAAGCTCGTCGATGGGCACCGGCCACGCGTGGACCAGTTGCTCCATGAGTGCGGCGAACTCGCGCCCGTTCTCCGAGATGTGCTTGCCGGTGTTGTAGTACAGGTAGACCGGCGTATAGCCGAGATCGCGGGCGAGGGCCTCGCCGTGATCGTGGTCCCGCCGCAGCCAGAAGCGATCGTTGCTGCACAGACCGTGCAACAGCACCAGGATCTTTCCGCTGAGGTCCGGTAGTGCGGCGCGCAGCGACACCGGATCGAGATCGAGGGTCTCACCGGAGCGGCAGAACCGCATCACGATAGCCAGCGGGTTGGAGGTTTCGGCCAGGTGATCGCCGACGACGCCGTTGAGTGCTGCGATGACCGCAGCCCGTTTGGCACCCGGAGTGCTGTCGGCGACGAGGGCCTCCAGTGGCGCGAGGGCACGATCGATGCCCGCGCCGGCGATCCGGGCGGCCTCGCGGATGCGTCGGTAGATCGGACGGCTGACCGGCGTTCGGCGCCCGGCGATCGTGGAGTGCACCGCCTCGAGGACCTCCGAGGTCGCGGTGCTGCCCACCACCGCGAGGCGGGCTGCCCCCCTGAGGTCCCGGATCGAATTGCGCGGATGTCGGCTCATGGCCTCTCCAGGCTAGCCTCATATCAGAGGGGCCGCGAGAACGTCAGTACGCAGGCAGTGGGACGAGGCGGAAGACGGTGGACTACGGGGACTCGGCCGCGCGGAAATACGGCTCAACGGTGCCGAGCCGCTTAATGGTCATCGGGTTTCCACGACGATCCCTGGCGGTCGGAACTTCAACTCGCACCCAACCTTCGTCCACGTTGTACTCGTGAACGTTGGTCGTCTCGACGCCGTTGAAGCGGATACCCACGCCGCGGCGGAGCAACTCTTCGTTGTAGAAGGGGCTGCCCGGATCGATGGACAGGTGATTCGGTGGGACGTCGTGGGTCTGGTCCTCGGACATGTCGTCTTTCATTCAATGCTGCGGTTAGGTCCGCCAAAAATACCTTGATCAGCCTGCTTCGCCCGCCCGTCTACCTCCGCCTTAATCGCGGAGGGGGCGACCCGCCGGGTCGCGCACATTGCCGCTGAGAATCTGAACCGCATCGACAATGCCCCAGATGACCGCGCCCAGACCGCAGGTGACCAGGCCGACGATCAACTGAATGACACCCAACTTGGTTTCGCCGAGATAGATGCGCCCCACCCCGACGATCCCGATCAGACCTAGCAATTGCAGAAGCCCAGCCACAACCTTGGACTTGTCTGACAACGGCTCTCCGGTTACCGGATGCCGCCCGTAAGGAGCGCCGGGGTCGGGGTAGGAGCCTGACGGGGGGTACTGCCCGGGCGGGAGGTACTGGCCCGGCGGCGGGTAGTGCCCAGGCCCTGGCGAGGCGAATTGGCCGGGCGGTGGGTATTGGCCTGGTTGGGGGTTTCGCGGAGGCATGCCGCCTTCGATACCCCCGAACTGCGGCTCAGTCATGCGTTCAGCATGCCACCGACGACGGTGATGGGGTCGGTTTGCATTTGACCCCGACCGCCGCCCGGCGAATCGGGGCCAGTTGACCTCGTATCAAATGTGGGAGGAACTATCGGTTTTTGTTCTTGCGCCCTGGTTGGGGCGGCGGAGGCGGCACCGCCTTGGTGGTCGGCTCGAACTTGCCGCCGGTCTTCGGGTCGTACGTGCTTGGATTTGGTTTCGGATCAGCCATCGGGTTTCCTCTCCCGCCTTCTACCTGCGTCTGCGGTAGACATCTAGCCTACGTCTGTCAGGCGCCTCGGCGACCACCAAAGGAAAATGGACTTGCGGTCGCTCGGAGCCGCCTCGAGGCCGAGTCCCTAGCCGGTGGACGTATTTAGGCGGGGCGGAATGTGAGAGCCACACCGTTCATGCAAAAACGCAGGCCGGTCGGCTTGGGGCCGTCGTCGAAAACATGGCCTAGGTGACTGCCGCACTGACGGCAAAGGACCTCAGTGCGCGCCATGCCCAGCAAGCCATCGCTGCGCTCAATGACGGCATTGTCGAGGGCTTGGTAGAAACTGGGCCAGCCCGTGCCACTGTCGAACTTGGCTGTCGACGAGAAAAGGTCCAGCGCACAACCCGCACAGCCGAAAAGACCAGCGCGGTGCTCGTCGTTGAGTGGGCTGCT
Source organism: Mycobacteriaceae bacterium (assembly GCA_037141465.1). GTDB lineage: Bacteria > Actinomycetota > Actinomycetes > Mycobacteriales > Mycobacteriaceae > Mycobacterium. Next base: position 10,481 of record JBAXCK010000066.1, on the reverse strand, counting down.
GAAGGGTGACTCAGTGCCAGCGGCACGCAGGACGTCGTATTGGGCCGCGGTCAGTCGTTGTCGCCACTGAGCATCGGTATAGGTGACCGCAAAGGTGTCGGTCGAGGCGTTCGGTGGCGGGTTGGCTCCAGCGAGGCCCCCTAGTGAGCCGCACCCGGCGATCGCACCGAGCAGGGCTGTGCCGAGCAGCAAGTGTCGTCGAGTCAACGTCGAATGCGGTTCCTGCGATCTGCGGGCGGACATAGTTCGACCGTACTGTCTGGCGCGGGTGTTGACGAAAACTCGGCGCGTCGGCAAAGAATCGCCGTTGAAGTGCATCTATCTGAGTGGAGCTAAGGGGACTCGAACCCCTGACCCCCACACTGCCAGTGTGGTGCGCTACCAGCTGCGCCATAGCCCCAGGTGCGCAACCGAAACTACACCACCGCCACAGCCTGCTCAAACGCGCCTACGGCAGCTCGCCGGCTGCTTCGGGCCCCAGCGCGCGCACCGGCGTGTGCTCCAGCGGCGATCGGTCTCGCGTTTCAGGCGCGAGCATCCAGCCCACCCCGGCGATCAACAGCATCACCCCGCTGACCGCGAACGCCCAGCCGAAGGACAGTTGTTGGGCGATGATCCCCACCCCGAACGAGCCGACGATCGAACCGAAGTCCGACATCATCTGGAAGGTCGCCACCGCAGTTCCGCCGCGCGCCTGGCCGATGATGTCGGCCACCGACGCCTGCTGGGGTGATCCATAGATACCCGACGCCGCGCCGGCGACGACCGCGGTGGCGAGGAACACCGGAAGCGATGTCGCCAGCCCGAGTGCCGCCGTGGAGATACCCGACAACACGAGTCCTGTGATGAGCAACGGTTTGCGCCCGATCCGATCCGAGAGCCGGCCGCTGGGCATCACCACCGCGACGTTGCCCACCGCGAAGGCGGCCAGTGCCAACCCGGCCTTACCGGGACTGTGGCCCAGTACCTCGGCGACGTAGAGCGGCACCAGCGCGAACCGCAGACCGAAGAACGACCACCCGGTGGCGAAGTTGGACAGCAGTCCGGCTCGATAGGCGCGGTGACGCAACGCCACCCAGACCGTCACCGTCAGTTCGTGCTTGTCTGCGGGCGCGGCCAGCGGCGAGTGCCGCAGGCTGACCAGCACGACGGCCGCCGCGATCAACAACAGGGCGCCGTAAATGATGAACGGGGCGCTCAGTCCGAGTCCGGCAGTCACACTGCCGAGCACCGGGCCGATCACCGAGCCGACGAGAAAGGCACCGGAGAACATGCCGGCCACCCGGCCTCGGGCATCGGGCGGGCTCATCCGGATCATCAGGCCCAGTGCGGAGACGAAGAACATCGTCGAGCCGATTCCACCGATCGCCCGGAACACCAGCAGCTGCCAGTACGTCTGGGCGAAGGCGCACGCCGCCGTGGACACCGCGACGATCAACACACCGGACACGTAGATGCGCCGCTCCCCCAGCCGCTGCACCAGCAGTCCTGTCGGCGGTGCGGCGCACAACCGCATCACCGCGAATGCGGTGATGATGAACGTGGCCGCGCTGACAGTCACTCCGAAGTGGCGGGCCAGCTGCGGCAGCACCGGTGCCACCACGCCGTAGCCCAGTGCAATCACGGCGTTGGCGCCGATCAGCGACCACACCTCGCGGGGCAGCCGCGCCTCGGTTCTCGATGCGCTGGCGACGGAACTCACCCGATGACTGTATTCGGACGGGAGGTTGCGGCATCTCGGCGGCACCATCCCCGACCGCCAGCTGGCTGAGGAGATCGGGCTGACGCTAGCGGTCCGTCGGCGGCGGAGCAGCGGGTGCTGCGCCAGGTCGGGGGCTAGCTCTTGTAGTGGGGCTCGAGGAGCGCGGCCCAGGCGCGGGCCAATTGACTGTATTCATCCTCGCATCCGCCAGCCCGGTCCTCGGGCAACAGGCCACTGCTGACGATATCGGCATTGGCTTGCGGATCGGAACCGTAGATCCAGCACTCAAAGTTGTACGCTCGCACCTGATCCAGTGTGTGCTCGTCGGCAAAACTGGCCTCGTCGAGATCCGCGGGCGCAGCACTGGCCCGGTTGTACCATTCGGCGGTGTCCTTGGCCGCCTGAACGTAATCCGGATTGACCTTGCCGTCGACGGGCTCGAGCAACCAGTAGGCCGCAAGCTGGTCGGCTACATCCTCTTCCCGTCCGGTCACCGGTAGTTCGTAGATGTCGATCACCATGTGGCCAAGCTCGTGGTAGAAGGCTTCAACGGCGATCCGTCTTGCCGTGGCAGCTGGGTCCGGATCATCGCTGAACAGTTGCAGGCTGTTGTCGACGTCCTCGTAGCACAGGATCAGTTTGTCCTCGTCAGAGTTCCAGTAATCGTTGGCCTCTCCGCACTCCGAGCCGACGATCGGGATGTCGTAGGGAAGTACAAGCCAGTCATTGACCTCTTGGGACAGTGATTCGAGAAGGTGTGCCTTCTCCATCAACTTTCGGCCGCGAGACGCCGCCCGCGTGGTGGCGTCCTCGTAGACCACTGTCATCCGGCCTGACTCGGCGGCCTCACCCGCTGATGCCCTCGCCTTCGACGGTGCCGCGGACGTCGCGGCGGCACTTGCCGTAGAGGTCTTCGAGTTGGCCTGCGTCCCGGTGTTGGCGCCGCAGCCGGTGACCAGCGCACCAACGATTGCCACCGTCCAGGGAAGGCAACTCTTCATCTTCGACTTTTCTCTGAGAGCGGCTAGTCAAGAGCGTTTCGGGCAGCAGATTAACAGCCGCTTCCACGTTGGGGCGTGCCCATGGCGATTACTTCTACGCTGCTACCCCATCAATACGGCCCAGCCGCCAGCGCGAGGAAAGCCACACGCCGAGAGCCGCACTTCTACCAGGATTCGACGAGCCGGTGAGCGCCAGGAGGGAAAGCTGGGCTCCTGATAAAGGTCGAAACCTCCTCGGCTACCCGCCGATCAATTTTGTCCGCTAGCAGTTGATCCATGGAACCATAGGTCGATGTTTTATCCGAAGGCCTTGCTGGGCACGGTGGTCTTGCTTCTTCTTCCGACGACTGCCTGCAGTACCCCGAATGCCGGAAAGCCCGCGGCGCAGAAAAGTCAGCCCAACGCGCTCATCGAGTGGGGCGCCTGCGAACAATCCGGCGAGCCGCCCAAGGGCGCGCAGTGCGGCTCCCTCGCCGTGCCCGTCGACTACTCCAAGCCCGACGGTGCGATCGCGCACATCGCACTGATCCGTTTCCCGGCAACCGGGCAGCGGATCGGGTCGCTGGTGATGAACCCGGGCGGGCCGGGTGAGTCAGGTGTTGATGGCGCGGCCACTCTGATGGAATCGCTGCCTGCCGGAGTGCGTGAGCGGTTCGACCTCGTCGGGTTCGACCCTCGGGGAATCGGCGCGTCAACGCCGGCCCTGCGGTGCAACACCGACGCCGAAAACGACGCCGACAGGGCCGACCCGTACGTCGATTTCAGCCCAGCCGGCATCGCCGACATCGAAGACTCCGTGAAGCAATACGTACAACGCTGTGTCGACAAGATGGGCACCGAGTTCCTCGCCAACGTCGGCACCGTCACCGTCGCACAGGATCTCGACCGGATCCGTGCGGCTCTCAATGATGAGAAACTGAACTATCTGGGCTACGGCTACGGGACTATGATCGGCTCGGCCTATGCGGAGGCATTTCCGGACAAGGTGCGGGCGATGATCCTCGACGGCGCCATCGATCCAACCGCCGATCCGATGGAATCCGAGGTCGAACAGTCCGCTAGCTTCCAGCAGGCTTTCAATGATTACGCGGCGGACTGCGCCACGAAGCCGGACTGCCCATTGGGCACCGACCCGACCAAGGCCGTCGACGTCTACCACAGCCTCGTGGACCCGTTGGTGGCCAAGCCCGCACGCACCAAAGACCCTCGCGGCCTGGGTTACCAGGATGCTCTCACCGGAACCGTTCAAGCCCTGTACTCGCCGAGCACCTGGAAGGACCTCACCGAGGGCCTGCGGGAACTGACCGGCGGCCAAGGTGACTCACTGCTCGCCCTCGCAGACTCCTACATGGAACGCGACGGGAACGGGCACTACAGCAATTCCAACGACGCGTTCACCGCGATCCACTGTGTCGACGGGCCTCCGGTGACCGACCGCGCCAAGGCCGCCGAGCAGAACCGCCGCGAACGTATTGCGGCCCCGTTTAAGAGCTACGGAGAGTTCACCGGCGGTGCGCCACTGTGGGTGTGTGCGTTCTGGCCCGTTCCGCCGACCAGCACCCCGCACCGGCCGTCGGTCACCGGCCTGCCACCGGTGCTGGTGGTCTCCACCACTAATGACCCCGCCACGCCTTATCAGTCCGGTGTCGATCTGGCCCAGGCACTCGGCGGCAGCCTGCTCACCTTCGACGGCACCCAGCACACCGTGGTGTTCCAGGGCAACGCATGCGTCGACGGTTATGCGGAGAAGTACCTCATCGACCTCACGCTGCCCCCTCCTGGCGCCAAGTGCTAGCGAAGGCTGCGGCGCGCAGCTTTAACGATGCCGCTCAACTGGGCGACCGCCTGGGGTGGGAGTGAGTCTCCTATGCTCAGGCGACATGAGATCTGGCGACTGCATGCAGGTCAGCGGCATCGTCGAACGGGGCCATCAAGTGGCGTCTGGCCGAGCTGAATCCTCGCCATTTCCGGCAGGAACTATCGAACTCCAAGCTCCGGTATTCGCTCAGTTAGGACTCGACCTATCAGGTGCCTTCATGGGCACCATCAACGTCTCAGTCGAACCGTTCTGCTTCAGGTTCCTGAAGCCTGACTACACCTTCACTGACGTGAAGTGGACGGAATCCTATCCCCCAGAGAACTTCTCATTCGCACGCTGCTCACTCATATTTGAGGGGCGAAGTTACCCGGCATGGATTTATCACCCGCACCCCGAAACGAAGATGTCGCATTTTCATTCGCCGTCGTTGATCGAAATCATCACGCAGCCGGTTGAGAACCTTTCCTACGGTTCCAAGGTCGACCTCTTTTATGACCCAAAATCTATTGAAGTGTTTGGTTGATGGCGGGTTTGGCGGCCGCGGTTCGCCCCTTCGAATCGCGCTCTAGTTCTAGCACCTCCAGCAACAGATTCTCGTTGTTGAAATCGAACTCGATGTTTTCGACGCTCATGTGATGACGGACCAGATTGAAAAACTCGTTGACCGCCGAGTTGTATTTGAAAGTGGCATGCCGATTGAGGTCCGGTACCGCAATGGCGGTCAACCGGACGGCCATCGCGGTGTAGGCAACGCGTTGGGCGGCTTCCGCGACATCGGCCGGAGCCATCAGTCGAATTGCGGAGAGCAGGGAGGTTAGTTGAGTGGCTTCGTCGTCAAGGACTCCGGTCTCCCTGGTTAGCCGCAGCAGGATCTGTAAGCGGCCCCCGCCGGCTTCAATGGCCGGATAGATCTCCCTGGCGGCCTCGAGGGTGCCCTCGTCGTCGGCTTCAGGGGATAACACCCTGGCAGCCGCAGGCCCCCACTGTCGGTTAATCCGTTCCAACGCGGCTTGTCCCACGTCCAGTTTCTCAATCCCGGTGATGAACTCCATCGCGCCCTCGCGGAGCAGCGCGTTGCGGCTCCGCGACTCCTCGGTGGCCGTGGTGCGCTCGTGCATTCTCGTGGAATTCCAATACCCCACGATGCCGCCGACGACCGTACCCATCAGGCTTGACGCCGCAGTGATTGCCGGGATCACCCAAAACGGGGTGTCAGCCATGATCGCGCCTCATCGAGCCTCCATCGTCGGATGCAGTACGCAGATCGCACAGAGCGCCAACTATGGAAGTCGAGCGCCAGTGGTCGTCGTTCCCATATCCCACCGCGGACGCGGTAATGATGAATGTCGCCTCACTGATGCTCACCCCGAAGTGGCGGGCCAGTTGTGGCAGCACCGGGGCCACCATGCCGTAGCCCAGCGCGATGACGGCGTTCGCCCCGATCAGCGCCCACACCTCGCGCGGCAACTCGGCCACGGCGTCGGGGCCGGCGTCCTCGGCGACGGAACTCACTCCACGACTGTATTAGGACGGGAGATGCGCTGTTCTAACGGTGCCCAACGAGAGCGAGCGCCGACCCGTGGTCGACGCCCGCTTAGGTCTGCGCCGCCCAACCGCGGCGTCAGAGCAGTGCCTGCGACTACGGTTTTGCGTATGCCAGGTATCCGCAAGCCAAGAGGACGCGGATGGATCCCTGCACGGACTTATCGGGCGAGGCATAGATGGCATACTGGATTCCTCCGCCGGGTTGACCGAAGCCGGGCGAGGTCACGGACTGCTCGATCCACCACCCCGCGGGCAGAGCCGCGGGGTTCTTAACGACGTACGTCACGTATGGCTCGAGCGCAACGTATGGCGGAATCGACACCTCCTGGAATGGAGTGTTGGTCGGCGCTAGGAAATTGCCGTATTCGTCGAGCCACCCAGCGACAGGAGTTCCGGCCGCGAGTCGGACGCTGCTTTCGGTTCCCGGCACGTAGTACGGCTTCGGGTATCCGTAGTCCGGATTAGCCAATCCGTTCGCGAGTACCGCGGTTTCGCCGTAGCCGGTGTCGGGCCATGGGTTGAGGTTGTTGGAGTACGGGGTGTACCCGTAAAAGTTTGGGGAACTGAGCGGCAATGTCTGGTAGCCGTCCATACCGGCAACACCACCGATTAGTCCGCCTTTGCCGCCCTGTCCGGCCGGACCGCCGATGGCGGTGATGCTGCATATCGACGCAGTGTCGGGGCAGTTGACGGCCCCGGGACCGCCAAACCCACCCATGCCTCCGACACCGAAGAACAGCCCGCCATTACCGCCATTGCCGCCAGTAGCGTCGGTCGACGCCGCGCCGCCGCTACCGCCGTTGCCGAACAACAGTCCGCCGTTGCCTCCGTTGCCTCCGTTGACGTATCCGTTCCCGGCAACGGTGTTCGGGGGGGCGAAGGCCCCGGGGGCGTCGCCGCCATTACCGCCGTTACCCCACAGCCATGCCGAACCGCCAGTGCCGGCGTTGTAGCCGTTGCCGCCGTCGCCGAAGAGGAACCCACCGTTGCCCCCGTCACACGAGCTGCCGACTGGACAGGTTGTGGAGTCATAACTGAAACCGTTGCCGACCAACAGTCCCGCGTCGGGATGCGCCGCGGTGCCATTGGAGATGAAGGTCGAGACGAAGTCGCCCAGGTACTTGCCCGGATACCACGTGGACACCGCCGACGACGCCACTGCTGATGGCGAGACATCAGCAACCCGTTTCTGGTTCGGTGCAGGGCGATCCAACAAGACGGTCGGGGTTGAAGCCGCCGCCTGCGATACAGCCGGTACCGCCGCGGGCAGTGACCGCCTCACTGAACTCGTTACCGCAACAGAAGTACCGGACCTGTCATCGACGGCCGGTGTTGCCGCTGCCGGAGACACCGAACCGCGAGACGCACGGGTGACGGCCGCCGCCCGCGGCGCCTTCGTGCCGCCGACCCGCGGCGCATGACTGGTGTTAGCGGTAGTAGTACCGGAGGTGTCGCCGGTGTCGGCGTGAGCCACCGCAGCACCCGTCAGCACCGCCGCACCCACGCCCACGGTGAGTGCACCGGCCCCCAACCACGCTGATACCCGCAATTCCCGAGTCCGCTGAGGCCTCACCCGGGAATCCCGATCCTTCTTGCCCTGGCTGGTCATAAAAGCCCCGTTCCTCGTCGCTCAAAACCGTCGGGGACGGTACTACGTGCGCGTGATCCGGGCGGGATTTCGCTCAACATTCGCCGGCGTCCCCGGCGACGGAAATCACCCGATGACTGTATTCACCAGTTCCCGGGCCGCCTCCTGCACCTCCGCCAGATGCTCCGGACCTTTGAACGACTCGGCGTAGATCTTGTAGACGTCCTCGGTGCCCGAGGGCCGGGCGGCGAACCACCCGTCGGCGGTGGTGACCTTCAGCCCCCCGATCGCCGCCCCGTTACCCGGCGCGGTGGTGAGCTTGGCGGTGATGGGCTCGCCGGCAAGTTCGGTCGCGGTGACCTGATCGGCGGACAGCTTAGACAGCCGCGCCTTCTGCTCGCGGTCGGCGGGCGCGTCGACGCGGGCGTAGACCGGCGCACCGTAGGTCGCCGTCAGCTCGCCGTAGCGCTGCGAGGGACTGCGCCCGGTGACGGCCTGGATCTCCGAGGCCAGCAGAGCAAGGATGATGCCGTCCTTGTCGGTGGTCCACACCGAGCCGTCGCGGCGCAGGAACGACGCCCCGGCGGACTCCTCGCCCCCGAACCCGATCGTGCCGCCGATCAGTCCGTCGACAAACCACTTGAAGCCCACCGGCACCTCCAGCAGGGTGCGGCCCAGCCCGCCGACCACCCGGTCGATGATCGAGGAGCTGACGACGGTCTTGCCGACCGCGACGCCGCCGGGCCAGTCGGGGCGATGCGTACACAGATAGTCGATCGCGACGGCGAGGTAGTGGTTGGGATTCATCAGCCCCGCGTCGGGGGTGACGATGCCGTGCCGGTCGGCGTCGGCGTCGTTGCCGGTGGCGATCTGATAGGTCTCCCGATTGGCGATGAGTGACGCCATCGCGTTGGGCGAGGAACAGTCCATCCGGATCTTGCCGTCGGTGTCCAGGGTCATGAACCGCCACGTCGGGTCCACCAGAGGGTTGACGACGGTGAGGTCGAGGTTGTGCCGTTCGGCGATCGCGGCCCAGTAGTCGACGCTCGCCCCGCCCAGTGGGTCCGCGCCGATACGCACGCCTTCGGCGCGGATGGCGTGGATGTCGACGACGTTCGGCAGGTCGGCGACGTAGGCGTCCATGTAGTCGTGACGTGTCGCGCGGGCGAGCGCCCGGGCCAGTGGCACCCGCTTCACCTCGGCCAGTCCGCCGCGCAGGATCTCGTTGGCGCGCGCGGCGATCGCGGCGGTGGCGTCGGTGTCGGCCGGCCCGCCGTTGGTCGGGTTGTACTTGAAGCCCCCGTCACGGGGCGGGTTGTGCGACGGCGTGACGACGATGCCGTCGGCCAGACCCGACGTACGTCCGCGGTTGTGGGTGAGGATCGCGTGACTGACCGCCGGGGTCGGGGTGTAGCGGTCAGCTGAATCAACTAGCACGGCAACGTCGTTGGCGGCCAGCACCTCCAGCGCCGACGCCCACGCGGGCTCGGAGAGACCGTGGGTGTCGCGGCCGATGAACAGCGGGCCGTCGGTGCCCTGGGCGGCGCGGTACTCGACGATGGCCTGTGTGGTGGCCAGGATGTGCGCCTCATTGAACGCGCCGTCCAGGCTGGACCCGCGGTGACCCGAGGTGCCGAAGGCGACCTGCTGGGCGATGTCGTCCGGATCGGGCGTCACCGTGTAGTACGCGGTGACCAGATGCGCCACGTCGATCAGGTCTGCGGGCAGCGCCGGTTGCCCGGCGCGGGGATTTGTGGCCATGGCCGCAATTGTGCCCGGGCTCGGGCCATACTGTTCCCGTGTTCGGCCGGGACAATCGCGAGATCGCGGTCGTGTTCGCCGGCGGTGCGATCGGAACCCTGGCGCGAGCCGGTCTGGCGGCCGCGGCGGTGCCCGACCCTGCCCGCTGGCCGTGGCCGACCTTCATCGCCAACGTCGTCGGGGCGGTCCTGTTGGGAATCATCGGGACCCGCCTGGCCACCTCGGATCTGCGCCGGCCCCTGCTGGGCACCGGGTTCTGCGGCGGGTTGACGACGTTCTCCACGGTTCAGGTGGAGACGCTGCTGATGATCGAGCAGCGCTACTACCTTCTGGCCGCCGGCTACACCGTCGCCGGCATCGCGGTGGGACTGGTGGCGGTCTATCTCGCACGAGGGTTGGTGCGGCGATGACCGCGACGCTATGGGCCGGTGTGGCCCTGTTCGGCGGCCTCGGTGCGGTGGCGCGGCTGTTCGCCGAACACGGGGTGCGCCGCCAGTTGACGATGACCTTCCCCGTCGGCACCACGGTGGTCAACGTCAGTGGGGCCTTTGCGCTGGGCTTGCTGACCGGGCTGGGTCTGAGCCACTCGCTCACCACACTGCTCGGAACCGGATTCCTCGGCGCCTACACCACTTTCTCGGGGTGGATGCTGGAGACGCGTTCGCTGGCCGAGCAACAGCAGCGAAGCCACGCTGCGGCCAATATCGCCGTCAGTGTGGTCCTGGGCCTGGCTGCTGCCGCGATCGGCTATTCCCTCGGGCGGCTCATCTAGCGTCGCGGCTCTCCTTCAGCGCAGCAGCAGCACGCCGCTGGTCAGCAGTGCCCCCACCTTGACCACTTCACACCCGACGTAGAACAGATGCGCATGTGAACGGCCGGACTCGGCGCTTGCGGCGTCGGCCAGCACGGCATCGGAGCGGCGGGTCAGAGCGGGGCGCACGCCGATCACCTGGACTCCGAGGGCGCCGACAGCCACCAGCAGCGCGGTGATGGCCGCGCCGCCGGCGTGGCCGAGGACCGCTGCGGCCAGTGCCACCGATGCCAGCACCACTTCGCAGATGTTCA
>JBAXCK010000065.1:0-16813 GCA_037141465.1 Mycobacteriaceae bacterium | reverse complement strand
CATCCACTGAACCGCCGGGCGGCTGAACAACAGCACCAGGATCGCGATCGACAGCAGCGCGACTGCGATGGCGTAGGGCCAGCGGTGTGAGCCCACCCCGACGTACCAGCTGACCGGCAGCAGCAGCATCTGCGCGTAGACCGCCAGCCCGCGCGCCCAGCGCCGCCCGTTGAACAACGCCCACCCGGCGGCCAGCAGTGCGGCGCCGACGATCGCGAACCACAGCGCATTGCCGTAACCGTCGACGATGTGACGGTCGGCGCCGGCCAGAGCCCGCACGGTGAACACCACCGCGGCGATCACACCCGCCGCGCCCTGCAGTGCCACCAATGCAGCGGCCCGGCGCACGGGAAGGGGCGACGTCATGTCCGGATCAGGGGCGGTTACCGCCGATGGAGACACCCGGTACCCACGCGAAGATGTCGCGCATGCCGTCGTTGAGCACCACGCTGTTCGGGGTGTCCCCGGTGACGTCGAAGTAGAGCTTGCCGCTCGAGGTGCTTTGCGCGGGCACCGACGCCGCGGTGATCACGTCGGGGCCTTCCAGGATCGCGCGGTACCCCTCGCCGCTCTCGGCGCGCGCGTTGAACATGATGACGGCCGGATTGGCCGGCGTGCCGTAGGCCTGCACCGTCAGGGTCGCCGCGTAGAGCTGCCCGGCGTGCGGGACGTCGGCGGAGCTGGGGCCGAAGTCGGTGACGGTGTAACCGATCACCGGGTTGCCGACGGTGTCGATCACGCGGATCTGATCACCGAACGGCTTGATGTTGTCCACCGCCCCCGCGGGGGCGGCGAGCCAGATCGCCGCGACGGCGGCGAGGACTGCTGCAGCCAGTTTGACCGGACCTCTCATACGGCGAACCGTACCAACTCGCGCCTGGGAATTAGGGTGAGTCTTTGTGCGGGCCGTGCTGATCGTGAATCCCAATGCCACCTCGACCACACCCGCCGGCCGCGACCTGCTCGCGCACGCCCTGGAGAGCCGCGTCACGCTGACGGTGACGCACACCGACCGCCGCGGGCACGCCGCCGAGATCGCCGAGAGCGCCCACCGCGACGGCGTGGACGTGATCATCGTCCACGGCGGCGACGGCACGGTGAACGAGGTGGTCAACGGTCTGCTCGGCACGCCCGGTGCCCCGCGGCCGGACCCGGCCGCGCTGCCGGCCGTCGCGGTGGTTCCCGGCGGATCGGCCAACGTCTTCGCCCGTGCGCTGGGCATCAGCTCCGATCCCATCGAGGCCACCAACCAGCTGATCGATCTGCTGGGCGCCCACCGCAGCGGTGAACAGTGGCGGCGGATCGGCCTGATGGACTGCGTCGAACGGTGGGCCGTCTTCACCGCGGGCATGGGCGTGGACGGCGACGTGGTGGCCGCCGTGGAGGCCCAGCGCGCCAAGGGCCGGCGGGTGACCCCCGCCCGCTACATCCGGGTGGCGGTGCGCGAGATGCTCGCCAGCACGCGGGACGAACCGCTGCTGACCGTGCACCTGCCCGGCCGGGAGCCGGCGACGGGCGTGCACTTCGCCTTCGTCTCCAACGCCAGTCCGTGGACCTACGCCGGAACCCGGCCGGTGTGGACCAATCCCGACACCACCTTCGAGACGGGCCTGGGCGTATTCGCGGTGACCAGCATGAACGTGGCCGAGAACCTGCTGCTGCTGCGCCGCATGCTCTCGAAGAAGGCCCGGGTCAACGCCCGCCACCTGGTGCGGGCCGACGACCTGGACTGGGTCCGGATCACCGCGGATCAGCCGGTGTCCTGCCAGGTGGACGGGGATTTCCTGGGCCTGCGCGACGATATGACCTTCACCTCGGTGCCTGCCGCCCTCGCCGTGGTCGCACCCCCGCCGGATGCGTCCTGAACTGGGAGAACGACGGTGCACCGGACAGCGGCGCCGCAGTGTAGTACAACGGGAGGTACGTCGGTGATACCGACCCTGGGAGTGACCTTGCCCACGGTTTCACCGACACCTGTTGACAACCGTCGACGCTGTGAAACGATCGAAGGTAACAGTGCAACAACATTTGTGTGTGCACGGGTTAACAGCCGGGCTAGCTGGGAAAACACCTGTCTTGCTGTGCACACATGCGATTAAGGAGTAACGGAAATGGATTGGCGCCACAAGGCGGTCTGTCGCGACGAGGATCCGGAACTGTTCTTCCCCGTGGGGAACAGCGGCCCGGCCTTGGCCCAGATCGCTGACGCGAAGCTGGTGTGCAACCGGTGCCCGGTGACCACCGAGTGCCTGACCTGGGCGCTGGAGTCCGGCCAGGACGCCGGCGTGTGGGGCGGGATGAGCGAGGACGAGCGTCGTGCGCTCAAGCGCCGCAACGCCCGGACCAGGGCCCGCACCGGCGTCTGACACTGACGAAGCTTGATCGCAGCGGCCCCGGGTGACCGGGGCCGCTGCTTTTTTGCCTACTTCTTGGCCCGGCCGCCGACCCCCATGGGCACCCGCAGCACCGCGTCGGTCCCCCCGCCGTCGGCGGCGCGCATCTGCAGCGACCCGTCGAGTTCGGCGGAGACCAGCGTCCGCACGATCTGCAGGCCGAGGCGCTCGGAGCGCTCCAGGTCGAATCCCTCCGGCAGGCCGCGGCCGTCGTCGTGAACCACGATGTCGAGCCGGCGCGCCGAACGGTCGGCGCGGATCACCACGCTGCCCGGCCGCTCACCGGGGGCGCCGGCGTGCCCGTGCTCGATGGCGTTCTGCACCAGCTCGGTGATCACCATGACAAGAGCGGTCGCCCGGTCGGCGTCGAGCACACCGAGGGCACCCTCGCGGCTGATCCGCACCGGGGTGTCGGCTCCGGCGACGTCATTCATGATCGGCAGGATCCGGTCGACGACCTCATCGAGGTTGACCTCCTCGTCGACCGACATCGACAGCGCGTCGTGCACCTGGGCGATCGCCGCCACCCGGCCCACCGACTCCATCAGCGCCTCGCGGGCTTCGGCGTTGTCGGTGCGGCGGGCCTGCAGGCGCAGCAGGGCGGCCACCGTCTGCAGGTTGTTCTTCACCCGATGGTGGATCTCGCGGATGGTCGCATCCTTGCTCAGCAGCGCCCGGTCGCGCCGCTTGACCTCGGTGACGTCGCGGATCAGTACGGCCGCGCCGTCGGAGCGGCCGCGCGCCATCAGCGGCAGCGTGCGCAGCAGCACGGTGGCACCACCGGCGTCGATCTCCAGGCGGGTGCCCGATCCCCCCGACAGCGCGTCGGCGACGTGGCCGGCCAGTTCGCCGCCCTCGAGCGAGTCCGACATCAGCGGCCGGGTGGCGGCCACCAGATCGTGGCCCTCGAGGTCCGATGTCAGGCCCATCCGGTGGTAGGCCGACAGCGCGTTGGGGCTTGCGTACGTCACCGCACCGGCGACGTCGAGCCGGATGAATCCGTCGCCGACCCGGGGGCTGGATCGCGAGACCGCGGAGGCGGCGGTGTTGGGGAACGCGCCGTCGGCGACCATGTCCAAAAGCTTTGCCGCGCAATCCAAATACGCCTTCTCCAGACGCGACGAGGTCCGGCGGCCGTCCCCGGCACTCTGCTGGGTGAGCATCGCGACCACCTCGCCGCGGTAGCGCACCGGCATCGTGTCGGGCAGAGCGTCGCCGCCGACGACGGTTCCCACGGCATCGGTGACCAGCAGCGTGGAGGCGGTGTTGGGCCGGCACTGGGCGACGCACACCAGGGTGCCGTCATCGCGGAGCACCCACATCAGCAGGTCGCCGAAGGACATGTCGGCCAGCAGTTGCCATTCGCCCACCAGCGCATGCAGGTGGTCGACCGCGCCACCGGGCAGGACAGTGTGCTCGGCAAGCAGGTCACCGAGTGTGGACATCTGCGGTCTCTACTCCGCCGGTGCTACTCGATCACGGCGATCAGGTCACCGGCCTGGATGACGTCGCCGACGGAGACCTTGACCTGGGTGACGGTGCCGCCGAATTCGGCCAGCACCGGGATCTCCATCTTCATGGACTCCAGCAGCACCAGGGTGTCACCGGCGCCGATCTGATCGCCCTCGCTGACCACGACCTCGAGCACACTCGCGACGATCTCGGCGCGCACATCCTCGGCCATGGGCCTATCGAACCACAGTGGGCCTGACCGGCGGCTTAGGACGCGATGAGTCGCCGTGAGATACTCGGGTCAATCATTTGATGCGTTCGGAGGGATCCCCATGGCCAAGCGTGGCCGCAAGAAGCGTGACCGTAAGCACAGCAAGGCCAATCACGGCAAACGGCCCAACGCCTGATCGCCGGTTAGCGGACTAGTACTCCCGCCGGATGATCGTGGTCCGGCTGATCTGCAACCGCACCCGGGCCACCAGGTGCTCGGGGGCCTTCTCACCGCTGCACTTGGTGGCGATGAGGTTCTTGATGCGCTCCTCGACCCCGTAGTGCTGCAGGCAGGCCGGGCACGCGTCGAGATGGTGGCGCAGCCGCTCACGCTTGTCGTCGGTGACCTCGCCGTCGAGCAGGGCCCAGACCTCGGCCATCACCAGGGAGCAGTCGTCGTCACTCATGAGGCCTCGATCTCGGCGTCGACGGGCTGGGAATCCCGTAGGAAGCCACGTTCACGGGCCACACCGGCCAGCTGCTCGCGCAGCTGGCGCCGGCCCCGGTGCAGGCGGGACATCACCGTCCCGATCGGCGTATCCATGATCTCCGCGATCTCCTTGTAGGGGAAACCTTCCACGTCGGCCAGGTAAACAGCCTGGCCGAACTCTTCTGGTAACGCTGCGAGGGCCTCTTTGATTTCACTGTCGGGCATTTTTTCCAAAGCCTCCAGCTCAGCGGAGCGCAATCCGGTCGAGGAGTGCTCGGCGTTGGCGGCCAGCTGGGAGTCGGTGATCTGCTCGGTCGGGTACTCGGCGGGCTGCCGCTGCTTCTTGCGGTAGCTGTTGATGTAGGTGTTGGTCATGATCCGGTACAGCCAGGCCTTGAGGTTGGTGCCCTCCCGGAAGGACCGGAAGCCGGAGTAGGCCTTGACCATGGTCTCCTGCAACAGGTCCTCGGCGTCGGCCGGATTGCGGGTCATCCGCAGGGCGCCGCCGTAGAGCTGATCCATCAGCGGGATGGCGTCGCGCTCGAAGCGGGCCGTCAGCTCGGCGTCGCTCTCCTGGGACTGCCCCGGGTCGGCCACTGTGTCAGTCATCGCGATCTGATCCTAGGCTGTCGGTCATGGGAACCTTCTCCGGCAAGACCATGTTCATCTCCGGTGCCAGCCGCGGTATCGGTCTGGCCATCGCCAAGCGGGTTGCTGCCGACGGGGCCAACGTCGCGCTGGTGGCCAAGACCACCGAGCCGCACCCGAAATTGCCGGGCACCATCTACACCGCCGCCAAGGAGATCGAGGAGGCCGGCGGCCAGGCCCTGCCGATCGTCGGCGACGTGCGCGACGGCGACTCGGTGGCCGAGGCCGTCGCCAAGGCCGTCGAGCAGTTCGGCGGTATCGACATCTGCGTCAACAACGCCAGCGCGATCAACCTCGGCTCCATCGAAGAGGTGCCACTGAAGCGCTTCGACCTGATGAACGGGATCGAGGTGCGCGGCACCTACGCCGTGTCGCAGGCCTGCATCCCGCATATGAAGGGCCGGCCCAACCCGCACATCCTGACCCTGTCGCCCCCGGTCCGGATGGAGCCCAAATGGCTGCGGCCAACCGGATACATGATGGCCAAGTATGGAATGACGTTGTGCGCCTTGGGGATCGCCGAGGAGATGCGCTCCTACGGCATCGCCTCGAACACCCTGTGGCCACGCACCGCGATCGCCACCGCCGCGGTGCAGAACCTGCTCGGCGGCGACGAGATGATGGCGCGGTCCCGCAAGCCGGAGGTGTACGCCGACGCCGCCTACGCGGTCATAGGCCGGCCGGCCCGCGAGTTCACCGGACACACCCTGCTGTGCGAGGACGTACTGCTGGAGTCCGGAGTCACCGACCTGTCGGTGTACGACTGCGTTCCCGGCTCAGAGTTGGGGGTCGACTTCTGGGTCGACACCCCCAACCCGCCCGGTTACAAGGCTTAGCTTTTGGCTTTTAGCTTTTCTTGCCGAAGCGGCGCCTGCCGCGTCCGGAGAACGCCCGGATGGCGGCGCGGGCGAAGTTCGACTGCTTCTGCGGCGACGAGTACCAGAGCATCTCCGACTTCTGGGTCGGGATGCGCGGTGCCGTGATGGCCTGCTGGCGGCAGAATTTGATCAGTCCGGCGGCGCCGCCGCCGCGGTAACCGATACCCGACTCCTTCCAGCCGCCCATCGGCAGCGAGAAGCAGAACACGTTGGTCATGGCGTCGTTGATGTTCACCGCGCCGGCCTCGAGCCGGCGCGCGATGCGCTCACCACGGGCGTTGTCGCCGGTCCACACCGTGGCCGAGAGGCCGTAAACCGAGTCGTTGGCCAGCCGCACGGCCTCGTCCTCGTCGGCCACCTTGATGACCGGCAGGGTCGGGCCGAAGGTCTCCTCGGCGATGCAAGCCATGTCCGGGGTGACGTCGGTCAGCACGGTCGGCTCGAAGAAGGTGCCGACACCGGTGGGCTTGCCGCCGACGAGAACCTTCGCCCCGGCGGCGGTGGCCTCACGCACATGGCGTTCGACGATGTCGCGCTGGGCCGGGGTGGCCATGGCACCGGTGTTGAAGCTGTAGCCGGCGCCGGACTCCTGGCCCTGCTGCACGTTGGCGACCTGCTCGGCGAGCTTGGCGACGAACTCGTCGTAGATCGGGGCCTCGACGAAGACCCGCTCCACCGAGATGCAGACCTGGCCGGAGTTGAACATGCCGCCCCAGGCGATGCCGTTGGCGGCACGGTCCACGTCGGCGTCGGCCAGCACGATGGCCGGATCCTTGCCGCCGAGTTCCAGGCTGCACGGGATGAGCCGCTCGGCGCAGGCCACCGCGACCTTGCGGCCGGTGCCCGTCGACCCGGTGAAGTGGACGAAGTCGGAGACCTCGATCACCGAGGCGCCGGTGGCGCCGTATCCGGTGGCGAGAGCGAACACCGCCGGGGCGCCGACCTCTTTCCATCCGCGGGCCAGCTCGACGGCCGAAAGTGGTGTCACCTCAGAGGGTTTCAGTAGCACCGCGGCACCGGCGGCGAGCGCGGGCACCAGATCCAGCGCCAGCATGGCCAGCGGGAAGTTCCATGGCTCGATCATTCCGACGAGCGGGTACGGCCGATAGACGGTGGTGAGCTTCTTGACCTTGAACAGCGGGCTGTGCGCGCCCGGATGCTTGTCGGCGAGGAACTCCTCGGCATTGCCGGCCCAGTACTTGATCGCGTCGGCGATGAGGAGTGCCTCGACGCTGGCGTCGCTGCGGGACTTGCCGGTCTCGGCCATGAGCACCTCGGTGAGGTGGTCGGCGTTGTCGAGGACCCAGTCCTGCCAGAGCATCATCCACTTCTTGCGGCCACGCGGGCCGATGGCCTCCCACTGGGTCTGGGCGGCGCGCAGAGCCCGGGCCTTGGCGGCCACCGTGTCGGGGCCGTCGACGGGAACCGAGCCGACGACCTGGCCGGTGGCCGGGTTGTGCACGGTGACGGAATCCGAGCTGATGCTCGGGTCGATCTTGGGCGCTACAGCAGTCATGCTGCGAGCTTAGAACAGACCCACTGGTTGGTTGCCGGGTCCGGGCGACTCGATCAGCTCCGGTGAATTGTTGGCCACGTTGTTGACCAGGGTGGAGACCTCCCGCGCGGCCATCGGGGCCGTGTCGGGCCGGGAAGCCAGCAGGTCGGCGGGTGCGGGGGTCTGCGGGTCCAGCCAGCGGTCCCAGTCGCCGGGGGCGAGCACCAGCGGCATCCGGTCGTGGACGTCGGCGAACTCCCCGACCGCATCGGTGGTGACGATGGTGGCGGTCATCGCGTCCGGCGACGGGGCCCCCGGCGATGGCACCCACAGCCCGGCGACGAGCAGTGGTGCGCCGTCCGGCCGGAAGAAGTAGAACGGCGTCTTGCGGCCACCCTTGGGCGTATCCGGGTTGGGCTTCCACTCGTAGTAGCCGTCCATCGGGATCAGGCAGCGGCGGCTCGCGGCGGCCGCCCGGAAGGCCGGTGAGGTGGTGAGCGTCTCGGCGCGGGCGTTGATCAGCGGACGGGCGGGTTTGTCGGGTCTCGCCCAGGGCGGCAGCAGCCCCCAGCGCATCAGCCGGATGCGGCGACGGTGATCGTCGGCGACGACTGCGGCGATCCGGGTCGACGGGGCGACGTTGTAGTTGGGCGCAATTCCGGCCGCCCCGGTCTCATCGACAGCGTCGAGTTCGACGGCGAGCCGGGCCGGATCGGTGGTGACCACGAAACGCCCGCACATGTCCTTCATCATTCCCCCGCAGGGCAGGATGTAGCCGTGAACCCGTGGCCGGCTCCGCATGCCGCCGCGCCGGTGCGCGCCTCGGTGACGGTGCCGGGATCGAAGTCGATGACCAACCGGGCGCTGATCCTGTCCGCGCTGGCACCCGGCTCACGCATCACCGGGGCGCTGCGCAGCCGCGATACCGACCTCATGATCGGCGCGCTGCGGACGCTGGGCTTCGAGGTCACCGGCGAGGGCACCGACCTGGCGATCGGCGGGACGCTTGCGCCCGCGCCGGGTGCGCGGATCGACTGCGGCCTGGCCGGGACCGTGCTGCGGTTCGTCCCGCCACTGGCCGCGCTGGCGGCTTCTGCTGAGGGCACGGCGCCGGTGATGTTCGACGGGGACGAGCAGGCCCGCGCCCGGCCCATCGCCCCGCTGCTCGATGCGCTGCGCGCACTCGGCGTCGACATAGACGGCGACGGACTGCCGTTCACCGTTGCCGGCCGCGGATCGGTGGCCGGCGGCACGGTGCACATCGACGCCTCGGCGTCCTCGCAATTCGTCTCGGGTCTGCTGCTGTGCGGCGCGGCCTTCACCGACGGGCTGACGGTGATTCACACGCCACCTGAGGGAGGGGCAGCCTCGGTGCCCTCGGCACCGCACATCGCGATGACCGCCGCCATGCTCGAGGAGGCCGGTGTCAGCGTCGACGCCTCCGTGCCCAACCGGTGGCGGGTGGAACCGGGACCGGTGAGCGCCCGGCACTGGCACATCGAGCCGGACCTGTCCAACGCGGTGCCGTTCGCCGCGGCGGCGGTGGTCACCGGCGGCACCGTCACCATCACCGGCTGGCCGACGCTGAGCGTTCAGCCGGCGCCGATCATCCTGTCGATCCTGCGGCAGCTGGGATGCGTTGTCTCCCATACCGATCGCGGTCTGGTGGTCGAGGGCCCGGCGAGCTATGGCGGGTTCGACATGGACCTCGGCGACGTCGGCGAACTCGCGCCGTCGGTGGCCGCGCTGGCCGCGCTGGCCGAACCCGGGTCGGTGTCACGGCTGACCGGCATCGCCCACCTGCGCGGCCACGAGACCGACCGGCTGGCGGCGCTGAGCACCGAGATCAACCGCCTCGGCGGCGACTGCGTCGAGGACCACGACGGACTGGTGATCACCGCGCGGCCGCTGCACGGCGGGCTGTGGCATTCCTACGCCGATCACCGGATGGCGATGGCCGGGGCGATCGTCGGCCTGGCGATACCCGGGGTGTCGGTGGAGGACATCGGCACCACCGCCAAGACGCTGCCGGACTTCCCCGCGCTGTGGTGGGCGATGGTGGAGCCCCCCGCGCTGGAGTCGGAGTGAGCCGGCGCGAGTACGACGAGTCCGACGTCCACATTCGCGCGGGCCGCGGTTCGCGACCGCGCACCAAGACCCGGCCCGAACACGCCGACGCGCAGCCGGCCATGGTCGTGACCGTGGACCGCGGCCGGTGGGGTTGCGTGCTGGGTGGGGATCCGCACCGCCGGGTCGCCGCGATGCGCGCCCGCGAACTGGGCCGCACCTCCGTCGTGGTCGGCGACGAGGTGGGCGTGGTCGGCGATCTCACCGGCCGGCCCGACACGCTGGCCCGCATCGTGCGCCGCGGTGAACGGCGGACGGTGCTGCGCCGCACGGCTGATGACACCGATCCGACCGAACGCGTCGTTGTGGCCAACGCCGATCAGATGATGGTGGTGGTGGCACTGGCCGACCCGCCGCCGCGCACCGGACTGGTGGACCGGTCACTGATCGCCGCCTACACCGGGGGCCTGCGACCGATCCTCTGTCTGACGAAGACCGACCTTGCGCCGGCCGCGCCGTTCGCCGAGCAGTTCACCGACCTGGACCTGACCGTCATCACCGCCGGACGCGACGAGCCGATCGAGACGGTGGAGTCGCTGTTGAACGGGCACATCACCGTCCTGCTCGGGCATTCCGGCGTCGGAAAGTCGACACTGGTGAATCGGCTTGTGCCGCAGGCTGATCGCGCCATCGGAGAGGTGTCCGGCGTGGGCAAGGGCCGGCACACCTCCACCCAGTCCGTCGCGCTTCCGCTTCCAGGCGGGGGCTGGGTGATCGACACTCCGGGCATCCGATCGTTCGGACTCGCCCACATCGCCCCCGACGATGTGATGCGCGCGTTCTCCGATCTGGCGGCGACGGTGGACGACTGCCCCAGGGGTTGCGGCCATCGCGGCCCGCCGGCCGATCCGGAGTGCGCGCTGGACACCCTCACCGGCGCCCAGGCCGACCGAGTGGCGGCCGCGCGGCGGCTGCTGACGGTCCTTATCGAAGGAGACGCATGACGGTCCCGAGCATCACGCTCAACGACGGGCACACGATCCCCGTACTGGGCTACGGCGTGTATCAGGTGCCGCCGGAGGACACCGCCGCGGCGGTGAAGACCGCCATTGAGATCGGCTACCGCCACATCGACACCGCCCAGATGTACGGCAACGAGCGCGGGGTGGGTCAGGGCGTCCGCGACGCGGGCATCGACCGCGGCCGGGTCTTCATCACCAGCAAGCTGAACAACGGCTTCCACTCCCCCGACGACGCGCGGCGCAGCTTCGATGACACCCTGCGGGAACTCGGCACCGATTACGTCGACCTGTTCCTGATCCACTGGCCGCTGCCCACCCGGTACAACGGCGACTTCGTGTCCACCTGGACGACGCTGGAGGGGTTCAAGGCCGACGGGCGCGCCCGCAGCATCGGGGTGTCGAACTTCGCGATCCACCACCTGCAGGAGCTGGCGCGCGAGACCGCGACGGTCCCGGCGGTCAACCAGATCGAGGTCCATCCGTACTTCACCAACGACATTGTGCGCGCCTACGGCACCGAGCACGGCATTGCCACGCAAGCCTGGTCACCGATCGCGCGCGGTGCGGTGCTCGGTGACCCGGTGGTGATCCGGATCGCCAAGGCCGCAGGTGTGCATCCGGCCCAGGTGGTACTGCGGTGGCACATCGAACGCGGCGACATCGTGTTCCCGAAATCGGTTCACCCGCAGCGGATGAAGGAGAATTTCGAGATCTTCGACTTCGAGCTCACCGATGAGGAGATCGAGGCACTCACCGCGCTGGACAAAGGCGAGGACGGCCGGCGAGGCCCGCACCCGGACACCTTCGACTGGATTCCCTAGACGCGGCGGCGTACGGCCGCGATCGCGGACTTCAACCCGCGCCGGCGCGCGGCGGGCGGCAGCACGTCGAACATCCGCTCGCTGCGGGTCTCAGGCGCGTCGTCGGCGGTGGCGCGCAAGAACCGATCCGGCAGCGACAGTTTGGCGATCGTGCGCCAGGTCTTGGCGTACTGCACCGGAAGCGGCCCGCTGGTGTAGGGCAGGTCGTACTTCTCACACAGGGCCCGCACCCTCACCGAGATCTCCGCGAGCCGCCGGCTCGGCAGATCCGGATAGAGGTGGTGCTCGATCTGGTAGGACAGGTTGCCGGTGAGGAAAGCCAGCACCGGTCCGGCGTCGATGTTGGCGCTGCCGAGCATCTGGCGCAGATACCACTGCCCGCGGCTCTCGGTCGCCAGGTCGGTGGCGGTGGCGGCGAACTTTTCTGCACCGTCGGGGAAGTGCCCGCAGAAGATCACCGCGTTGGTCCACAGGTTGCGGATCACGTTCGCGACGGCGTCGGCCTTCAGCGTCGAGGTGAAGCCCGCACGCGGGGAGAGCGCCGTCAGCGCCGGGAACGCCACATAGTCCTTGCCGACCTGGCGCGCGGACTTGGTGAGCAGCTCACGCAGCCGAATGACGGTGGCCGCGCGGGTCTGGGGTTTGAGGATCTTGCGCAACTCCAGATGCTGCAGCGCGATTCCCCATTCGAATCCGAACGCCAGCAGCAGATTCAGCGGCACGTTGAGCACGTTGCGCGGTTTCCACTGCTCGTCGCGGGTGACGCGAAGCACGCCGTAGCCGACGTCGTCGTCCATGCCGAGCACGTTGGTGTACTTGTGGTGTGCGACGTTGTGGGTGATACGCCAGTGCTTGGACACCCCGGCCATGTCCCACTCCCAGGTGGAGGAGTGGATCTCCGGATCGTTCATCCAGTCCCACTGGCCGTGCATGACGTTGTGGCCGATCTCCATGTTCTCGACGATCTTGGCCAGGGCCAGTGTCAGTGTGCCGGCCCACCAGGCCGGACGGCGCGATCCGAAGGCCAGTAGCAGGCGGCCGCTGATCTCGAGGATGCGCTGCGCGGCGATGGCGCGGTGGATGTAGCGGGCGTCACGTTCGCCGAGGTCGTCCTCGACATCGCGGCGGATAGCGTCGAGTTCGTGCGCGAGGTTGTCGATGTCGGCGTCGGTGAGGTGGCTGAACTCCTCGAGGTCGGTGATCGCCATCAGATGTCCACCACGCAGTCACCGCTGGGGGCCGACACACAGGTCTGCACCGAATTGCCCGCCTCGTACTCCACGCCGGACCTCAGATCACGTGCCCGGCCGTCCACAAGATCGACCATACAGGTGTGGCAGATGCCGATCCGGCAACCGAACGGCATCACCACGCCCGCCGACTCACCGGCCTCCAGCAGCGTGGTCGCACCGTCGGCGGCGACACTGCGGCCACTGGCCGCGAAGGTGACGGTGCCGCCGAGTTGCGATCCCGCGGTGCGCGGCGCGGCGAACTGCTCGCGGTGCAGGCGGTCGGCGACGCCGTTGCGGGCCCACAGCGCCTCGGCGTCGCGCAGCATGGCCGCCGGTCCGCACGCCCAGGTCTGGCGCTGCCGCCAGTCCGGCACCACCTCGTCCAACCGGGCCAGATCCAGCCGGCCCTGGCTGCGGGTGGCGCGCACGATCAGCCGGTAACCGGCATGCTCGCGGGCCAGGCGTTCGAGCTCCCCGGCGAACAACACGTCTGCGGCCGTCGGCGCGCTGTGCACGTGCACGATGTCGCGGCCGTCGATCTGGTCGCGGCGCGCCATGGTGCGCAGCATCGACATCACCGGGGTGATGCCCGATCCGGCGGTGAGGAACAGCACCGAGGGCGGGGCGGGGTCGGTCATCACGAAATCGCCCTGCGGGGCGGCCAGCCGGACCACCGTGCCGGGCCGCAGCCCGCTGACCAGGTGGCCGGACAGGAAGCCCTCCGGCATCGCCTTGACCGTCACCGTGATGGTCCGGTCCTTACTGAGCGGCGGACAGGTGAGCGAGTAGGACCGCCACCGCCACCGCCCGTCGACCCGCACGCCGATACCGACGTATTGGCCGGGAACGAAGTCGAACCGGAACCGCCGGCCCGGTTTGATCACCAGGGTGGCCGAGTCTCGGGTCTCCGGCTGCACCGCCACGACGCGCCCGCGCAGTTCACGCGACGACCACAGCGGGTTGAGGAGTCTCAGGTAGTCACCGGGCAGGAGTGGGGTCGTGAGAGCCCGCAGGATCGCGGTCACAGCAGTTCGAGCAGGAAAGGCAACTCCTGCGCGGCGTACCAGGCCAGGTCGTGATCCTGGGCGTCACCGACGGTCAACTCGGCGTCCTCGTCGCCGAGGTCGGCGTCGTCGATCACCCCGATGGCGGCGCGCACCGCGGGCTCGGCGCCGGCGTTGTCGACGTAGGCGGCCACCACCTGATCGAGGGAGACCGGGCCGGCCAGTCGCACCACCGCATCGTCGAGGTCCGGTCGCACGGTCACGTCGCTGTCGGGCACATCGACCTCCAGCACCGCGCGGCGCAATCGGGGCTCCTGTTCGCCGGCGAGCAGCCGCAGGGATGCCAGCGCCGCCTCCCCGAGGGCCACCTCGGCGAGTTCCTCGTCGTCGCCCTCGGCGTAGGACTCACGCAGTGCGGGCGTCACCGCGAACGCCGTCCCGCTGCGCGGGTGCATCGTCGCCTCGGCCACCAGTTGCTCCAGCATCGCCAGCGTCGCAGGGATGTAGACCCTACTCACGATCACCCAGCAGCGTGGCCGCGTAGTCGGGCACATAGGTCGTCAGGTCGCGCGGCGGACGGCGGTAGTTCCCGGTCTGCGGACGCTTGGGTAATTTGACCTGGTCGAGCTCCACCTCTTCGTAGGGGATGGTCGAGAGCAGGTGCGCGATCATGTTGAGCCGGGCGTTCTTCTTCAGGGCCGACTCCACCACGAACCATGGACTCGAGGGGGTGTCGGTGTGCACCATCATGTCGTCCTTGGCGCGGGAGTAGTCCTCCCACCGGTAGATCGACTCCATGTCCATCGGCGAGAGTTTCCAGCGGCGAAGCGGATCGTTGAGGCGGGACTTGAACCTGCGCAACTGCTCGTCCTCGGATACCGAGAACCAGTACTTGCGCAGCAGAATCCCGTCGTCGATCAGCATCTGCTCGAAGATCGGGCATTGCCTAAGGAACAGCGACTCTTCCTGCGGCGTGCAGAATCCCATCACCTTCTCCACGCCGGCGCGGTTGTACCAGGACCGGTCGAACAGGACGATCTCCCCGCGCGTGGGCAGGTGTTCGATGTAGCGCTGGAAGTACCACTGGCCCTGCTCCCGTTCACTCGGGGCGGGCAGCGCGGCGATGCGGACGTGCCGCGGGCTGAGGTACTCGGTGATGCGTTTGATGGTTCCGCCCTTGCCGGCGGCGTCGCGGCCCTCGAAGAGCACCACGATCCGCGCCCCGGTCGCCCTGGTCCATTCCTGCAGCTTCACCAGTTCGGTCTGCAGTCGGTACAACTCGGCTTCGTAGACGTCGTTGGGGATCTTCGTGGACGCGGCCGGCTCTCGGCTCTCGGCGGCTTCCGTCGGGTTCTTGGCCACGGTGGGAAAGCTTACGTGGTTGCAGCCTCGAGCAACTCCTCCAGTGATTCGGCGAGTAGCTCGGGTAGCACCTCGACGTCGGTCATCGCATCCCGGTCGGCGTTGATGCCGAAATAGAGCATCCCGCAATACGACGTCACCCCGATCGCCAGCACCTGATCGTGCAGCAGCGGGGGCACCGCGTAGGTCTCCAGAACTTTCGCGCCGGCCACGTACATCTGCGACTGCGGACCCGGCACGTTGGTGATCAGGAGGTTGAACTGGCGCGGCGAGAAGGCGGTGGCCACCCGCGTGCCCATCGCGTGCAGGGTGGGCGGCGGGAAGCCGGACAGCGTGACGATGGTCTGAGCGTCGACCAGACTGGTGGCAGCGGAGTGCGTCTCGGTGGCGTGTGCGATCTGCGAGAGCCGCACCACGGGGTTGGACTCGCCGACCGGCAGCTCGATCAGGAACGGCGCGACCTCGCTGATGGCCTGCCCCGGACCGGACTGCGGTTCGGCCTCCGGATACACCGACGTGGGCGCCATCGCCCGCATGACGGACGTCGCCGGCACCGGCTCCCCGCGTGAGAGCAGCCAGTTGCGCAGCGCACCGGCGATGACGGTCAGCACCACATCGTTGACGTCGCAGTCATAGCGCGCCCGCACCGTTCGGTAGTCGGCGAGTTCTGCCGAGGCGACGGTGAAGCGCCGGTGCCGGGACACGGTGGTGTTCAGCGGGCTCTGCGGCGCGCTGCCGCGGGCCATCCGACGGGCGGCCTGCGCGGTGCGGCGTGCGATCTGGGCGAGTTCTCCGGCGTTGGTGGCGACGTCGACGACGGTGGAGCGCAGGGAACGCAGTTCCTGTCCGGGGCGGGCCAGCCAGTCGCCGACGGCGTCGATCAGCAACCGCTCCGCTGACGGAACCCCCTTCGGCAGCCAGATGTCCTCGACGGCGGCCGGCGGGGGCCGGCGGTTCCGGTCGGCGATCACGTGGCCGAGTTCCAGCGCGGTGAGGCCGTTGACGAGTGCCTGGTGCGACTTGATGAACACCGCGAGGCGGTTCTTCGACAGGCCCTCGATGAGATACATCTCCCACAGCGGACGGGTGCGGTCCAGCGGACGGCCGGCCAGTCGGGAGACCAGTTCGTGCAGTTGGGAATCACTGCCCGGCGACGGCAGCGCGGAGCGCCGCACGTGGTAGGTGACGTCGAAATCGGGGTCGTCGACCCACACCGGCCGGGCCAGGCCGAAGGTGACCTCGCGGACCTTCTGCCGGTAGCGCGGCACCATCGGCAACTGCCGTTCGACCGTCTCCAGCAGGCGCTCGTAGCTCAGCCCGCCGCGCGGGCGCCGCAGGATCGACAGCGAGCCGACGTACATCGGGGTCGAGGTGTTCTCGCGTTGGTAGAAGGCGGTGTCGGCGGGCGAAAGCCGGACCACCATCCTCACCACCTCCTCGGACCGAATACCGGGCCCCTGAATACCGGGCCACTGAATACCGGGCCCCTGAATACCGGGCCCCTGTCGAATCTGCCATCATTTCAGCCTCGATCGCCAACTCTCCAGCGATCGGCGTGCTCACGACCGAACTCACTGGAGGGTGCCCGAATGCGACTTGTGACTCCGGTGGCCGCCTATGAGCCGCCCGCGGTGAGCGGCCCACGTCCGCTGCCGCCGGCCCGCGATCCGCGGCGCGCCGACGCGCCGCGACTGCCGGTGACCGCGCCGGTGACCGCGCCGCCGTCCGGACCCGACCCG